>NZ_WPCE01000003.1 GCF_009742825.1 Halorubrum sp. CBA1125
TTTCCCACCAGGTTTTTCGAGGAACGGTTCTCGAAGCGAACGAAGTGAGCGAGAGAACCCGACGGGAAAAAGGTGGATATGCACAGGTAGCGAACGGATAGTTCTGAGAAATATAGCTGAAATAATATCCTTGCGAACCGTTCAACGACGTGTTATGTTCAATCAGACAAAACGCGTTACACTGGCCCTTATTCCGATAAACGGCAGACCCTACGTTGAATGACCGGCTGACAACGCAACTGTGCCGTTCTATGGAATAAAACTAAGTAGGAGTAGACTGACCCGAAAATCATGAGTGAAGGTAACACCCATGTTCGATCGATAGATCGGACGCTCCGGATCGTGCAAGCGCTTCAAGAGCTCTCACGGGGGACGGTAACTGAGATATCGAACCACGTCGGTCTGCCGAAAAGCACCGTCTACAATCACCTGCAAACGCTCTACGAAAACGAGTACGTCTCCCGGTCGGGAGAGGAGTATCACCTGGGGCTCCGCTTTCTGGAGCATGGAGGGTATATCCGCAACCAGATGGACATCTTTCACGTAGCAAAACCTGAAGTCGAAGAATTGGCTGCAGAAACCGGCGAACTCGTCAACATGCTCGTTGAAGAGCACGGTCGTGGTGTCTATCTCTACCGAGAGCGGGGCGAGCAAGCGGTGAACCTCGACTCGTACATCGGCAAGCGACAGTACCTCCACAGTACCGCCTTCGGAAAGGCGATGCTCGCGTACATGGCTCCCGAGCGAGTGGACGAAATCCTCGATAAACATGGGATGATCAGCCGAACGGAACACACGATATCCGACCGGGAAGAGCTGTCCCAAGAACTCGAGACCATCCGCGATCAGGGGTACGCGATAGACGACGAGGAAAGCCTCGAAGGCCTTCGCTGCGTGGCCGCACCGATCTTGACCCAAGACGACGACGTGCTGGGTGCGGTGAGTATCTCCGGTCCAATAAGCCGGATCAGTGGCGACCGGTTCACGAAGGAGATACCGGAACTACTGCGAAGCACGACTAACGTCATCGAGATAAACATCACGTACTCGTAATTTCGTTTCACTTGTCTGAATTGACGTGACCTTGTCGGCGCGTGAGTTGCCTAGCACGCACCGTACCTAGCCGAGAACTCTCGTACTTTACGTACGTAATATCGTAATTCCACTGCGAGATCTGTTCTGTTCTGCTGAATCTACATTTCACCTGATGATCTGCGTGCTACTAGTCGGACCTGGATACCCTGAACGTGTGAACTCGCCGTGCGAGCATCGTTCCAGGGGTGCCGTGTGCCGTACACTCTCATCGATCTCACGGACCTCCCGTCGAACGGCTCGTCGATACTATTGAACCGTTCATCCCTCCGCCTGCACAGCACCTCAATAATTACAATCGTAATCTCGTAATGGGAATTGATCACAACATCTCGTCGAGCGTCTCCTCGCGCTTGCCTGCTCGGCGACGTTCGTTTTCGAGCGCCTCGACCAGCCATTCGCTCACCGTCTCGAAGTCGACACCGTCGTGCCCGTGTACCTCCTCGAAGAACTCCGCGTTTGCCGACTCGCACACCTCGACCCAGTCGTCGCGAAGGCTCCCCGCACCCCGAAGCGCGCCCGTGAGGTTGCCGACGACGGCCGCGATGGTGTCGCAATCCCGTCCGAAGCTCGCAGCCTCGACGATCGATCGGTCGACGTCCCCCTCACAGAGCTCCAGCACGCCGACGGCCGCGGGGAGTATCTCGGCGCTGTCTGCGCTGAACACGCGCCCCTCCTCGTACAGCTCTCGGTCCCACTCCACTGCGGGCCACCGCCAGTCGAGCAGTTCGTCGTAAAACTGCTCGACGAACTCGTCTATCGTCTCGCTCTCCTCGGCGAGCCCCCGCGCCCGATCGACCGCGCGGAACACGGCGTCGGACGCCTGATTCTCGATCACCTCGATGACGCTTTCGACGGACGCGTCCGGCGAAAGCGCTTCGGCGACGCCCGCCGCGACGGCCGCCGCCGCGTCGCGGTTGAATCCGTCCTGGTTCACGGAGGCGATGTTGAACCCGTCCTGGTACGCCTGCCGCGGATCGCCCGCGTTGACGATGCCGACGGGCGCGATCGACATCGTCGCCGTGCCGTCGGGACGTTCTCTCTTCCCGCCTCCCAGGGGTTGATTCCCGAAGCCAGTTTGCGTATCACGATCTCTTCCGTGACCCAGACCCGTTCGGGGTTGAGGTGTTCCCGCAGCACGTCGGCGTACTCGTCGGGCGTGACGCGTCCACCTCGCTCGGTTATCGCGAGACACAGGTAGTGGCTCATGACCGTATCGTCGGTGACCGTCCCCGGCTCCCCCTTGGCGTGGGGGTTATCGTACGCCCGGAACGTTTCGACTTTCCCGTACTCGCGCCGAACTCTGTCGTACGACCACCCCTCGACGGGTGCACCGAGCGCGTCCCCGATCGCTCCCCCCACGAGGCACCCGTACACGCGGTCCGCGATGGGTCGTGTCATCGGCCGGTGTTCGGCTGTTTCGGTGTCTCCGGCCGACCCTGTGGCGATTCTGCCTCGTTTCGTAGTCCGGTCTCGCGATCGGCGGCGGTTCTCGCTCGGTCGTCGTGGTGGGCCATTGGGAATGTCTTTATCATGAGACCTTGTTCCGGAGGATCTGCGCGTACCGCTTCACTATCGTCGCGGGACTCTCCGCGAACCGCTGGGCTTTGATGTGGGACCCGGGATTCGGGATCTCCTCTTCCCGTCCGACGATCCCAATAGCGCCGACGGTCTCCCGTCCGCGGTCCAACACGACGGGGGCGGCGATACTGCAGGCTTCGTCACCGGGACCGTCACACCCGTACGCGAACCCCTGTTCGCGTACCTCGGCGAGCGTGGCTTCCAACGCCTCCCGGTCGCCGTCGGCCTCCGACTGCGCGTCCGGGAGTCCGTGACGGTCGAGGACATCGTCCACGATCTCCGCGGGCAGGTGCGCCAAGAGCGCTCTTCCGAACGCCGTCGAGTGGAGGTGGTGTTCGGTTCCGAGGTAGTACGCCTCCTCCGCGGCGTCGGTCGCCAGCGACTGGCAGAGAAAGACACACCGTCCCTGCTGTTGGGTGGCGAACAGTGCGGTCGCGTCGGCCTCTCGAGCCAACTTCTCTACCTCGCTCTCGCGGTTCTGGCGAGTTCGTGGCCGCGAACCGCCCGATTTCCGTAGTGGAGGAAGCGAAATCCGAGCCGGTATCCGCCGTCACCTCTCGTGAGAAACCGGTGTTTCTCTAGCGTCCGCAGGTAGTAATGTATCGTGCTCCGCGAGTAGTCGATCTCGTCGGTCAGTCCGCTCGGCGTGACTTCGCCGTGCTGGGCCACCAGTTCGACAATAGTGAAAGCCGTCTCCAGCGACCCGATGGTTTTCCCCCCATTGGTACCGTCTGGCGTGCTCATAGGTCACGTGTCATTGTGGGGTTACTAAAGCCTACTCATGCCGTTCGATACTGTTGACGAACGGGTCGTTGTTCGACACGCGAATTGACGTCGTCGCGTGTCGTGAGCGGTGATTCGCGAGCGGAGCGACGACCGCGAGGCATTTCGTCGGCGATTCGTTCTATAGTATCGACGTAACGGCCCCTCACGCTTCCGCTCGGTCGCTCGGCCGCCATCCGTGATACCCACGGAGCAGCCGGTGACGGCCGCTAGTATCGCGGCAGGATCTCGTCGGCCATCAGTTCGACGAACGCGTGTTGATCGGGGCTCGCGGAGTGTATCTCCACCTCGTCGAACCCGGCGTTTCGGGCGTCGTCGAGGGCGGTTCGGAGGTCGTCCGGATCGTCCGCTATTATCCAGCTGTCTGTCATCTCCTCGAGCGAGAGCTTCCGTCCCGCCTCCTCGATCTCCCGCGGATCCGCGATCGACTGGTCGAATCCCACGGCCTGCGGTCCCCGCCAGAACCCGACGCTCTCGAGCGCGTTCTCGTAGTCCTCGTCGTACGAGACCAGCAGCTGTTTGATGCGGCGGATGTCGTCGGGGTCGCGTCCGGCCGCTTCGGCCCCCGCTTCGAGGGCCGGCACGAGCGATTCGCGGTACCGCGCGTTGTCGACGAGCGTGAGGAACCCGTCGGCGTACTCGCCGGCGACCCGGGTCGTCTTCGGCCCGTTACCGGCGACGTACAGCGGAACCCGCTCGTCCGGGCGCGTGTACAGGTTGAGCGAGTTCGTCTCCCAGTAGTGGCCCTCGTAGTCGACGACCTCGCCGTCCCAGAGCCGAGTGATGATCTCGCACGCGTCGACCAACCGCCGTCGACGCTCGGGGTACGCGGGCCACTCGTACCCGAGCGGCACTTCGTTCATCGCCTCGCCCGTGGACAGCGCGAGGTGGACTCGCCCGGGGTACATCGCGCCCAACGTCGCGAACGCCTGTGCGATCATCCCCGGGTGGTAGCGTCCGATCGGAGGGGTGACGCCCGTACCGATGCGGACCGAGTCCGACCGTTCGAGCGCCGCCCCCAACCACGGCCACGCGGCGCCGCAGTGCGCGTCCGTGTGCCACCAGGGGTGGATGTGATCGCTCGTCCAGACGGTGTCGAACCCGGCCCCCTCGGCCAGCGACACGTGTTCCAGTAGCGTACTGGGGTCGTACTCCTCGTGAGCGGTGAACAAACCGATGTCCATACCGGTTGTCCTGGTCGCGTGACAATATATCTATCGCGGGGAGCCCCCACCCTTCTCGGGAACCCCGGCGATGGCAGCGCATGATTTATGTGGATCATCCACGCAGTACCCATTCGAAATGATTTGTTCGACCTGGGGCGACTGGTTCGTGTCCGACGAGATCGAAGCGACCGATCCCGACGGCCTGTCGATCTGGTACCTCGGCTGTAACGGATTCGTCCTCCGGACCGCGGAGACGACGGTGTACATCGACCCGTACTTCGGGAACGGCAAGCCGCCGTGGACGATACGGATGATCCCCGTGCCGATGGATCCGGCCGACGCGACGATGTGTGACGCCGTCCTCGTCACCCACGAACACATCGATCACATGCACGAGCCGTCGTTCAGACCGCTCGTCGAGAACTGCGGGGCGACGATCTGCGCGCCGGAGGCCTCCTACGAGAACCCCGATCTCGAACTGGAACACGAGGTTCCCGCCGAGCAGAAGCGGGTCATCCGCGCCGGCGACACGCTCCAGATCGGCGACCTGACCGTCCACGTTCGGGGCGGAAACGACCCCGACGCGATCGAAGAGGTCTCCTACGTCGTCGAACACGAGTCGGGGACGTTCTTCAACGGCGGAGACAGCCGGCCGACCGAGGCGTTCTACGATATCGGCGAGGAGTTCGACATCGACGTCGGCTCGCTCACGTTCGGGACCGCCGGACGCATTCATCATCAAGACGAGGACGAGACGCGCGTCGAGCGGTGGTACAGCGACGAGAACGACGTCGTCGAGATGGCCACCGCCCTCCAGCTGGATCGGCTCCTCCCCTGCCACCACGACATGTGGAAAGGGGTGCGCGGTGACCCGACGTCGCTCTTCCAGCACGCGGCGTCGTTCGAGTACCCGACGACGATCGAACCGGTCCAGATCGGAGACCGCGTCACCGTGGGCTCGCCGGGGATCGCCTCGCTCCGGTCGATCCAAGAGGGCTGGGACGACTCGAAGCGGTGGCCCCGATGACGGGACACGCGACGCCCCGAACTGGGCTCAGGCACGCGGAAGCGAACAGCCAGACCGACGCGAGACACGACCAGACAGACGCGAGACACCGAGAGACACATGTCACGGTTTAAAGCGACCTACCGAATCGAAACGTCGCACTCGCTCGAGGAAGCGGCGGAATCGATGGCGGGCGAGCAGTCTTCCGGAACGTTCGTCGACGTTCCGGGCGAAACCGACGAACTGCGCGAGCGACACGGCGCGCGCGTCGCGCGCGTCACCGAACTCGACACGGTCGACGAGCCGACGCTTCCCGGATCCTCCCCCCCTGACGATGTCGACGAACCCGAGTCGTACACGCGCGCCGAGATCGACCTCTCCTTCCCGATGAGGAACGTCGGTTCCTCGCTGCCGAACCTGCTGACGACCGTCGCGGGCAACCTGTTCGAACTCAGTCCGTTTTCCGGGCTCCGCCTGCTGGACATCGACGTTCCGGCGGCGCTGGCCGACGCCTACCCCGGTCCCCAGTTCGGCATCGAAGGGACCCGCGAGATCGTCGATGTCTGGGACCGCCCGATCGTGGGGACGATCGTCAAACCCAACGTGGGCCTCTCACCGCAGGAGACTGCCGACCTCGTCGAGACGCTGGTCGACGCCGGACTCGACTTCATCAAAGACGACGAACTGATCGCCGACCCGCCGTACTCCCCCGTGGAAGACCGGATCGAGGCCGTGATGGACGTTATCCACCGTCACGAGGACCGGACGGGCGAGAAGGTCATGTACGCCTGTAACATCACCGGCGACGTCGACGAGATGCTCGCGCGCCACGACGTCGTGAAGGAGGCCGGGGGCAACTGCGTGATGGTGAGCGTCAACAGCGTGGGACTCACCGGCCTCACCGAACTCCGGCGCCACGCTGACCTCCCGATCCACGCTCACCGGAACGGCTGGGGAGCCCTCTCGCGCTGCCCGCAGCTCGGGTTCGAGTACGCGGCCTACCAGAAGTTCTGGCGCCTCGCCGGCGTCGATCACATGCACGTCAACGGGATCCGCAACAAGTTCTGTGAGTCCGACGAATCGGTGATCAGGTCGGCGCGGACGTGTCAGACCCCTATCGTCGACGAGGGCGACACCGTGATGCCCGTCTTCTCTTCGGGCCAGTGGGCGGGACAGGCCCCCGAAACTTACGAGGCGCTCGGCAACGTCGACTGCATGTACCTCGCCGGCGGCGGCATTCTCGGCCACCCCGACGGGCCAGCCGCGGGCGTCGAACACCTCAAGCAGGGCTGGGAGGCCGCCATGCGGGGCATCCCACTCGAGGAGTACGCCGAGGATCACGAGGAGCTTCGACGGGCGATCGACCACTACGGCCCCGTCGGGAGTGGTCGCTGATGTCCGACCTCCTGCTCGCCTTCTACGGGGACGACTTCACCGGTTCGACCGACGTCCTGGAGTCGCTGAGCCTCAACGGGGTGCCGACCGTCCTCTTCCTCGAGTCGCCGGATCCGGAGGACCTGGAGCGTTTCGACGAGGTGCGGGCGGTCGGGATCGCGGGGACCAGTCGGAGCATGACTCCCGACGAGATGGGCGAGGAGTTGCCGGCCGCGTTCGAAGCGCTGCGAGCGTTCGACGCGGAGATCGTTCAGTACAAGGTGTGTTCGACCTTCGACTCGGCGCCGGACACGGGGAGCATCGGTCGGGCCATCGACATCGGTCAGGAGGTGTTCGGCTCGCCGTTCGTTCCCGTGGTCGTCGCCGCTCCCTCGCTCGAACCGCGGGGGCGGTACGTGCTGTTCGGCAACCTCTTCGCGACGCTCGAGGGGACCACCTACCGTCTCGATCGCCATCCCACGATGAGTCAACATCCCGTGACGCCGATGACGGAGGCGGATCTCACCGAACACCTGAGCGAGCAGACCGACCGGGAGATCGGCCTACTGGACGTCCGAAGCGTCGACGGAAACGCGGACGCAGCGCTCCGGGACGACCTCGAGACGGTCGTCGCGGACAACGAGATCGTGTTCTTCGACGGCCTCAACCGCGATCACCAGCGAAAAGTCGGCCGCCTGATCTGGGAGTACTGTGAGCGTGACGGTCGTGCCGACCCCCTATTCTCGGCGGCATCGTCGGGGCTCAACTACGCCCTCTCACGGCACTGGCAGGACACCGGCGTCGTATCCGTCCCCGAGGCGCCCGAGTCGGCGGGTCCGGTGGATCAGATCGTCGTGATGTCGGGGAGCGCTTCGCCCGTCAACCGCGATCAGATAGACTGGGCGCTGGAGAACGGATTCGAAGGTGTCCGACTCGACACCCGCCGTCTGGTGGACCCCGACGAGGCCGAAGACGCGCGCGAGGAGGCGATCGACGCCGCGCTGACCGCGATCGACGACGGCGCGAGCTCGCTCCTGTACTCAGCGCGGGGACCCGACGATCCGGCGATCGAGCGAACGAACCAGCGCCTTCGCGAGCTGGACGTCGACGGTGAGCGTCTCGGCGCCCTGCTGGGCACCCAGCAGGGCGAGATCACCCGTGCGATCCTCGAGGCGACGGCCGTCGATCGCGTCTGCGTCGCCGGCGGCGACACCAGCGGCCACGTCGCTCCACACCTCGACGTCTTCGCACTCGAGTTTCTCGTCCCCGTCGGGCCCGGGAGCCCGCTGTGTCGGGCGGCCTCGCGGACCCAGGCGTTCGACGGACTGGAGATCGCTCTCAAGGGCGGACAGGTCCAGACGACCAACGACGAGGCGGACTTCTTCGGCGCGGTCCGGGCCGGCGGCGTTCCCCCCGAGTGATCGCCGACCCCCTCGACTCCCTCCGGCGAAACTACTATTACACTTCACGGAGTGGCATGTGACAATGGCCGTCTCGGTTACTCTCATGGGCGCCGGTGGCAAGATGGGGTGTCGGATCACCGACCGACTCAAGGACAACGACCGCTACGAGATGCGATACGTCGAGCCCGGCGAGCAAGGGCGCGAGCGACTCGCCGATCGGGGGCTCTCCGCGCAGTCGACGGACGCGGCGCTCGACGGGACTGACATCGTTGTGATGGCCGTCCCCGACGAACTGATCGGGTCGATCACCGACGACGTCGTCCCGAAGGTGGACAGCGGTACGATGATCGTCCTGCTCGACCCCGCGGCCGCCTACGCCCGCGTACTCCACGACCGCGAGGACGTCACGTACTTCCTCACGCATCCGTGTCACCCCTCGTTTTTCACCGCTGAGACGAGCATGGACGACGAGGACACCGACTGGTTCGGCGGGCAAGGCCGCGACCGGCAGGATATCGTCTGTGCGCTCCACCAGGGGTCGGACGACGAGTATTCGAAGGGAGAGGCGATCGCACGGGACATGTACGCGCCCGTTCGGGACGCCCACCGGGTGACGACCGAGCAGATGGCCCTCCTCGAACCCGCACTCGTCGAGACGCTCCTGGGTACCTGCCTCGACGTCATCTGCGACGGCTACGAACGCGTCGTCGAGATGGGCGTTCCCGAGGACGCCGCGCGGGCGATGCTGTTCGGCCACCTGCGCATCGAACTGGGGATAACCTTCGGGTACACCGACTTCCCGTTCTCCGACGGCGCCCAACAGGCCATCGAGAACGCCAAAAAGGAGATCTTCCAGCCCGACTGGGAAGATCGGGTGTTCGGGACCCAGAACGTACGGGAGAGCGCCGAAATGATTGCCGACGCCGACTAGCGTCCGGTCGCGGAATCGGAAGGCGAGACCGCGACGGGATGGACTCGGCACCCGATCCTTCAGGCCCCCGTTGTTGACGGGACGTCCGCCTCACCGACTCTCCGTGGTGGATCGGCTATCGTGTATCGTGAGTGCGGACACTCCGAGAGACCGCCGACGTGGACGTGCGTCTCCGCCTGAACGATTATCGCTTTCGAATACTATATAGAACGTTGAAATATCGGTTGAGAGCGTGAGTTCGAATCTCGTTGGGATGGGCAAAACGGTGGATCGGATAGTCGCCGATCGATACCTGTCCGGTGCAGTCGATCCACGATCGATTCAACTTCTCTACGAATATCCCGACAATTGACACGGTTCACCTCGGTAGACCACCGATGACGATCACACATGTCGACTAGTCGGTGGAGCTCGGTGGTCGTCTCCCGGCGACACTCGGGTCTCAGACTCCACTCCCGGGGTACCTCCAGGGGAAACAGATGCGTTGTCGAACGTATCTTTCGAGCGGCCAATCGTCGAACATGACTGATAACAAACTAGAACGCGACGCGAACTCTCACCGCCTCCGCGAGCGGGCAAGGAGCCGACACTCGCTGCCCAGGAGCTATCGACCACGACGCTAGAGGGGGAAAAGCGTCGCTGGCGTCGGTCCGAACGGCGGGCTGCTGTTTGGTAACCTCTCGTAACTCGATATTGTTCGGTAACTACTAAGTCGACCGAGTTCCTCTCTGGGCGTATGTCGGACCAGACCGACTCGGACGATTCCATCCGCGAACTCGAAGTCTGGTGTGCCGGCGAGGAGTGGTGTCCGGTGACGACCACGGCCACGCTCATCGGGAAGAAGTGGCACCCGGTCATCATCCATCGGCTCCTCGAACACGGTCCCAGCGGGTTCAACGACCTCAAGACGGCCGTCGACGGGATCTCGAGTAAGGTCCTCTCGGACAGCCTCGACGACCTCGCGGAGAACGACCTCGTCGAGCGAGAGGTCGTAAGCGAGAAACCGTTTCGAGTCCAGTACTCGCTGACTCCTCACGGCCAATCGCTGGAACCGGTGATCGACGCGATGCGCGACTGGGGGATGCAACACCTGACGGCGCCCGCCGATGCAGATCCGTGATCGCGTTCCGCGCCTAACGACGTGAGAACCCCACCACGGGACTCAGTGTTCACCGAGATTTCGCATCGGTTCGATACCGGGCTCTCGAACGGTCAGCCTATCACCGACCTCCGCCACCTCGAGAACCCGCGGGTAGGCGAACGACGCCATGTGTTCGTGGATGGACTTCGCGTCCGCTAACCCTCCCTTCCACATGTCGAAGTGGCACGGGACGAGGCGATTCAACTGGAGTGCGTTCGCCGACTCGACCACGTCGTTTTCGTCCATGTACATCTTTCCGGGTTCCGCGTGCGGTTCCTCGTCTTCTGTGATCCAGTCGCCGGTGTAGAAGATCCGCGCGTGTGTCCCGAACGCAAGCGCGCCCAAATCGATATCGAACTCGCTGCCGATCTCGTCGAATGCGTCGGCAACCCGGCTGTCGCCCGCCGTAAAGAAGGTGCCCGTCTCGTGCTCGACGACGTACGAGACGTCGCCCGCCGCGTCCGGATCGTTACTCTCTCGGACGTGAACCGTGAGGTCGCCGATGTCGAACGAGGCGCCCGGTTCGACTATTTGCCGCCGGGATTTCGGTGCCCGCAGGTCGGGATAGTCTATCTGCGGCGATTCGAAACAGGTCGAGGACGCGTACAAGTCCGCGCCTAGGTCTTCCACCATCGGCCCGTACGAATCGGGGTTGAAGTGGTCGACGTGCTCGTGGGTGGCGAGCACGGCGTCGCAGGCGGTAACGTCTTCCGGATCCAGCGGAACGGGGATCATCCGATACCACGTGGGCGGATCCCCGTCACCGAAGTACGGGTCGACGTAGATCGTCGCTTCGGGCGATCGAAGCACGAACCCGTTACAGCCGAGGTACCAGACGGTCAGACAGTCCGGCGTGGTCGCCTCAATTTCTTGCTTGAGGAACGTGTCTCCCCATGTCGAGTGGACCATCGAGATGGCAAACACGTGCCGTGGTAATATAGTTGGCTCTCAGGAGTTCCACCTGTTGTTTGATACGTTGGGCTTGCAACGAAGCCGAGGCCGTCAGTCATCCCAATTCGACCGTTTCGACGTATCGGAGACAGGATTCCAGTCCCTCATTCGCCGTGTAACGGACCGTTTCGGACTCGGCGTCATACCGAATGATACCGGCTTCTTGGAGCTTTGGGAGGTGGATGTGGTGAAGTTCGGTCCGGATCTGCTCGCGTGGCGATCCGTCGCGGATCGGCAGTGATCGATCGATATCGTGAACTTCCTCGACCAGTCGATCGAGCTGGATCTCCTCTGTCGGCTGGCCCTTCAAGTTGTACAACAGCGTGCGCCGGCGGGGGGACGACAACAGTTCCAGTATCGTATCGAAAGAGTACCGCATCGGCACCGTTTCGGGGCGGTCCGGATCTGTCTTCGCCGCTCCGCCTGGGGGTGGCGTCGTCGAACGGAACGTGGGTGTCGTCGTTATCTCACCTTCCGTTGGGATCCAGCCATCGTCCGGAGTGTACTCGATCACCGCATCGTACAGCGGGCGAAGCATCGTTATCGTCTCTTCGTCGTGTTCGTCCGGATCGACGTGATGGTGAGCGGTCACGTCGAGCTGCTCACAGAGGGCGTTGAGGGAGGTGATCAGGCTAATTACTCGCTCGGTGTCGTAGGTGGCAAGCAGCGTCGTTACCGAGTGGAAGCACACGACCGTCTCTTCGTCGGTGTGTTTCCACGCACCAAGTTGGCTGGCGACAGCGAGACCGACATCGTAGAGGTCCGCATTCTCAGGAACTCCACGCACCGAGATCGACCCCGCTTCGGAGGTCGGGAGCTTGGCTTTCGTCATATCTCGTCTTGCGTCGACGATCGTCGCCCGTGCTGGAAGTTCGCTGCCAGCTTCGCGTTGCCAGACCGACAGCCGCTCTGTGGGAGACGCCGAGAGTGTGATGCTCAATACGTTGGTCTCTCCGGGCGGATTGCGAGTCAACAGATCGATACAAGCACTGTCGTCGGGAAATTCGTGTGAAGGAGCAAGGAGAAGAACAGACGACGACCTGCCAAAATAATCGTTGAGTCTGTATGGCGAACCTGACACTGCCGGCATTCTGTAACTGAATTACATAAGTTTGTCGTTCACCCTACACTTTGTCAAACATGACCAATCACGTTCGGAAATGTCTACCATTCCTCAAAATCCAATCACAACGAACCGGATCTGTTGAAATTCTCAATAGGCCATATGTTCTGACCGAATGAAGAAAATATGGAAAATTACTGAATGTATGGCTCTTTATCTCTTCTAACGGAGAAAAATACTGCAAAGTATCTCCTCTTTAGAGTAGATCTGATATCAATCTACGTAGCGCTGGATTCACAACGTATTGCTTACTAAAGTTCCCAAGATCAGTGTAACCATCCTTGTCCATTGGGCGTTTGTAATTGCTTCCTCTGTGGGTTCCAAGTCAGCCGCGTGTCTGTCTCGTTCACGGTGCGGCCCTTCTTACGGACCTCGCCGAACGACTCGGTGACACGAGCGGGCCGCTCATGATCGGGTATGCTGTCATCATGCTCCTCGATCAGGTGCTGCTCGGGACCGGAATGACGGCCAATGGTAGTGGTATGGGGATGAGCGGTGAGATGAGCGGCAGCACGATGACGACGGGGACGGGCTGGGATGCGGGAATGGTCGCTCTCGCGGGACCGATGCTCGTCGGCGGTGTCATCATGACGCGAGATACGACGGAGACCCTCCCGGCGGCACGTACTGGTACGACCCGCACACGGCGGATTCGAAACGGAGGGCGGCCCCTCAGATTTTATTAGGTCGCGTGGAGTTGGAGGCACCGACGTCGACCCATGACCGAACAGGCCAAGCTCGACCGGCTGGACGAGTATCTCGCGACGAACGACCTCGCGTCCGTGTGGTTCGCGACGCCGCCAATGTTCGCCTGGCTCACCGGGGGTAGCAACCTGATCGTCCGCGAGGGAACTGCTGGCATCGCCGCCGCCGGCTACGACGGCGAGGAGGTCACCGTCATCACGTCGAATATCGAGGGGCACCGGCTCCTCGACGAAGAGATCGACGCCGATGTCACCCTCGTGGAACACCCGTGGTACGAGAGCGGCGTCGCGGATGCGGTTTCGGCGTTCGCACCGACGCCGGCGGCCGCGGACTTCACGTGTAGTGACTTCGACCGGATCGACCGATCGGCACTGACGCAGCCGTTAACCGACGACGACGTCGAGCGCTATCGGACGCTGAGTCGCGAGACGGCCGCGGCCGTCGAGGAGGTCGCGCGGGACGTCGCTCCCTCCGACACCGAGCGTGAGGTGGCCGCGCGGCTCCACCACGCGCTCCAACGGCGCGGCATCGAGTCCTCGGTGGCGCTCGTCGGCGGCGAAGACCGCATCCAGCGGTACCGCCACTTCACGCCGACCGACACCGAAGTGGGCGGCTATGCGGTCCTGACGGTCGTCGGTGTGCGTCGCGGTCTCAACGCCGCCGTCACGCGAACGGTCGCGTTCGACGCCGCCCCCGACTGGCTGGAAGAACGGTACGAGGACGTCTCCAAGATCGCGGCGACCGAGGCCGTCACGACGCGGCGCACGGGCGCGACGGTGGCACCGCCGGCGACGTGTTCGAGACGATTCAGACGGCGTACGAAGAACTGGGCTATCCGGCCGAGTGGGAGAATCACCATCAGGGCGGTGCACTCGGCTACGCGTCGCGGGAGTGGGTCGCGACCCCGGGCGACGAGACGCCCATCGAACTGCCGATGGCCTACGGCTGGAATCCCTCTGTCGAAGGCGCCAAATCCGAGGACACGGTCCTCGTGACCGACGACGACGTCGAGGTAGTCTCGAACACTGGTGAGTTCCCCACCTTGACGGCCAACGCCGTCGGCGTCGACGGTACGCTGACGCTCCCCGATATCCTCTGGCAGTAACGGGGTGGCCACCGCCGTTGGGTGACACCCTCCGCTGCAGGCTCTGGTGTCGGTTCTCGTTCGAAAACGGTCTCCCCACCTTTGAGTATCAGAGAACGCTTATTTGGTGCGGTACCGATAGGCCAAGCCACGTATGGACGCCAAACATCCGGTCCGAACCACCGAGAAGACGCTCACACTCATCGAGGAGTTGAAAGATCGCGGTCCGTGTGGCGTGACGGAGCTAGCAGACGGGATGGAGATGGGAAAAAGCGCAGTACACAACCACCTCACGACGCTCCGGAAACACGGGTACGTAATCAAGTCCGACGACACGTATCGGTTCGGCTTGAAGTTCCTCGAAGTCGGGGGTCATGTTCGGAAATCGATGGAGTTCTACCAGGTCGCCGAACCCGAGGTGAAATCGCTCGCGGACGAGACGGACGAACTCGCGAACCTGCTCGTCGAGGAACAGGGGATGGGCGTGTATCTGATGCGGTCGAAGGGCGACGACGCAGTGGATCTCGACACGTACGCCGGGCTCAGGACCCACCTACACACGACGGCGCTCGGCAAAGCGATCCTCGCCCATCTCCCCGATGAACGGGTCGAGGAAATCATCGAACGACGGGGGCTGGAACGCCAGACGCCCCAGAGCATCGGCACTGAACCAGAGTTGTTCGAGGCGCTCGAGGAGATCCGTGAACGCGGCTACGCGATCGACGACGGCGAGCGGCTCGAAGGGCTCCGGTGTATCGCGGCGCCGATCAAACACTCCTCCGGCGACGTTCTCGGATCGATCAGCGTCTCTGCACCGGCGAGTCGGTTCAGTGACGAGGATCTACACGGAGAACCGGCCGAGCGCGTTCTCAGTGCAGCGAACGTCATCGAACTCAACATCAACTACTGATCGTTTTATTTCTCAGAACAGTTTGTCATAGACGTAATAAACAATCTACGAGCAATTAGCGGATGTTTTGTGGTACTCAATTACATATTACAGTAGTATACAGACGATAAAATCGGTCGACCGGGTGAAGACCTATTCTCACATAGGAAATAATAGCAATAATGGGCCGACGAATGGGAGACAATAGCAGGCTGATCGTGAGCGATGCAACTCGGTGACTCTCGTCCGCAGTTCGCTTGCGTCGGATTCCGATACCCTCGTCTCTGCTCACGCCACGTTTCCGAAGATAACGGTTTGATCTCGTCGGCCAGTGATTCGGCGACGAGCCGATCGTCCGATAGATCGCACGTGCTCTCGGATATACGCCGCTCTCGCCGACCTCCGACGTCGCCGCCGAAGGGACGGTCGCGGTCGACTCCCGCTTCGGTAGCCGCTCGCGAACGCCACCGATCCCGTGGCTCAGGGGCTGGTTCGGGCTCACGGACGCCCGACCACAACACCTAATGGAGATTCGGTCGAAGGCCCTGGTATGGAAACGCTCGAACGCATCCTGGTGGCAATCGGACCGAACGACCGCGAGTACGTCGACGAGTTCCTCGACGTCGTCGAACCGATCGCCGGACCGTCGGAGGCGACGGTGTTCCTGTTGCACGTGTTCTCCCAAGACGAGTATGAGGGGCTGATAGAGCAGCTGGACGCCGACCTGGCGGCGAGCGAGATCGACCCGGACGCGCTCGCGACGCGACACGACGACCTCCGAACGCCCGCGGCGCGTCTCGATGAGGTCGGCGTCGACACGGAGATCCGAGGCAGTATCGGCGAGCCGCAGACCGAGATCATCCGTATCGCGGAGGAGATCGACGCTGACCTCCTATTTATCGGCGGGAGCGGACGTTCGCCGGCTGGCAAGGCCGTCTTCGGCGACAGTGCCCAGCGGATTCTCCTGAACGCCCCCTGCCCGGTAACGTACATCCGGCGAGACTAGCGAGGGCCGACCGACCGCCGGAACGCCCGCTTATCGGAGGGTTCTTTCGGGTGGCGGATCGGCCGGAAGGTCACCTGGAGGTTCCGGAGACCCTACTCCGGCCTTACAAACGCACTTCCTCCCCGGTTTCGACGCTTTCGTAGAGCGCGTCGATCACCCGCATGTTGTTGATCGAGTCCTGTCCGCCCGTGCGCGGAGTCTTTCCTTCTTCGACGCACTCGGCAAAGTGTTCGACCTCCAGGCAGTACTGGTCGACCGGCTGAAACTCCTCGACGCCGTGCCGACCGTCGATCTGATACTCGAGCGTCGTCGACGAATCCGGGGGAGCATTGTAGGTAACCTCCTGTTCGGCCTCGATCCAGCCGTTTTCCCCCTCGATGCGGTAGCGCTGGACGTCTTCCGTATCGAACGAGCAGTCGAATTGCGCGATCGCACCCGAGTCGTATCTGAGAACGCCGCTCATCTGGGTGTCGACCCCACAGTCGCGTGTGTCGAGCGCGTAGGCGAACACGCGGTCGGGTTCTCCGAGGATCCATCGTGCCCCCGAGACGGGGTAACAGCCCAGATCCATCAGGCTCCCGCCGGCCAACGCCGGGTCGATGCGGATATCCTCGGGATCGGTAAGCGGAAACTTCAGCGTGCCGCCGACCCACGTGACCCGACCGAGTTGATCACGCGCGAGTTCGCGGATCCGCTGGTTTCGGGGATGGTATCGGTACATAAACGCCTCCATGAGGACGACGTCCCGTTCCTCGCAGTATTCGACGAGATCACGGGCCTCTGCGGCATCGGAGGTGAGCGGCTTCTCACAGAGCACGTCCAGGCCGTGGTCGGCCGCCCGCTTGGACCACTCGGCGTGCATCGAATTCGGTAACGGGTTGTACACGGCGTCGATCTTCTCCGCCTCGAACATCGCCTCGTAGGAGCCGTAGGCGTCTGGGATACCCAGATCGTCGGCAGCCTCCTGTGCGCGTTTCTCGTCGCGCGACGAGATCGCCTGGACCGTGTGATCGCTCCGATTGATACCCGGAATGACGTCTTCCGTGGCGATTGCAGCCGTGCTGATTATCCCGAATCGCATGCGTCGGTTCGTGGTCGGAACCGTATTAAGTGTACTGTGACGGATGAGCCACCACTGAGATCACGACGACGGAACACGGGGACCCCTCCTACGTGGTTGTCAGGTACGCTCCCGATAGTGGCTTCGCGGACAACCTGTCGAACGGAGCCACCCCGCGTCCTCCGCTCACCAGTGATGAGCAAGCCCAAGACGGACCAGTGGATTTTTGTATTTACGGTGGAATCCAGCGATCCATGTCCAGTTGTATAAAAACAATGATCAGTGCTGCCCCAGACGCTTCGGGGTTTCAAAATAGGTCCGTCGAGGAGGGAGAACATGTTTGATTTCGACGACTACGAGCTCTGGTTCGTGACCGGGAGCCAGGAGCTCTACGGCGACGAAGTGCTGCAAACCGTCGCTGATCACTCGCGAGAGATTGCCGAGTACCTGTCCAACGCCGATGAGATTCCGGTCGACGTCGCCTTCAAGCCGGTGTTGACCTCCCCTCGTGAGATCGAAGCACTAGTCCACGAGGCAAATGCGGACGCGGACTGTGTCGGACTGATCACGTGGATGCACACGTTCTCACCCGGTCAGATGTGGATCAACGGCTTACGGTCGCTCGACAAGCCGTTTGCCCACCTGCACACCCAGTACAACGAGGAGCTCCCGTGGAGCGAGATCGACATGGAGTTCATGAACACGAATCAGTCCGCTCACGGCGGCCGGGAGTTCGGGTTCACCGCGTCCAGGCTCGGCCTCAACAGGAAGGTCGTCGTCGGGCACTGGAAAGCCCAGCGCGTCCTCGAGAAACTGGGGACGTGGACGCGGGCGGCGTGTGCCTGGGAAGACATCCGCGGCGCGAAGATCGCCAGGTTCGGCGATAACATGCGTCATGTCGCCGTTACGGAGGGGGACAAGGTTGAAGCGAAGATGCAGTTTGGGTGTACCGTGAGCGGATACGGACTCGGCGACGTGGTCGAGTACGTCGACGACGTCACCGACGACGAGATCGACGCCACCGTCAGCCAGTACGAGACGGAGTACGAACTCGCCCCGTCTCTCCGCGAGGACGGCGATCGGCGTGATTCCCTCAGAGAGGCGGCCGCCATCGAAGTCGGGATACGTACCTTCCTCGAGGATGGGAACTTCAAGGGGTTCACGACCACCTTCGAAAACCTCACTGGCCTGTCACAGCTCCCCGGACTCGCCGTGCAGCGATTGATGGCGGACGGCTACGGCTTCGGTCCCGAGGGCGACTGGAAATCCGCCATGCTGACACGGGCGATCTACGTGATGGGACAGGGGCTGGAGGGAGGGTCCTCGCTGATGGAGCATTACACCTATCACCTGACTCCCGGAGAGGAGAAAGTACTCGGTGCGCATATGCTGGAGATCAGTGAGTCGATCGCCACGGACCCGGTCTCCGTGGAGATTCACCCGCTCGATATCGGCGGCAAAGCAGATCCGGTGCGCGCCGTGTTCGACGCCGAGACCGGCCCGGCCGTGAACGCGTCGCTGGTCGATCTCGGAGACAGGTTCCGTCTCGTGGTCAACGAGGTGGAATCTGTCGAACCGGACGAACCGTTGCCCGAACTACCGGTCGCGAGAGCCGTCTGGAAGCCGAAGCCGGACTTCGAAACCGCAATCGAAGCCTGGATCCGCGCGGGCGGCGCGCATCACACGGGATACAGCCAGGCGATAACCTCCGAACACCTGAAAGACTTCGCCGATATCGCGGACGTCGAGTTCCTCGTGATAGACGAGGACACCGAGATTGCGGCGTTCGAGAAGGAGCTCGACTGGAACGAGATTCGATGGCGGCTCGATAACACGTAACTCGGTCAACGGAGCGTGGTTCGGCACGTGAACGTTCCGGACCAGATCTTCTATTACCGAGTCCTAGCAGCGTATTGCCATCTCACGCCGTTCGTGGCTCACAGCCCGTCGCCGCTTTCGCACTGCCGCGCGTTATCTTTGTTCTTTGATATCCGTTGTCAATCACCGAAACGTTAATGATATCCCGCTATTCTAACCTTACCATGGCATCCATCGAGCTGGATAACCTACGTAAGGTATTCAACGAAGGCGGTGGTGATCTCGTCGCCGTCGACGACTTAAGTCTCAAAGTTGACGACTCCGACTTCCTCGTGTTAGTCGGTCCGTCTGGCTGTGGGAAGTCAACGACGCTTCGTACGATCGCCGGGTTGGAACAGCCGACCGATGGGCAAATCCTGTTCGACGGGGAGGACGTCACGGACATGGGCCCCCAGGAACGTCGGGTCGCAATGGTGTTCCAGGATTACGCGCTGTACCCCCATATGACGGCACGGGAGAACATGTCATTTGGGCTGAGATACGGTTCGGACCACGACGACGAGGAGATCGATCGGCGCGTGAACGCGGCCGCCGAGATGATGGGTATTGAGAACCACCTGGAGAGCAGGCCGAATGAGCTTTCGGGCGGGCAACAGCAGCGTGTGGCGCTGGGACGGGCTATCGTCCGTGAGCCGGAAGTCTTCCTGATGGACGAGCCGCTCTCGAACCTGGACGCGAAGCTCCGCGCGCAGATGCGGACGGAACTCCAGGAACTTCACTCGAAGCTCGATATCACCACGGTGTACGTCACCCACGACCAGGAAGAGGCGATGACGATGGGCGACCAACTCGCCGTCCTCAACGACGGAGAGCTCCAGCAGATCGGGACCCCTCTCGAGTGTTACCAAGAACCGGCCAATACGTTCGTCGCCGGGTTCATCGGCTCGCCCCGTATGAATCGGTTCGAGGGTCGCCCCAACGGGAACCTCCTCGAGACCGACGCGTTCGACTACCACCTTCCGGACGACGTCGCCGGGCAAATTCCGACGGGCACCGACGAGGTCATCCTGGGCATCCGTCCGGAGGACGTCAAAGTCGTCGATTCCCCGACGGAAAACAGTCTCTCGACCGAGATAAACGTCGTCGAACGAATGGGAGACCTCACCCACATCTACACCACTGTCGGGGACGACGAGTGTATCATCACGCTCTCCGGACAGGCGGAGGTCGCCCAGGGAGACGAGATCGAAATCGAGTTCCCCACGGCCCGCATTCACCTCTTCGACGGGAAGACCGGAGACGCGCTCAAGAACCGCGATTCAGACGTGAGTATCGGCGAATCCGCCTCGATCAGCTCGGGGATCTCGTAAGTCGATCCAGTTCCGGGCGTATCCCTCTCCGATCGTATACTCTCGGTTTTTCTCGGTTCCACTCGAACAGTCGTTCCCTGTCGCCGATCTCCACTGCGGGTTCTCCGCCTGGAGCTGCGCGTCGTAACGTCGTTCGGAACGGATTGGTGACAGTAGAGGGTGTCATAGAACGCTTCTCACGCCGTGTTATTTCAGAGCGGAACTGGAGAATCAGCTGGTAGAGTCGGCGTGCTAGTGGTACGATATTCCGGGTGGAACTGCTCGATACGAGATTGTCGTCAACGCGGAGAACATCTGTAAAGCCCTCGGCGATACGTGGTCGATAGTTCCACGGCGAATACGTCCAAAGCCCCAGCCGGGAGGACTCGGGGGCCTTGCTGCGCGCCTTGGTCACTCGTTTCACTCGCTCCCTGCGGTGCTTACTGCGGCCGCCGTCGTCCTCCTGGCTGCCCTTTTGAATCCCACCCCGCACCGCACAGCCCCGCCTCAAACCTCCCCAGCCTCGCGGTTCGCGCTCTTCGAGCGCTCACCGCATCCCTCGCGCTCCGTCTCGCGCCCTACCGGGCGCTCGCGGGAGCGCGCCACCACAGAATCGCTCACTCCTTGACCTGTACTGAGCGAATCCTGTACAGGCGTGTGAACCCTTCTATGACACTCTATGAAGTATCTTTCAGCCTCTCTTGACTGCACGGTGACCCGTCTCCACTCAGATGATCTGCCAGCCGCCGTCGACGGTCAGGAGTTCGCCGGTCACGTACGAGGCGGCGTCACTCGCCAGGAACAGCGCGGCCGGCGCTACCTCGTCGGGGTGGCCCGCGCGGCCCATCGGTACGGGCTTGATAAACTCGTCTTGTTCGGCGCCCTCGGTCGCCTCTTCCGTCCATCCCTCGACCATCTCCGTCGCGGTCTGTCCCGGGGCGACGGCGTTGACCCTGATTCCGTGCTTCGCGAGCTCGAGCGCGCTGCCGCGCGTGACCATCCGGACCGCACCCTTCGTCGCGTCGTAGTGAACCTGATTGAACTGTGCGAGGTGTGAGCTGGTCGAGGCCGTGTTGACGATCGTCCCCGGACTCTCGCGGTCGAGCATGTCGTTGGCCGCGGCTTGACAGCCGAAGAACACCCCTTTGACGTTGACCTCGAAGATGCGGTCGAACTGTTCGGGGTCCAGCTCGCGCATCGGACTCGACATGATCATGCCGGCGTTGTTGACCATCACGTCGAGGCCACCGAACTCACGCGCGGCCTCGACCACAGATTCGATTTCGGACGGTTCGCTCACGTCGGTTTCCACGTAGTGACCGTCTCCAGCGGTTTCGGTTATTCGCTCGTGCGTGGGCGTGTTTGCGTTGACGTCTTTCGGTTCCTCGTCGACGTCTGCGTTGATCACCGTTGCACCGGCACGGCCAAACGCGAGCGCAATCGCCCGACCGATTCCGGAACTCGCTCCCGTCACGATCACCGTCTCATCACTAAAGTCGAAAGTGAGCGATCCCATACGTATCCGCTTTTGTGGGCGAACTTAGCTCTTTCTCAGCGGTCGGCGTCGCAGGTTCGCCTCACAGCGGTACCAAGAGAGACCTCGTCCAGCCTGCGATCGGTCTCGCCCGTCCTCGTCGTCCCTTCGTCACGATTCGAGTTCACGTGCAAACCTGTGTCGCCGGTCGGCGTGTTGGCGAAATGTTTTTGGTCGGAGGGTCTGGTTGGTAATCTGCATGTCCGTACTCGATCGGTTTCGATTAGACGGCGACACGGCGATCGTAACGGGTGGTAACCGCGGTATCGGAAAGGGGATTGCGACGGGATTGGCCGAGGTGGGAGCCGACGTCGTGATCGCGAACCGAACGGAATCGGCCGGCCGGGAAGCGGCCGAGGATATCGCCGACGAAACCGGCGCCGAGACGGCGGCGATCCCGACGGACGTAACCGACGAAACGGAGGTGCAGAACCTCGCCAGTGAGACCGTCGACCGGTTCGGGAGCGTCGACGTGCTCGTCAACAACGCCGGTGTCGCGATCCACGAACCGGCCGAAGAGAAGCCGCTCGACGACTGGCAGAAGACGTTGAATATCAACCTGACGGGCGCGTTCAACTGTGCGAAGTTGGTGGGTCGGGAGATGATCGACGGCGACGGCGGCTCCATCATCAACATCTCCTCGATGTCCGCCTTCATGGCGAACTACCCGCAGTGTCAGGTCGACTATCAGGCTTCGAAGGCCGGTCTGGAAGGATTCAAGTTCCAGTTGGCCTCCGAGTGGGCCGAACACGGCATCCGGGTGAACAACATCAACCCCGGCTACATCCGCACGGACATCCTGGTCGAGGACGAGGAGATGCTCCAGACCTGGAAAGACGAGATGCTGATGGACGAGTTCGGGACGCCCGAAGACATCGCGCCGCTGGCGGTGTACCTCGCGTCGGACGCTTCTTCGTACGTCACCGGCGCCTCGTACCTCATCGACGGCGGGTATCTCGTCCGCTGAACGGCCATTACAACCACTAGCTCGGTATCGGAGGCGGCTCGGATCTGCGGCGGGCTTCTCCGAGGTGTTCACGTGAGACCGGAGGGGTCCGACGTGTGGGTCCCGGAGCGTCTGATATCGAGCCTATTCCAACAAACCAATGTTAAACATACCTGCGAAACTCGGCAAACTGGACGAACCGATCCGCGTCGGCGTCATCGGGGCGGGACTATTCGGAACGAAACTCATGGACCAGATCGAAGTGGTCGATGGGATGACGACGTCCGTCGTCGCAGACATCAACGAACAGGCCGGGAGGTCGGCGTTCGAGGAGGCCGGTGTCCCGGACGATGCCGTACGGACGGCCGACGATCCGGCCGAGATCGAGGCTGTTCTCGACGACGGGGACCGAGCACTCACGACGGACGCCAACGCGCTGATCCGGAGCGACGTTGACGTGGTCGTCGAATCGACGGGCGTTCCCAACGTCGGCGCCAAGAACGCGTACGAGGCGATTCGACACGGTAAACACGTCGTGATGGTCACCGTCGAAGCGGAGACCGTCGTCGGCCCGATTCTCGCCGAGACTGCCGAAAAACACGGCGTGACCTACTCGATGGTGTACGGCGACCAGCCATCGGTGATCGTCGAGCTGTACGACTGGGCCCAGACCGTCGGGCTCGAAGTGGTCGCTGCGGGGAAGGGGAATCCATACGTCGAAGAGTACCAGTACGGTACCCCCGACGACATCTTCGACCGGTTCGGGTTCTCCGAGGAGTACGTCGAGGAATCCGAACTCAATCCGTATATGTACAATTCCTTCCTCGACGGTACCAAGCCCGCGGTCGAAATGTGTGCGGTCGCGAACGCGACCGGTCTGAAACCGGACGTTCCCGGTATGCACCTCCCGTCCGCAGAGATACCGGAGATACAAGAAGTTCTCCGGCCGAAAGAGGACGGGGGGATCCTCGAGAACACCGGCGTCGTCGATACGGTGAGTTCACTCTATCCGGACGAGTCCGAAGTCGACGACGACATCTCCTTCGGGGTCTTCATCGTGACCCGCGCGCAGAACGTCGACGTACAGCAGTATCTCGACCAGATGGGCGGTTCGGGAATGTACGTGGCAAACGAGGGGAAGTACCAGCTCTTCTATCGTCCCTACCATCTCCCCGGGGTCGAGGCGACGGTCAGCATCGCGAACGCCGCCCTGCGCAACGAACCCACCGGCGCGCCGAGGGATCATGTCGCAGAGGTGGTCGGCCGGGCCAAGCGCACGCTCGAGCCGGGTGAAACGCTCGACGGGGGCGGTGGATACACGGTGTACGGGTCCCTGGAAGACGCCGAGACCGCCAAAGAGCAAGATCACGTCCCGTTCGAACTGCTCGACGATGCCGACGTCACCGCGACTATCGAACGGGACGAGGTCGTGACGTTCGATCAGGTCGATCTCGACGAGGACACGTTCATCTACAAGCTCCGACAGGTACAGGACGAACTCTACGGGAACTGATCGGGACTAGCGATCTCGACTGGCGTCGTCGCTATCTCTTTTTCGACAGACGACCGGAGTCACACCCGCCGGTATCGACTCGCAACCGGACGACGTTCTTCGGACGAACAACCAGTCTCCTGTGACGGCCGTCAGCCGAACGCGGTGAGGGAAAACGGAGGTGTGTTTCGCCGTTTTCGTTACTCGTCCGTCGACAGCGACTTTCTGATGGCCGCGACCTTCTCGTCGCGATTCGCACGGACCGCTTCGGGCGGGGCGTCGTACTCGAGGAAGCCGGCGCCGTCTTCGATACCGCCGCGTCCCTCTTCGATCAGTTCGTCGAAGATCGGATCTGCCTCGTCGGCGTTACAGAGGTGGGGGAACAGATCGTCGGATACCGTCTGTACGAGGTCTAATCCAGCGATATCCATCGTCTCGAACGGGCCGATAGCGGCGGTTCTCGTGGCGTATCCGTCACGGATGGCGCGGTTGATGTCCTCGATCGAGGCGACGTCTTCTTTCGCGAGGTAGACACACTCGCGAATCAACGCGTGTTGGATCCGGTTCCAGACGAATCCCGGCACGTCGCGTTTGACCTCGATCGGGTCCCGATCGACGGACTCGACGAACGTCTCCAGCTTCTCGAACGCCCAGTCTTCCGTCTGTTCGCCGTGGATCACCTCGACCGGCGTCAACAGGTACGGCGGATACCACCAGTGACAGCCGACGAACTGTCCGGCGCGTTCTGGGGTCCCAGCGGCGATGTCAGTGATGGGAATGCCGGACGTGTTCGAGGACAGGACCGTGTCGTCGGAGACGTGGGGCACGATCTCCTCGAAGACGGCCTGTTTCGTCTCGAGTTCTTCGGGGACCGTCTCTATCACCACGTCTGCACCCTCAACGCCGCCCGGCGCGTCGGTCGTAAAGGAGATGTCTCGAAGAGTGTCCGCGGGCGATCGATCCGCCATCCCTTCGTCGTCGAGGAACCTCACGACCTCCTCGATGTCCGACTCGGCTCGGTCCAAGTTCGACTGTTTGTGGTCGCTCAGTGTCACCTGGTGACCGTGTAAGGCGAACTGCGCGGCGAACCCGTGACCCATGTCTCCTGCTCCGATAACCGTTACCTCGTATGACGGTGCCATTGCGCCCGGTAGATTCTGTCATAATGGTAAAACAGTTCGGGTCTCGCATTCGACCGCTGTTGTTTGACACGAGTAGCGCCCGTGAGACCGAAACACAAACCCGTGAACTCAAAAACTCACGTGCGTTGACGTACTACTGTGCGTTGCCGTCGCAGAATGCGTGTTCACGTCGCCGTGTCGGTCTCCTCATCCGGCGATGGTACCGGATCTTCACTGCCCTCGTGTGGACCGAACCGTATACTCACCAAATTATCTGAAATAATAAGACGGATGAATCAAATTCTGTTTACTCATCGGGCAGTCCTCGTCTAAAATTCGTCGATTTCGGCCACGAGAAACCTTCTGTGTCACCATCAGCGTAATCCCATTAATTATAAATACGATTACTACGGTGTACACTGATATGGGTCAGGATAACAGACTCATGCCTGACGAACAGCGACGTAAACTACTCAAGGCAGTTGGTGTCGGGGGTCTTGCCGGCTTAGCCGGTTGTAGCGGCGGTGGCGGTGACGGCGGTGACGGCGGCGACGGCGGTGACGGTGGCGACGGTGGCGACGGCGGTGACGGCGGAGATGGTGGCAGCGGCGACGGTGGAGACGGCGGCGACGGCGGCGGTGGTACTACCGTCCAGTACATGCAGTTCCAGGAGGGGACGAATCCCGACTACGTACAGGACACGATCCTCCCCGGGATCGAGGAAGAGACGGACATCACCGTCGACTCGACGTTCATGGCGACGAACCGGTACCAGAGTGCACTTGGGAGCTATCTCGGTACCGACCAGGCTCCGGACCTGTTCATGATGTGGTCCGGGCCGGGCCGAGCGGGCAACTGGGTCGCCAGCGGTAACGCACTCGAAATCGTCGAGAGCGGTATCCTGCCCGACGATATGGTCGAGCGGTTCCGTCCGGGCCTGTACGCGTACCAGTTCGCGAACGGTAACCCGGTCGAGTTCACGAGCGGGGACCAGTACTACGGCATCAGCCGCGACTACGGCGGTTACCCGGTCTGGTTCAACGAGCCCGTGCTCGAGGACGCCGGGATCGATCCCGACAACCTTCGTCGCCGAAAGGACGTCACGATCGGGGAGTTCGAACAGCTCCTCGCGCAGGTGACCGAGGCGGGCTACGAAGGGATCGCGGCCGGGAACGCGGTCGGCGGCAAGAACGCGTACTGGGGAGCCGGACTCATGTACAAGGCGGCCGGCGGCCAGGCTTTCGTTGACGCCGCGTTGGGTCGCGAGGGCGCGTCGTTCACCGACGATGAGTTCGTGAACGCCATCAGCAAACTCAAGGAGTGGTACGACCAGGGATACATTATTCCGGACACCAACTCCCTCGAGGAACACCCCGCGAACCAGCTGTTCTTCCAGAACGAAGCTGCGTTCATCTGTGACGGATCGTGGGCCACGGCCGAGTATCAGCAGTACGCGGATCCGGACGAACTGGCCGGTATGGGCCAGGACGGCGGCTGGGACTACTTCTGGCACCCGATCTGGCCCGACAATTCCGCGAGCTCCGAGAACCACCTCGGCGCCGTCAACTTCAGCGGGTTCCAGATCACGACCGCGGCTGAGGAGCGCGGCCGGCTCGACGCGACGGTCACCGTGCTCGAACACTTGCTGAGCGAAGAGGCCCTACAGGAGAACTTAGATACGGCGAACGTCATCCCGTTCGTGAGCAATCCGGAGGCCTACGACTGGCCGAACGACGCGATCCAGCAGATGGCGAACGACGTCGTCAACGCGGACATGGTCCTCGAGAAGTGCGACCGGATGCTCCTCCCGGAGGCGGCCTCGGTCTACTACGAGGAATCGCAAAGCCTGTACCTGGATGGGACCGCCGAGGAAGTGCTCCAGGCCACTCAGGAGGCGACGGAGCGCGAGCGCGAACGGCTCAGCACGGCATAACTGCCTAACCTCCAGTTACCATTATTCGACATGAACGCAAGGCAAGTATCAAATACTGTTCAAGAGTTCGCACCGGAAGTCAACATTCCGAAACCGATCAAGTCAATTCTTTTCATTACTCCGCTATCTGTATTTTATATTCCGTTTCTGATCCTCCCGGCGTGTATGCTCATCGGGATGAGTCTGTTCTCCGGATCGACGTTCCAAAACCTGGAATACGTCGGGTTAGCGAATTACCAGTATCTCTTCGATCGGGGAACGATCTGGCTGGCGCTTCAGAACTCGCTCATCTACACGATCGGTCACACGGTGATCTGTGTCGGCGGCGGCCTGCTCGTTTCGCTGGCGATTATGAGGGCCTACTCGTTCATCCAGCAGTACCTCCGTTTCCTTTACATGGTCCCGCTGGCCATGATGGGAGTGGCAGTGGGGTTCATCTGGGGGTACATGTACAACCCGCGATCCGGAGCGATTCCCGCTCTGATCGAGATGGTTCGTCCGGACATGTTCCTCAATATCCTCGGTAACCCCGACCTCGCTCTCCTGGCGATAATCATCGTCGGTGGCTGGCGGGGGCTCGGCTTCTACACGACGATCTGGGTGATCGCGCTGTTGAACGTCGACGAGCGCTACTACGAGGCGGCGAGACTCGACGGGGTGGGCGCTTGGGCCACCTTCCGTCACATCACGCTCCCCCTCACCAAGTCCATCGGGATGTTCCTCGTGCTCCACTCGATGATCGGTTCCATGAAGATGTTCGCGTACTTCTGGGTGCTGACCCAGGGCGGACCCGCCCGTGCGACTGAAGTTCTGATCACCTATATGTACAAGCTGGCCTTCATGCAGAACGCGCTCGGGAGAGCGGCGGCGGTCGGCGTCTTCCTCTTCCTGGCCGTGCTGGTGATGACGATCGGCATCGAACGAGTGTTCGGACTCGAACCGGAATACGAGAGAGGTGTCCAATGAGCGGAATCACCGATTCCTTCCAGGAGATCAAAGGCGTCTTCCGGACGTTCAGTACGTTCTTCACGACGGTCATCTCCGTGGCTGTGTTGGCGTTCGTCCTCTATCCCATCGTGATTCTCCTCAGCGCGTCGCTGCGCACGACGAGAGACGTCGCGCAGAACCCGATCGCGCTGCCGGATCCGACTAACCTGCAGTTCGACAATTACGTCCAGGCTTGGGTCGAGGGCGGCTTCGGGCACTACTTCATGAACAGCGTCATCGTCGTCATGATAACGCTGGCCATTCTCCTGGTCATCTGTTCGCTGGCGGCGTACGGCCTCGTCGAACTGGACATTCCCGGTAGTCACCTCCTGGTTCTGTCCGTCATTCTCGGCTTTATGGTGCCGGCACAGGCGCTGTTCATCCCGAACTTCGCGTTGTTGAACATCCTTGATCTCTTGGACACGCGAGCGGGGCTCATCCTCACCTACACCGGCTTCTCTATCCCGTTCACGTTCTTCCTCATATATCAGTCGTTCAATACCCTTCCAGCGGGGTTCGCCGACGCCGCTCGCGTCGACGGCGTCTCGGAACTGACGATATTCAGCCGGGTCTACGTTCCGCTGACCCTTCCCTCGATAATGGCCGCCGCGGTGGTTCAGTTCGTGCTGAAGTGGAACGAGTTCCTCTACGCGCTGACGTTCATCACGACCGACGAGAAGCGAACGATCCCGGCCGGCTTGATGCAGTTTAACAGCTTCTTCACCAACGAGTGGAACCTGTACACTGCGGGGATCGTCATCGCGGTCGCGCCCGCCATCGTGATCTTCTACTTCTTCCAGAACTACTTCATCGAGGGGATCACTCGCAACCGTGTCGACGTCGAATAGTATCTGATACGAATCTCTCCCGGCTTCCTTATTTTTACTCGCGGAGGACGGAGACGTCGAAGAGGGGCTTGCAGGTACCGCCCGCGAGGAACGTCTCGAACGCCTCGTCGGCCTCCAACAGACTGAACCGCTCGTCGAGGAACGTCGCGTGATCGACGTCGCCTGAGTCGATCAGCCGGAGCGAACGCTCGAAGTCCTCGTACATCGAGGCGTACGAGCACTGGAGGTCGATCTCCGCGCGCACGAGCGGCGAGTAGGGCATCGTCGTCTCCCCGGTCTGGCCCACCAGGACGATCTGTCCGCCCTTGCGGACCTCGTCGACGGCCATCGTCAGCCCCGACGGGTGACCGGTCGTGTCGAAGACGACGTCGTAGCCCACGCCGTCGGTCAGCGCGTCCCGACGGACCTCGAGGTCGTCGGCCTCGACGTTGATCGTTTCGAACCCGAGGTCCTCCGCGAGCGGCAGACGGTACTCCGCGTCCTGCCCGACGCCGGCGACGACGACCTCGCCGCCCTGAGCCCGCGCGATCTGCGCCGTGAGCTGTCCGATCGGACCCGGTCCGGCGACCATCACCCGGTCGCCCGGCCCGACGCGTGAGTTCTGGATCACGGCGCGCGCTCCGATGCTCGTCGGTTCGACGAGCGCGGCGTGTTTCGGTTCGACGCTGTCGGGGACCGGGTGGAGCGCCGTCTCCGGGACCGCGATGTATCCCTCGTAGGCCCCGTCGTGGTCCACGCCGGTTATCACGGCGTTTTGACACACGTTCTCCTCCCCGATTTCACACTGGTAACAGTCGCCGCAGCCGCGGATCGGCCGCTCGACGACGCGATCGCCGACCGAGAACTTCGTCACGCCCTCGCCGGTCTCGACGATCCGTCCGGTGTACTCGTGACCGATGACGGTCGGGAGGTCCATCCGCTCGAACGCCGATTCGAACTCGTAGATCCCCGCGTCGCTGCCGCAGAGTCCCGCGTAGTCGACCTCGATCAGTGCCTCTCCCGGCCCGGGCTCCGGTCGGTCGCGGTCGACGATCTCCATGGCACCGTGGGTTCGACTGGTCTTGGCTAATCCACGCATACTCGCGAGTATCCTGCGACGTATTATAACTCCTGTGGAGCGGGTCGGATCGGGTTCGATCTCTCCCCAGGGAAAGATGTGCGGCACCCACTGGGTTTTTTTACCGGTCGAGTCGGTAGCTGATCACATGCTGGAGTGGATAGACGGATACGAGGATCGCACGTGGCAGACGACTACCGACGGCACCGTCAGGTACGCCCTGATCGGGTTGGGATGGTGGACGCTTGACGTCGCCCTCCCGGCGATCGAGTCCTCGGATCTCGGCGAGGTCAGCGTCCTCGTCAGCGGTTCACACGAGAAGGCCGAGCGGTTGGCCGAGGAACACGGGGTCACCACGGGCATCAGTTACGAGGCGTTTCACGACGGGGCCGCGAGCGAGGCGTACGACGCCGTCTACGTCGGAACGCCGAACGCGTTCCACCTCGAGTACGCCGAGACTGCGGCCCGACTGGACAAGGCCGTGCTCTGTGAGAAGCCGATGGAGGCCACCGTCGACCGCGCCGAGCGGCTCGTCGAGGCCTGCGAAGCCGGCGACGTCCCGCTGATGATCGCCTACCGGATGCACACGGAACCGGCGGTTCAACGCGCTCGCGAACTGATCGCCGACGGCTTCCTCGGCGAACCGGTCTCGGTGTACGGTCACAACAGCCAGCCGCTCTTGGAGATGATACCCGACCCCGATCAGTGGCGACTCGATCCGGATCTCACCGGATACGGCGCCTCGGTGATGGATCTGGGGATCTACTCGATAAACACCACGCGGTACCTCCTCCGGCGCGAGCCCGTGACCGTCCAGTCGCGAATGACCTCGGACCACGAGGCGTTCGGCGACGTGCCGGACCAGTGTGCGTCCTCGCTGTTCCGACTCGAGGGCGACGTGCAGATGATCTCGACTTCGAGCCAACACGCACAGGAGGACACACACCTCAAGATCACCGGCACGGAGGGACAGATCGACCTCCGCCCGGCGTTCCACGGGGAGTGTTCGCTGCGCCTCTCGCGCGGCGACGTCTCGGTGACGGTCGAGCACGCGTCCTTCGACGCCGAACGGGAAATGCGCGAGGAGTTCGACTACTTCGCCGACCGGCTGCTCGGGAACGAGACGATCTACCCCGACGGTCGACACGGCCTGCAAGATATGCGGATCATCGAAGCCGTCCACGAGTCGGCCGAACGCGGCGAATCGGTCGACATCGATCCGGTCTGACCGGTCGGATCGGTCCCTCGTATCGCCGACTAGACTCTCCCCAACTGTTCTGTATGTGGAAACAAAATCCCAACGTTACCGAGACGCACTGGGATTCCGCCGCCCGATTCGAGTGATAGTGACCAACTATCATGGATATCCACGCTGTTCGTTGACACGTACTTCTGATATAGAGAACAATTGTTGGTGATCGATGCGGGTCGATCTCACGCGGTTTGAAGAGAACCTTACAATAGTATCTCTGTAATTTCTCTTCCGGGATTCGAACGGGTCAGAGAGACGTTCGTTCAGCCGGCGGATCGACCTGGATGTGTCCCACTCACCGAGTCGTCACATGCCGTCGTCTTCCTCATCTATTCTCTATCACAGAATGGTTATTCCGACATCCGTGTGTCCGTCCGGTAATACGATGGCGGGACCGCCCCTCAGAACCGCTCCAGATAGGCATCGACGAAGTCGGCGAGGTCGGCGTGTGTGGGCGGTTCGGCGGTCCGGACGAAGTGACCGGCGACGGCGTTGCCGAGCACCACGGCGGCCTCGGCGTCGAGCCCTTCGAGTAACGCGAGCACGAGGCCGACGTTGAAATGATCGCCCGCGCTCGTGGTCAGTTCCGGGTCGGACGTCCGGGGGACCTGTGCCCGACCGGTCGATTCCGCCGTCACGACGACGGACTCCTCGGCGCTGTGGGCGGCGAATCGGGAGACGCCCAGTGCCTCCCGGACGCGTTCGGCCGTCTCCCGGAGATCGCGGCCCGGTTCCGCGACACCGCTCAGTTCGGCTATCGCGGTCGTCTCGGACCGATTCGCGGAGACCGTGACCGGAACGGCCCCGTCGAGCGCTCGTATCGACTCGACGCCCCTCCGGAACCGATCGCGATCCAGATCGCCGATGTCCGCGGGATCGACGAGCAGGTGCGACGGTGGCTCCGACAGCGACGGCAGGAGGTCCGTCCGGATGCCGTCGAGAACCGACGGGAAATCGCCGATTTCGGCCCAGTACCCGATCCCGAACAGGTCCCGACCGTCCGCGAGGTCGACCAGGCGATCGAGGTCGACCCGTTCTCGGAGGTAGTGCCAGTCGAGCGCGCCGATCGACCCGGAGTCGACCAGGAATACCTTCCCGTCCACGAACTCGATCGCGTCCACCACGCCTGGTTCGCCGATCGAGACTAGCTCCGCCGGGTCGACGTCGCGGCGGAAGATATCCTCGGGCGGTTCCCCGAACATGCCGACCATCGCCGGTTCGTACCCCAGGCGACCCGTCCCTCGCGCGAGGTGACACGCGTGACCGCCCGTACGCGTCCCCGTCTGGTCCCACTCGATGATGATCGAACGTTCCATCTCGCCAGCCTCGAGAATTTCGGTCCCCATCGACGAGACCGTTCGATCGGTCTCCCGGGCGTCGTCGTTCACTCCTTCGACGATTTCCCTGATTCGGTCGATGTATCCGTCGAACCCGAAGAGGAGCTCCGCCGAGGCGATCGCGTCGGGGAACTGATCGCGACACGAACGTACCGCCGACGTGGTATCGGCGTCGGGCGTTCCAGATTTCATACGGTGTACATCGGCGTAAGGCTACAAAAAAACTCTCCGGCGACCTGGGCCGACTCGCCGCCTCGATCGAGGAGGCGATCCGGTGACACACCGGATCGATCGTCTCTCGTGTCGCCGTTGGTGTCTGTCTGCGAGCACGTTACCATAAATTTACAACGGCCACCCCTGAACTACGTATCGGATACGATGACCGACTACGATCTACTCGCGACAGAATCGGGGAACGCCGTCGTGGTGGCGATGGACCACGGACTGGCACTGGGCGCCGCCGAGGGGTTCGAGAACCCGGGACAGACGCTCTCGACGGTACTCCAGAGCGACCCCGACGGCGTGCTCGTCGGGCCACACTTCGCGCGCCGGTTCCGCGATCAGCTGGTCGACGCGGACGTCGACGTCGTACTCACGGCCGATGTCGTGACCTTCTCTCGTCACCCCGGCCTCAACGAGGGCGAGACCGTCTGGACGCCGGCGTTCGACACGGAGCTGCTTTTGGACCTGGACCCCGCCGGCGTCAAGGCGTTGCTCGTGTTCGGGCGCGAAGACCCCGACATGTACCAGCGCAACATCGAGTACGTCGCCTCGCTCGCCGAGGAGCTACGGGGAACTGGCGTACCGTTCGTGGTCGAACCGGTGCTGTGGGGACCGCGCGTCCCGGACCAGTTCGAGGTCGACCCGGACTTGGTCGCGAACGCACAGCGGATGGCCTGGGAGTACGGCGCGGACATCCTCAAAGCGCCCTACACGGGCACTCCCGACTCCTTCAGTGAGATCGTCGACAACTCGCCCGTGCCGCTCATGATTCTCGGCGGCCCCGCCTCGGGATCGACACGAGCCATGCTACAGGACGTCGCCGAGGCGATCGAAGCGGGGGCACGCGGAGTGATGATCGGTCGGTCGATCTGGCAGACCGACGATCCGGCCGCGGTCGTCTCGGCGATGAACGAGATCGTCCACGAGGGTGCGAGCGTCGACGCGGTCTGGGACGACTCATCGTAACGCTCCTGAACGCGGCGTTGGCCTCGCCTGCCGGTAAGCGAGTGCCTTTCGCTCGCGGGCAGCGGGAAGACGGCGACCGAACAGTTCCCGGCGTCGCTTGTCGTCTTGACGCGTGAACGGCGGGGACGTTTTCTCCGGTTCTGTCTATAATGATTGAACGATACCGACGCGGCGTTACTCCGTGGTGACGGTGACGAACCCGTCGTAGTTGAGGATGACGTTCTGAGCGAAGTCGCCGAAGAGGGCCTTGCCCGTCGGCGAGCGGTGACGCCCGTGGATGTAGGCGTGGTCACAGTTCTCTTCGGTGCCGGCCTCCACGACTGTCTCGGCGCGCTCGCCCTCCTCGATGACATCGACCCGCACGTCGTATTCCACGTCGAGGTCGCCGAGGACCTCCGCCGCGAGTTCCCTGGTTTCTTCGGCCTCGCCCTCGATGACCGTGTCCTTGCTGTAGCTGACACCTTCCTCGCTGGCGAACTCCTCGAGGGTCTCGATATCGTGTTCGTACTCGGCCTCGTCGAGCAGGTCCAACAGGACGAGGTCCGCTCCCGTGCCGACGGCGTTCTCGGCGGCCTCCCTGAGTAGTTCGCGATGCGCGTCGGAGTCGCCGGTGACAACGAGTCCGCGTTCCATGTCACCAGCTACGGTGAGCGTATCGTAATAAATCCACCGGGAGCGTCGGCATTCCACGACCGTCGGACGGAGCTCGTTCAAGACCGGATGCGACGACGAATGCGAGGTATAGCGGCTGTACCCGCATCGTTCGGGCAGAACCGTGCTATCTTGGATCTCGGATCGCTTCGAAAATCGTTCATTATTGTTGGACGATCTCGGAGACGGTTTCGGGTGCGGCCCTCGAAGTTCTCGATAGGCGGTCGCTGTCGAAGGTGTTCTCGCCGTGGACCTCATCCGCGGGCGGTGATGTGGGGCGTTTTACCGGCGACGTCCCGTCCGGACACCGAGGTGGGTGCTCCGATCCACGCGACTCCGTTCGGATCAAACGAACGAGAGCGTCGTGACCGTCTCAGCGATCGGGCGCGACCGTCTCGATGGGGTGAGTCACGTCGCGGGCGAAGAGGTCAGTCATGTGCTCCGTACAGGAGGTGCCGCTGGCGACGAGCTTTCGATCGCCCTCGTCGGCGAACTGCTCTTTGAGATCGCCGCCGACGTCCATCGAGAGCTCGTAGTACTCGCTTTTGTACCCGAAGCTCCCGGCCATGCCACAACACTCCACGTCGGAGGTGACGAAGTCGAAGCCGAGATCGGTGAGTACCGCCTCCGTGTAGGCCTCGACGCCGAGGGTCCGCTGCTGACAGTGGCTGTGGTACGCGAGGGGGGCGTCGGGCTCGGCGAGGACGCCGGGGTCGGCACCGTTCTCGATCAGGCCGTAGACGTACTCCATCACGTCGTAGCTGTTCTCCGAGAGCCGCTCGTGTGTGCCGGCGTCGAGGAGCTTGCCGTACTCGCGGCGCATCATCGCCAGGTCAGACGGCTCGATGACCACCGTGTCGAAGCCGGCGTCGAGGTACGGCGCGAGGTCGTCCGCGACGCGCTCGGCGTGTTGCTCGGCCGTGGCGATCATCCCCTGAGAGAGCGGTGCGCGCCCGCTCTCGATGGGAGCGGCGAGTTCGACGTGCGCGCCGAGGGCCTCGAGCGTCCGGACGGCGGCCTTGCCGCGCTCGACGAGCACGTAGTTCGTGTACGCGTCCGGGTAGAGGACGACCTTCCGATCGGCGTCGGCGTTCGGCGCCGTGGGCTCGCGGGCGTCGAACCAGTCGACGAGGGTCGTGCGCTCGAATTCCGGCAGGTCGCGGTCGGGCGCGACGCCGAGGAAGCGATCCATCAGCGAGCGTACCGGCCCGAGCCGCGTCGTCCAGTTCGAGAGGGGGGCGGTGGCGCTCCCGATCTTGGCGAGCGTGTCGAAGTTCCCGAACAGCCGCTTCTGGAGGCTCACCGTTCCCTCGGCGTCGGGCGTGAGCCCCTCGACGAGGAACTCGAACTCCGAGGGCGCCGATTCGCCGTTGAGCCGGTCGCGTACGACGGTGTTTATCCACGGGATGTCGATCTTCACCGGGCAGGCGTTCACGCACCGCGAGCACCCGGTACAGAGGTCGTTGAACTCGCCCGCCGCGTCGAGGCCGTGGACGCCGGCCTCCCAGCCGGTGGCGATGCCGCCGGTGTAGGTCTCGCCGCCGAAGGCGTGGCCGCCGACGTGCTGGAAGTTCCCACACGAGTTGGCACAGGCGCCACACCGGATGCAGTAGAGGGTCTCCTTGAGGTGTTCGTCCTCGCGCATCTCCGTCCGCCCGTTGTCCACGAGCACCAGGTGGAACTCCCGCTCGCCGTCGCCGCTCCCCAGGGGTTCCTCGGGGTTCTCGAAGTCGATCGTGGGCGAGTCGACCGGCGGCGTGAGCATCGAGACGTACTGGGAGATGTCCTGGCCCGTCGCCGTCTTCGAGATGAGCTCCACGAAGGGCTGGAGCCGTTCGGCGTCGGGGATGATCTTCTCGATGCCCGCCACGGCGACGTGCGTGTCGGGCGTGACGGCGCTCTTTCGGGCGTTCCCCTCGTTCGTGATCAGCGCGATCGTCCCCGAGTCCGCGAGCACGAAGTTCGCGCCCGTCATCCCGATGTCGGCCTCGCGGATGCGCTCGCCCAGGTAGTCCCGGGCGAACTGCGTGAGTTCCTCGGCGGTCTCGAATGGCTCCTCCGGGTCGAACACTTCGTTGAACAGTTCCGCGACGTCCTCGCGGCTCCGGTGGAGAGAGGGACCGACGATGTGGGAGGGACCCTCGTCGGCGATCTGGACGACGAACTCCCCGAGGTCCGTCTCCCAGACGTCGACGCCGGCCTCCTCTAAGGCCTCGTTCACCTCGAGTTCCTCGGTCGTCATCGACTTCGATTTCACGAGCGTTTCCGCCTCTTCGTCCTCGGCGAGCTCCGTGATGTAGCGGTTCGCGTCCGCGGCGTCGTCGGCGAGGTAGAGGTGCCCGCCGTTCGCCTCGACGCTCTCTCGGAGCCGTTCGACGAGTTCCGGGAGGTTCTCGATGGCCTCCTCTTTGATGCGGCGAGCCTCCGTGCGGAGGTCCTCGTACTCGTCGAAGCCCTCGAGGACGTCGTAGCGGGCCTGGTTCATGTGGGTGACGTTCTCCTGGATGGCGTCACCCTCGGTCTCGAGCAGCGTGCGTATCTTCTCGGCCTTCCGTCGGCGTTCGCGTTGGGCGCTCATTGGTCTGTCAGGAGGATGACGTGGACGTGCTTCGGGCCGTGGACGCCCTCGACCAGCGCCCCCATGTCGCCGGTCGAACTGACGCCGGTCGCGATGACGGAGGATCCCCCGGCGGCGAACCGGTCGTCGAGGTAGCCGGTCGCGTCCGTGACGTCGGCGAGCACGTCGCTCTCGCGGAGCACGGCGACGTGGGTCGGACAGTACAGGCTGACCGGTTCCGTGCCCGCGGCGTCGCTGTCGACGACGACCGAACCGTATTCCGCGATGGCCTTCCCGACGGGCGTGACACCCGTCTCGGCTCGTTCGAGGAGGCCGGGCGTCGGCGGCGTTTCGACGGCGGTGTCATCTAGCGAGATCCCCTCGTACCCTTCGAGAGGAACGCCCACCGCCGGTTCCTCGACGACCGCCGAGAGCGCGTCCGCGAACCCCTCGCTTTCGGTCCGAGTGAGCCCGACGTTCAACTCGTCGAGAGACGCTTCGAATGTCGATACTGCAGTACCTGCCATGAGATACTGTATTGGCCAGCCGCGTGTTAACTCTTTTTCAGTCGGCACGCTCTCCGACGGTGTCCTCTCCTGACAGGTCGGGACGAGCGGCGCTCAGCGGACGGTGTAGCCGCCGTCGATGAGCACGGACGTGCCCGTCACGTAGGAGGAGGCGTCGGAGGCGAGGTACGCCGCCAGCGGCGCGATGTCCTCGGGATCGGCGAAGGAGTCCTGGAGCATGCGCTTTTTCCACGCCGCCCGCATCTCGGGGTCGTCAGAGAGGATCTCGGTGTCGACGTAGCCGGGGTTGATGTTGTTCACCCGGATGTCGTGTTCGGCCCACTCGGAGGCGAGCTGGTTCTTCAGTCCCTCCATCCCGGCCTTCGAGGCTGGTAGTCGGCGTGTTTCTGCGGGTAGTTGGCGATGAAGGCGGACATCGAGGAGATGTTGACGATGGAGCCGCCGTCGGAGTCCATCATCGCGAGGCCGGCGTACTTCGAACAGAGGTAGGCGCCGGTGAGGTTGATGTCGAGGGTCTTCCGGAACTCCTCGACGGACTTCTCCTCGGCGGGGGTGAGCAGCGCGACGCCCGCGTTGTTGACGAGCACGTCCACGTCGCCGAACTCCGAGACCGTCTCCGCCATCAGATCCTGGACCTCGTCCTCCTCGGTCACGTCGGTGGGCACCGCGAGCGTCTCGGAGCCCGTCTTCGCCGCGATCTCGTCTGCGGCCTCTCGACCCGCCTCAGCGTCGCGGTTTGCGATGACGACGTTCGCGCCGATATCGGCGAGGCCCTCGCTGATGGCGTAGCCGATGCCCCGGTTCCCGCCCGTCACGACTGCGGTCTCGCCGTCGAGTTTGAATCTGTCGAGTAGCGACATCGAGTGGCGATTCCCCGGTGTATATCATAAATGTTGTGCCAGAATTCGCCCGTCGGGACGGTCGGAGACCGAACGCGATGGTTCGACGGGAATTCCGACCCGTCAGTCGTCAGATCACAGCGACTCGACACCCACCACTCGGTCGTCGAGAGCGACCCGTTCGGTAGCGGTACCGATCCATCGCAGGCGCCGTGGCTCTCGGCAGCTCGGAGCGCTGGAGGGCACGTGCCGGAAGGGTCGGTACGTTCGGGATCGATTCGACGCGACGCTCGTACTGTGAGGAATCGGTTACCGAACCAGGTACCCGCCGTCGATGACGACGGATTCGCCGGTCATGTACCACGAGGCGTCGGAGGCGAGGAACACGGCGAGCGGACCGATGTCCTCGGGACGAGCCATCTCGTCGAGGAGCATCTCGCGGCGCCACTCCTCAACCATCTCGGGGTCCTCCTCGATGACCTCGTCGATCAGATCCGTGCGGACGTAGCCGGGGTTGATGTTGTTCACCCGGATGCCGTGTTCGGCCCACTCGGAGGCCAACTGGAACTTGAATCCCTCGACGCCGGCCTTCGAGGCGTTGTAAGACACCTGCGGTTGGGGGTGATTCGCCATGAACGCGGAGATGGACGAAACGTTGATGATGGACCCCCCATCCGAGTCGATCATCTCGCGGCCGGCGGCGCGAGAACACCGGAAGACGGCGTCGAGGTTGAGGTCCATCACTTTCCGCCACTCCTCCATCGTCATCTCTTCGGCCGGGATATTGAGCGTCCGCCCGGCGTTGTTCACCAACACGTCGAGACTCCCGAACTCCTCGACCGTCGCGTCGACGAGCGCCTCCACGTCGTCGTCGTCGGTCACGTCCGTCGCGACCGCCCGCACCTCGGCGCCCGTCTCATCGCTGATCTCTTCGGCGGCAGCCTCTCCGGCGGCCTCGTCCCGGTTGGCGATGACGAGGTTCGCGCCGGCAGCGGCCAGCGAGTCGGAGATGCCGCGGCCGATACCGCGGTTCCCGCCGGTGACAATCGCCGTCTTTCCGTCCAGTCGGAAGCTGTCTAGCGTAGACATCGATCGGAGGTACAGAAGAGCGGGTACTAAAACTAGTGATTCCCATCGGGAGCACGCGGACGAACCGCCGGGAACAGGCGTTGTCCTCCGTCAGCCTGTCACTCTAGTCACTCGCGATAGATCGGAACGCACGTCGTGGAAAAACGAGGCGGACCGTTCTCAGTCAGACGTCGCCTGCGCCCCGCCGACGCTCACGTCCTTGTCGGCGTGCGCCTCGTCGTGGAGGATGCACCGCGCCTCCTGTTCCTCTGCGACGTCGTACATCCGGGGTTCCTCGTCCCAACACTCGTCCATCACCTTCGGACACCGTGGGGCGAACCGACATCCCGACGGGAGGTTTATCGGGTCGGGAACCTCTCCCTCCAGTCTGATCCGCTCGCGTTCGACGTCGGGATCGATGATCGGCGTCGAGGAGACGAGCGCCTCGGTGTAGGGGTGTTGCGGGTCGTTGATGAGCTGTCGTGCCGGCCCGACTTCCACGATCTGCCCGAGGTACATGATCGCGATGCGGTCGCACATGTGCTTGAGCAGCGAGAGGTCGTGGCTGATGAACAGCGTCGTCAGTCCACGCTCCTCTTTGAGCCTGTTCAGCAGTTCGAGCACGCTCGCCCGAACGCTCACGTCCAGCATGCTCACGGGCTCGTCGGCCACGAGGAAAGACGGGTTGAGCACCAGTGCCCGCGCGATGCCGACGCGCTGGCGTTCCCCGCCGCTGAGTTCGGTGGGGTACTCGGAGGCGTAGGCCTCTGCCGGCCGCAGGCCCACCTCGTTCAGCGTCTCCATCACGAGGTCCGTCCGCTCGTCCCGGGTGCCGAGGGAGTGTACGTCGAGCGGCTCTTTCACCCAGTCGAACACCTTGTACCGCGGGTTGATGGAGTTGAAGGGGTCCTGTTGGATGAGTTGTGCCTCGGTCCTGAACGCGATGTCCTCCCGGCCGGTCTGGGTGGTGATGTCCGCGTCGTCGAAGTAGATGCTCCCGTCGGTCGAATCGTGGAGGTTGAGCAGGGTCTTTCCGAGCGTGGACTTCCCACAGCCACTCTCCCCGGCGAGGCCGAAGGACTCGCCTTCCCTGATGTCGAAGTTGACGCCGTCGACCGCCTTCACGACCTCCCGGTCGCCCCGGGAGAGCAGGCGGTCGAGCAGCCCCTGGTTCGCGGTGAAGTGCTTCTTCAGGTTCTCCACCCGCATCTTCGACTGGTGGCTACTCATCGGTCCCACCGTCCGTTGCGCTGATGAGGTCGCCCTGGTCGTCTTTCATCTCGGCCCACGTCTCCCGCTTGCTGGCCTCCTCCTGGAGGTACTCCACCTCGTCCGCGCGGTGACACCGGACGACGTGGCCTTCCTCGAACTCCTCTGGCTCGGGAGTGACCTCTCGGCACTCGTCCTGTGCGAACGGACAGCGCGGGGCGAACTTACACCCCTCCTCCGGTTCGATCAGGTCCGGCGGCGACCCGGGAATCGAGATGAGTTCCTGGGTGTCCTTCGAGATATCCGGGAACGCGTTGCGCATTCCGAGCGTGTAGGGGTGGCGGGGGTTCTTGATGATGGTCTCCGAGTCGGCGTACTCGGCCACGTTCCCCCCGTACATGACCGCGATCTTGTCGCAGGTCTCGGAGACGACGGACATGTCGTGGGTGATCATGATCATCGAGCTGTCGATCTCGTCTTGGAGCTCGCTGACCATGGTCAGTATCTGGTCTTGCACGACCACGTCCAGCGCGGTCGTCGGCTCGTCGGCCAGGATGAGCGCCGGTTCGAGACACAGCGCCAGTGCGATGGCCGCGCGCTGTGCCATCCCGCCGGAGAACTGGTGCGGGTAGTCTTTCACCCGGTTTTCGTCCAGACCGAGCTCTTCGAAGAGTTCCCGCGTCCGGTTCCACGCCTCCTCTTTGGAGCAGTCTTCGTGGGTCCGGATGGCCTGAACGATCTGCGCCCCGACCGTGTGAACGGGGTCGAGGGAGTTCATCGCGTTCTGGGGGATCATCGAGATCTCCGTCCAGCGGATCTGCTTGCGGAGTTCCTCGTCGGAGAGTTCGGTCAGGTCAGTCTCCTTGAAGTTGACGCTGCCGTCGACGATCTCGCCGTTGGTCGGGAGCAGGCGGATGAGCGCCTTCGCGAGCGTCGTCTTGCCACAGCCGCTCTCCCCGACGAGCCCGAGGGTCTCGTTCGAGCCGACCTCCAAGTCGACGCCGTCGACGGCGTGGACGTCGGTGCCTTCGTCGGTATGGTAGTGTGCGTGTAGGTTTTCGATGTTTAACATTGTATCAGTGTCGGAGCTCGGGGTTGGTGAACTTTTCCAGTGTCCGGCCGATGAAGAACACCGACGAGACGAGGAACATCAGCAGGATTCCCGGCGGGATCACCCACCACCAGGCGAAGCGAATGGCGCCGAACGTGTACGCCTGGTAGAGCATCTTCCCCCAGGAGATGAGCTCGGGGTCACCGTAGCCTAGGAACGCGATGCTCGCCTCGAAGATGACCGCGTACGCGATGGCGAACGCGATGTAGAGGAAGGCTATCGGGAGCACGTTCGGCAGGATGTGTCGGTACAGTATCCTGAAGTCGCTCGCGCCGATGGCCTCGGCGGACTCGACGTAGTCGCGCTCCTTCTGTGTGAGCACCTCCGCTCTGACGACCCGTGCGGAGTCACGCCACAGCAAGGCGGCGATCACCAACACGATGTTGAACAGATCTGCCCCGAAGATGAACACGAGGACGATGACGAAGGGTAAGAACGGCAGCCCGTAGGCGATGTCCACGAGCCGCATCAGGATATCGTCTACCAGTCCCCCGTAGTAGGCGGTTATCAATCCTACGTTCGTCCCGATGAACACCGCGATTAGCGCCGCGAACAGGCCGACGAACACCGACACCTGGGTGCCGTAGAGGACCTGTGAGAGCACGTCTTGTCCTTCGTGGTTCGTTCCCAACAGGTGGTCTCCCGACGGCTCGGCGAGTCGCAGTAGCGAGCCGTCTTCCGCCTCGTGACGCGTGTCGGGGTTGTACGGCGCGAGCAACGGCGCCGTCATCGCGAGGAGGATGAACGTGATGAGCAGGAAGACGCCGAACTGACCCATCCGCTCGCCGGAGAACAGGTCGACGGTGCTCTGGAACGCCTCCCGGATCCGCTGTCCGATTCCGACCCCGGACGGGGTGTCTGAACCGCCTCGGTTGAGTATGTCTGAGAAGCTCATTGTTCGTCGAACCTCACTCTCGGGTCTAGGTACACGTACGCGATGTCAGCCACTAGGTTCATGAATATCACTACCGACCCCATCAGGAAGAAGATGGCCTGTGAGACGTTGTAGTCGTTGTACGTCACGGATTGGACCATCTCACGCCCCATGCCGGGCCAGTTGAACACCGTCTCGATGACGAGCGAGCCGCCGATGGTGAGACCGATGACGATGGCCACGACGGTCGTCACCGGGAGGATGGAGTTTCGCGCCGCGTGCTTGTAGAGGATGATGTACTCGGGAATTCCCTCCGCCTTCTTCATCTCGACGAAGTCCGAGTTGAGGACGCTGATCATGCTACTGCGCATGAGCAACGTCGGGGTCGCCATGTAGAAGATCACCCCTGTGAGCAAGGGAAGCGCCAGGTGATGGAGGAAGTCCCAGGCGAGGTACCGTCCCCAGAAGGAGTTGATCTCGGCGCCCGGCGCCCGGATACCCCCGGAGGGGAACCAGCCGAGTTGGAAGGTGAACACCATCAGCACGATGATGCCGATCCAGAACTCGGGCGAGGAGCGCGCGAACAGCGTGAGGATGAGACCGCCCTTCTCCTTTTTCGTGCCGCGAACCCAGCCCATGAACGCACCGAAGATGATGCCGATGGCGAACGCCAGGAAGAACGCGGGGCCCATGAGCAGCACGGTGTTCCAGAACTTTATCACGATGATGTCCATCACCGGCTCACCGTACCGGAAGGAGTCTCCCCAGTTCCCGGTGATGAAGTCAACCATGAAACGCATGTACTGGACGTGGAGCGGGTCGTTCAACCCGAGCCGTTCCAGTATCTGTTGTCTCGCCTCCGGGGAGAGGCCGTCCATCTGGTACATCGACGTCGGATCACCCGGGGCCAACCGGAAGATACCGAAAAGAAGTGTCAGGAATACCCAGTAGGTAATCACGAGCTGTACCAGCCGTCGTCCAACGTAGCGTTGCAGTCCCATAATGTCAGTAACGCGGTCCTCCGTCGCCGGATCGCGGCGAGACGGGCGGCGTTCTATCAGTTTGTGTTAGCATGTGTCTTATCGGGTCTGTTTTTATCCGTAAAAAACGTTACGGTCAGGGGGTCGGTGCGTCCGAACTCAGGCCGGCCACTGGATGCGGCCCTCGTCGTTCCACGTGAACCCGGCGGACTCGAGTTCGGAACGGGCGGCCTCCAGGTCCAGGTTGAACGTCTCGACGTCCTCGTTGTACCAGAAGCTCAGCCCCGGCGAGAAGCACGTCTGGATCTCCTGTGCGGTACCGCCGGTCGCCACCTGAATGGCCTCCTGCTTGGGCACGGCGTAAGCCATCGCGCGGCGGACAGCCCGGCCCATGTCGTTGTCCGCGAACAGGTCGCGGTTCATGTTGTAACACGCGTAGTGGATGGAGGTCATCAGCGAGTCGGCCAGCCCGTAGCGGTCGTTCTGCTGGAAGCGCTGAACGTCCGTGACCTGGATCTCGTAGGGGATGAAGTCGACCGTGCCGTCTTCGAGCTGGCGAACGGTCGTCCGGATGTCGGGCGCCTGGAGCCGGACGCTGGTCTCGAAGTTCGGCGTCTCGAAGCCGGCGTCGCCGTAGGCGTCGAAGCGGCTGAGTTCGAGTTCCTCGCCCAGGGTGAACGATTCGACCTGCCACGGACCGCTCCCGACGGGCTCGGGGTTGACCCACTGCGTGGCCGACTCGGCGTCGACCGAGTCCGGGACGTCCTCCCAGACGTGCTGGGGGATGATGTTCGCGGAACGCCCCGCCATCGCCACCGTCTGGAAGGAGGCGGTGGGCTCCGACAGGTTGAACGTGAGGCTCCGCTCGTCGTGGACCTCGATGTTGTCGATGGGTTCCGCGATCCCCGACACGTTGGGCGACACCTCCGCGCCGTACGTGTAGGTGAAGCGAACGTCCTCGGCGGTGACTGACTCGCCGTCGTGCCACTGGAGGCCCTCGCGGAGCGTGACGTCGATGGTGGTTTCGTCGGTCTGGTCGACGGTCTCGGCCATCCACGGGACCGGCTGTGCGTCGTCCGGGGAGATCCGCATCAACCGGTCGTAGACGAGACGGTTGATCTGCCGCTCTGCCCGACCGCGCTCAGGGTTGATGGGGTTGAGCGTCGTCAGGTCCTCAGAGAGCGACCAGGTGAGCTGACTGGAGTCGTTGCCCTCGGCGGGCTCCATGCTCGAGAAGTTGTGGATGTTCCCGAGGCCGTACTCCAGCATCGTGGTCGTGTTGGTGACCTTCTGGGTGTCGTAGGGCATCTGCCGGTTCTGGACCATCACCGGCGTGATGACCTGCTTGTCCATCAGCATCTCCTGGATGTCGTAGACGATCTGCTGACGCTCGTCCGGATCGGTGGCGTTCGACTGCTCCTGGTACATCTGGTCGAACTCGTCGCTCTGGAAGAGCGAGCAGTTCCCGCCGCCCTCCGCCGTGGAGTCGGAGTGGAACCCCGTGTAGAGCGGGCCGCTCGGGTCGAACCCGTCCAGGTACCGGAGGATGTAGATGTCGTGGTCGCGCTGGTTGAACCCCCGGTCGATGTAGTCCGGAATCGAGAGCGCGTGGTACTCGATGTCGAAGCCGAGCTCTTCGAGCTGTTCGGCGTGCATCTGTCCCCAGGTGAACCGGATCGGGTGAACCGACTCCGAGAGGGAGACGTAATCGAGCGTGCGGATCGTCTCGCCCGCGCCTCCGGATCCACCGTCGCTGCCGTCTCCGCCGTCGCCACCATCGCCGCCGTCGCCGCCGTCTCCGCCGTCGCCACCGTCTCCGCCGTCGCCACCATCGCCGCCGTCGCCGCCGCCCATACAGCCGACGACCGACATCGTGGCGCCGGTGGCGCCGAGTGCTTTCAGAACCTTCCGTCTGTCCGTGTTCGATACCCCTTGCTGGTCCTGGCCTTGTCGAGCCATAGCGCACCATTATATTCTAAGCATATAATTGTGAGGGTATGAAAACGAGCGATTCGAGAGCGTCGATCGAGACACACAGTATCCGATCTGTATCAAAAACCAAACTTTATGGAGATATAAATTGAGGAATATCTGTTTTCGCAAATGTATTCGACTTATCTTTGTCTTAAACACCGATAAAAGTGATCTAATAGAATACTTATATTATAGTGTCTGAATTAATATTACACACCGATACGAACACGAATCAATATATGTATCATTCTCATGAAGCTATTGGATAAATTGGCTTCTCCAGCGTGCATGTCTCTGACTGCGTACCACGGTGGTACGCGAGACGCAACCGATTCCTTCTATTTCTGACTGCGCCTTCTCCCTCGTGTCGGCTGACGTCGACGAACGCGACTTCCCCGCCACTCAACGACCGAGCGGTCTCGGGTCTCGCGAACGGCGCCGTGGCGAGTGCTTGGATCGAACATTTGGTAGTGCAGAACGACGAACGATCTGTGAGGTCGATCCTCAGCGACGAGTCTTGGGGGAGATCCTCCACGAGGGACGGTGTCGAAAGGATTTTGCTGTTCTGTCGTGACGTACTCTGCATGCGTGCTGCGCAATACTACGGCAAGAAGGACGTCCGCGTCGAGGAGATAGACGACCCGCCCGTGGGCGAGGGCGAAGTCGAGATCTCGATCGCGTACGCCGGCATCTGTGGCACCGACCGCCACGAGTACGTCGCCGGACCCATTCTCATTCCCGACGCGGAGCCTCACCCGGCGACGGGCGAGCGGCTCCCGGTCACGCTCGGCCACGAGGTGAGCGGCACCGTCGAAGCCGTCGGCGAGGGGGTCACCGCCGTCGAACCGGGCGACCGGGTGACGGTGAACCCGATGTTGCCCTGCGGGGAGTGTCAGTACTGCCTGGCGGGCAAGCACAACGTCTGTGTCGACCTCGGGTTCGTCGGGCTCTCCGGTGGCGGCGGCGGATTCGCGGAGCGTCTCGTCGTCGACGAGGACAACGCCGTCCCCATCCCCGACGACGTGTCCCTGAAGGAGGCCTCGCTGGTGGAGCCGTTCTCGGTCGGGCTCCACGCGGTCAGGCACTCGCCGGTGCGGACCGGGGACTCGGTCGCCGTCTTCGGGACCGGCCCCATCGGGCTGACGGTCATCCAGGCCGCCCGCGCGGCGGGTGCGCGCCGGATCCTCGTCTCCGAGCCTCAGGCGGGCCGCCGCGAGATCGCCGAGGAGATCGGCGCCGACGTCACCCTCGATCCGACGGAAGTCGACCCCGTCGAGGAGATACGCGAGCGCACCGAGGACGGCGTCGAGGTCGCCTTCGAGGTCGCGGGCGTGGACGCCTCCTTCTCGCAGGCGCTTCGCTCCACGCAACACGACGGCCACCTCCGGGTCGTGAGCGTCTACGAGGATGACGTGACGTTCAACCCGAACGAGGTCGTCACCGTCGAGCGGACCATCAGCGGGACGAACGTCTACACCGGCGGCCCCCGCTCGGGCGAGGAGTACGGGATGACGCTCTCGATGATAGAGAGCGGCGCGTTCGACCCCTCGGCGCTCATCACCGATCTGGTCGACCTCGACGACGTGGTCGCGGGCTTCGAGTCGCTGCTCTCGGACGACGGACAGGTCAAGATCCTCGTCGAACCGTAACCGTCTCCGGGAGAGGACTCAGCGAACGATTCACGACGGATTTTTCGATCTGTTATCTGGTGAATCAGCTGTTTAGCGTCGGCGTGCTAGTGGTACGAGATCTCGGATGGAACCGCTCGATACGAGATTGTCGTCACCGCGGAGAACATCTGCAAAGCCCCAGCCGTTCGGCGATACGTGGTCGACAGTTCCGCGACGAATACGTCCAAAGCCCCAGCTGCGAGGACTCGGGGGCTTGCTGTGCGCCTCGGTCACTCGTTTCACTCGCTCCCTGCGGTGCTTACTGCGGCCGCC
>NZ_WPCE01000008.1 GCF_009742825.1 Halorubrum sp. CBA1125
ACCACCTCGGCGACGGCGTCCTATTTCAAACCCGCCACGAGGGCCGCCACCACACGTGGCGACTCATCCACTCCGGCGACGGTGATCTGCTGAATAGAGCGGATGAATTCACCGGCCTGGAGTCGGCCTAGAGTACTGGTTCTGTAGGCATTTATTGACCTATGTAGAAAGTGTATATTCGTTAATCCATAATATACATGCGTATTCATTCGCTCTTACGAAATATGACTGAACAAAACCTGTATAAGCGCCTCGGGGAACAAGAGGGTATTCGCGCTGTGGTCGATGATTTCTATGACAGGCTTCTCGCCGATGATGAATTAGGGCCGTTCTTCGAGACTGCAGATATGGAGAAACTACGTCGGACGCAGACGGATTTCCTGTGTGAGGCAGCAGGTGGTCCCGAAACGTACGACGCTGAACCTGTCCGTGAGGCACATCTACACATTCCCTTCACTCCGGCTCACATCCAGCGAGCCGTTGAATTGTTGTACGAGAGTTTAGACGCCTTCGATGTGGCTGATGAGGACGCAGAAGCTGTCGTTCAGGCAGTAGCCGCGTATGAAGAAGACTTGCTAGCCAGACCAGAAAACAAGGAAGAATGATCGACAGATCATAGCTTGTTCTGCAAAACACGCGCCCTGTATCTCGCACGCGACTCTGAACATCTCTCTGAACTGCCAGACCTCATTACAATCAGTACGCAGATTTCAGTGACCAGCTGTTTCAGACGAGAATATGTTTAACGAATAGGATTTCAACAGAGCCAACGACATGAAGATCGGAACAGCGTCAAACGTGTCTTTCGTAAGGTAAAACGCAGAACTACCAGTTTCTCAAACTGTTTCAGCAACGCCGAAGCAGAAACCGCGAACGGGCAGCTCAGATCCTTCGCCTTCGCATGGAATCCGCTTCTCTGAACACTACATTATTAAATGGGAGAATGTTTAACACGCCACGATCAGACTTTTTGACTAATGTCTTCGGGAATAAGACAAATTTCTGAAAGTAGCGATGACGGAGGTCAACCATTCCCCGCCCCCGTTGACGACATGTTCGACATGCTCGGGGATTCAGAGTCCCTAGCAATTCTTCAAGCAACATCAGATTCTGCACAAACTGCTTCAGAGTTAGAGGACCAGTTAGAGATATCATGTTCTACTCTGTATCGTAAACTCAACTGTCTCGCTGATATGTCGCTCCTTGAGGTAAGATATCGTCCAAAGAGAAATGGCCATCATTCGAAGGAGTACAAAACGTCATTCGAGGAGATTTTCATCAGACTACCTGATGGTGAGGAAGCCACACTTTTTCAGGGCAACTGATAATTACGACTGCGAGTTGGATCCCGAGGCGATCTGCAGGGCACACGTTCGAAGATGTCATGTTCACTGACGACACGGAGACGCCAGTGAACGTGGGACCGGCGAGAAGTCAGCAGACGAGGCGAAGGTTCAGCGGTAGTACGATTGTCCCGACTGTGGATATAAATCCATCTCCTGCATCGTCTACGGCCTCGAATGGTGAGTGGTGAATCCGCGCTGGACGCTGTTTTTCGGCCGGGGCGGAGAGAGTGACCCGGTCGAACCGGGTCGGCCCAACAATGAGTCTTGAAGTACTCGACCGACACAGCGAGGCACTGTTCGAGTTCCTTTGGTGCCCCGTCTGCGGGCAGGAAGTGTTCACCCACATTCCCTTCGAGGGAGTGTTCTGCAAGAACTGCAACACCCAGGTCGAACTCCAGGAATCCCGAGAAACACGCGGTTACGAGGAGGCCGTGCTCGCCTGCTTCGATACAACCACGACCTGGAACCTTCACGTCGACGAGAAACTGCGCCGCGACCTGCCGGACCGGTCGGCGCGCGTGAAGGTCCTCGGCGCACAGGGCGCTTACGAGGTCGACTGGTGGAGTCCAGAGCCGGATGAGGACTGGGAACCTGTGGAACGCGGAGAGTTCAACGACGTCGAGGAGCCAGACGAGGTGTCAGATCTAGCGTGATGATCAGCTAATAATTGATCCACCGATTCTCCTAAGCCCAAGGCGTGGACCGGGCCGGACAGAGACACCGTCGAAATGTGTGACCAAACCTTCATACGAGTTGGCTGAAGAAAATCGGCTATGAGGGCTGTTACGTATCGGAATCAAATTTACGAGATATTCGCCGATCCAAACGAAGGGCTCGAGAATCAAATCGAGCAGGCTCTCAACATCGGGACAGAATATCTCGACCTTTCAATCGGGTTTTTCACACGGATCTCAAGGGGGACACAGGAGATTCTTCAGGCGACCGGGGATCACCCGTTGATCCAACCAGGTGAGAGCTGCCCACTCGACGAGGCCTACTGTCGTCGGACCATCGAAATCGAAAGCCAGCTCGCCATCGAGGATGCAACAGCATCCACAGAGATCTCCGAAACCGCCGTTCAGACGTTCGGCTTGGGAGCGTATATCGGTGCGAAAATCCTCGTCGACGGCGAGGTGTATGGGACTGCTTGCTTTGCCGATACGGAGCCACGCGACGACCCCTTTGTCGACGAGGAACGGTTCTTCGTCGAACTAATCGCTAGACTTGGTGGCCAAGCCATCGAACGACGAAACTACAAAGAAGAACTCTCACGGCGTGAAGAGCGATTGGACGAACAGCGAGAGATATACCGGGCCGTCATTGAGGCCAATTTCGACTCCGTCTTCCGGTTCGACACGGGCGGAACGTTCACGTATGCGTCCGAAAGCGCCCAGGACCTCTTGGGATACTCACCAACTGAGCTCGTAGACCAACCGATAACGCTTGCCCATCCCGATGCACAGACCACGGAGTGGGCCTGGGAGAACCTCTCACAGATTCTGAATGGAGAGCCAGCCGAAGCCCAGGATTTCCCACTGGAAACAAAATCAGGAGAAGTCATCTTTACAGATATCCGCGGCGTTCCGATCTACGATGGGAGTGTGCCGGACGCAGCACGCAGTGCAGACGATATCGTCGGGATACAAGTAATGGTGCGTGACGCGAGTGATCGGCGCCAGCGGGAAGGACTCATCAGCGTCATAAATCGCGTTCTCCGTCACAACGTGCGAAACGAGATGTCTGTTATCCGTGGCTGGGCGGATATGCTCGTGGAGGAATTGGATGGGGATAGAGCGAAAAAAGCGGCGGTGATCCGGGCTGCTTCGACACGATTACTCGATCTAACCGAAGCCGCACAGAAGATCGAGCAGAACCGTGAAATATCACCCGAGTTAGAGCCGACTGACATTATGCCGCTGGTCAACCGGATCGTCACTGAGTGTGAAACCCGATATCCAGACGCCGCGATTACTGTCGACGCGCCAGACCAAGCGATCGCGGAGACGCTTCCACGGATCGAAGTGGCATTATTCGAACTCGTTGATAACGCTGCCAAGCACGGGGGGGATCCTGCATCCGTTGATATCGACGTACGTGTGTCCGATCTCCAGATCACTTGTCAGGTTACCGATACCGGACCGGGGCTTCCGGATACGGAACGGAGTGTTTTGGAAACCGGTGTAGAAACACCACTCATCCATGGGCAGGGACTCGGGCTGTGGTTGAGTTATTGGATTATCACGACCTTGGATGGAGAGATCGAAGTTATCGAATCCGCTCCCGGAACAACAATTGAAATTCAGCTCCCGACACCAGCGGACGAGGAGGGCCAATAACAGTCTCCAGAAGATCGTCGAGGTCGAGCATCTCGTCGGCGTCGTACTCCTCTTTCAATCGGGCGACGTTCTGTCGTACCTGGTCGAAATACGCTTCGTCTTTTCTGTCGTCGACAGAGTGATCGATCTTACCGTCGGGCCCGCGTTTCTGACTCCGAAGATCGAACGGTTGCCAATCAATCTCGAGGTCACGATCGCGCGTTTCCTGATACTCCTCCAATGACCGGCGACCGAGGTAGCAAAACGGACACACGTAATCCGAATACACCGTGATTTGACCGCTGTTTTCAACCATTGCGTGTCAGTATGGCCGGCCACCGAATAAGAATCCCAGTGAGCAGAAGGTTACCCACGTGGGAGTGCGATGAAACCGGCTCGTCCACGTGCAGCTCATTCTGAACTCCCAGATGCGGACATGGTGAATTACACAGAGTCACGTTATTTATGTGGAATACCACGTTGGTTCTCGATGATTCGTTCCTGCATTTCTTCGAGCTTGATGAAGTGACAGAGTGGGTTCCCTGGATAGACGACCGGGTTTTCCAGTACCCCGACGAGCAGTCCGGTGAATGGGGCCTCAACGGTCGTTTCGTCAGATTTGAACGGGTTCGTGATGCGGCAGATTGTCTCACCCTCGTGGACTAACTCCCCCCGTTTGTAGTTCATTTCGACGATTCCACCTGCGTCAGCCCGGAGCCACGTCTTTTCACTCCAGCCCTCGATCACAGTCCGCCATCCCGGCCACCGAACCGTTTCCTGTTGGTAAATCCCGTATTCGGCGAACACGCTCCGGACGCATCGAGGGCGTGGTCGATCAACTCCCGCTCGAAGCGATGTGCTTCCCCCATCTCGAGCGTGATCGTCGGGATACCGTCGTCAGTCGCCTCCCGCCGCAGCATCCCCGAAGAGCCTTCACCGGCCATGATAAGATTCGTTCCGAAAGCGCGAGCGAGTCGGGCGGCCCCCTCGTCGTCCATGTCGGCGCGGACGTGGAACATGTTCGTCCGGCCACGTGTCGAGGTGTGGAAATCGAGGCCGAAATCACAGGGCTCGATGAAGTTATGGTAGATCTGGTAGGCAATCCGGTTCGAACTCGTACTGTTCTGTTTCCCTGGAAAGGCTCGATTCAAATCCCGTTCATAGATCGGTAGGTAGCGCTCCTGAGCGACGAACCCCTGAACATTCAGAACGGGGAGACAAACGAGCGTCCCACAGACTTCTGAATGGTCCCACTCTTGGGCGACTTCTCGGACAACTTCGATCCCGTTGAGTTCGTCACCGTGTATCGCAGCCGAGAGGAATGCAGTTGGCCCGGGCCGGGGACCGTTGATAATCGTCACTGGAATCCGGACCGGATCACCCAGATAGGTCTCGCTCACTGGATACCGGAATTCCTCCGTTTCGCCGGGGTCCACACGGCCGCCATCGAATGTGAATGCTTCCGCCTGTTGTTCGCTCATCAGTCCCTACATGGTGAGTCCTAGCGGGTTAAATCGAGAGAGGGGTTGTAACTGTGTTACACGTTCGCAGAACCCGTAATGACGGGTATCTCCAATATAGACCAGAGCAACGCTAATGACTGCCTCTTCCAATTCCCCCGAACCGGAGGGTCCGACGGACTCGGTACGGTCTGCGAGCATCGATAGTGTGCAGACCGATGCTGGGACACAGCGAGTGGGCGTTTTGAGCACCCACAACAGCAAGGAAACCAAAGCGATCCTGAACGCGGTTCGGGTGTTGGGCCACGAACCCGTGTGGATCCGCGACGAGAACGTCACTTCGTGGATCGAGGACGGTGCAGTCCAGCTCTCACCGCGGGTCGACATCCTCGTAAACCGGATGCTCCTGACAAAGAGTGACCACCAACTCGAAGATCTCCAGCTCGCTGCACTCTACGAGGAGATGACACCTATCGTAAACGAACCGCAGGCCGTCGCGAACACACTCCATAAGTATCGCGCCGGTGCGAAGCTTGCTGCAGCCGGCCTGCCAGTACCGGACGCTTTCTTTGGCCGCTCCCCGCGGAAGTTCGAAAAGTGGCCGGAGTACCTCCCGGATACCGCTGCCCACAAGCATACCATCGGGACGAACGGGCAGGATATGTCGGTCGTCTCGCCGAACGAACCCGTCGGTCCGATGATCAACGACGAATATGCGTTCGTCCAAGAGTTTCTCGAAGACTCCGATGATCGTCCCTCTGACGTGCGTGTCTACGTCGTTGGTGGGGAGATCGTCGGGGCGATGCGACGCCACGCACCGGACGGCGACTGGCGGACGAACGTCGCGCTCGGCGGTGACGTCGAGGGCGTAACTGACGAACTCGGTCAGGAGCCTCGCCGACTGGCGAAGGAGGCCACCGATATCCTTGGTTTGGATCTGGCCGGGGTCGATCTGATGCCGATCGACGGCGAGTGGTACATCCTCGAAGTCAACGCTACCGCGGGATTCAAAGGCCTGTTTTCGGCGACGGGTGTCTCGGCCGCTCTGCACATCGCACGCCTCGCTATCGAGCGAGCAGGCGGCAGCATCGACACTTCACAAGTCGTCGAGCTGGAAACGACACTGGACGACTCCGTTCCCGATTGCAAACCGCCGCTCGTTCAAGACCAGGGTGACGACGGCGTCCTCGGCTACACCTCGCGAATCCGAATCAATGGTCGTGACGGGGCAGAACAGGCGGTCGCGAAGTCCGACACGGGTGCCAAGCGAACGAGCATCGACACCGACCTCGCCGGTCGGATCGGCGCCGGGCCTCTCGTGGGTACAACCGACGTGCGGTCGGGGACGGGCAGTGGCACGGAGACGCGCCCCCTCGTCGACGTCGACCTTTGTCTGAACGGGCGCTGGCGGACGGTCACCGCCAGCATCACCGACCGGTCGGAAATGACCTATCCGGTCCTCCTGGGCAGAGACGTGCTCGAAGCATACACCCTGGACATCAGCCGAACGGTCGAAGAATAACCCTCAGAAGCACGATGCAACCCACACCCCGCTACCGAGGTATTGAACCACGGCCAACAGTAAACGGCACAGAGAGAGCGCAAAAATGGAACTGACGCAGGTGGCTATCCATTCAGAACAACCCACCTCTCACCCACTATGTCTGTGACGAGACGATCCGTCTTAGAACAGCTCGCTACGGCGAGTGACGCGACACGACAGGAGACGACCACCATCGAAGCGCTAGCTGCGACGCTCGACGCCGATGAATACACAGTCGAATCGCATATTGAGAGGTTGGAAGCCTGTGAACTGGCCCGAATCACGCCCGATGGCACCGCACGAGTCACGATAACTGGTGAAGAACTCCTCGAACTCAATACTACGGAGATGGTCATCGTCGACGCCGCTACATCGAACTCAAAGATATGAGAGAACCGGTATTTATCAGGAACCAATACGATTGTGTACTAAATGGAGCTGAATAGCTAATGGCAGGGAACGAGACGAACGAGTCGACGGCGGAATCCAGAGAGGTACAGTACGATCCGACATCCAGTCGGTACAACCTGTACGAATGCCCCGACTGTGATAACATCGTCCTCGCGCTCGGCCGCGACGAACCCCCGATGTCCTGTCACGATAAGCCGATGGAGCGCGTGACCGACCTGGAAATGAGCGTGCAGCCACCCGACGTCAAGCAGGTCCTCCTCCAAGCGTTTGGCCTTCCGAAAGCCGGGCTCGATATCTGCCTGTGTGTCATCGGGGAAGGGCCACTATCCGCGAACGAAGTAGCCGAGTCACTTGGCTACGACCGGAGTACCATCACCCGGTATCTCAACAAACTCGTCGAGCTGGGGCTGCTCGAACGGTCAGAGTTGAACCGCGAAGAGGGTGGCGTAGTCAACGTGTATCACTCGGTCGATCTCGAACGGATGCGCCGTGAGACACTGATCGGGTTCTACGTGTGGGCCGGCGAAGCCGCTGCCCTCATCGAGGATGCGAACCTGACGAAACAGGACTACCTCGAAGAGAACCCTGATCGCGATCTGCCAGAGATCTTCTGGGATTCATTCCCTGAAGACTGATGCTCGATTACAATCCAGTCAGCTTGTATCAAATATAGAATTAGACCAATAGTTCACTCGCGAGGACGACGAGACCGACGATCGCGAATACGACGCCGAGTGCCGGTTCCATGATTTCGCTCGGAACGTACTTTCCGACGCGTGTTCCGAGAGTGCCGCCGATCAGCACGCCGGGGATGGACCACGCGACGATGTACCAGACGGGCGTCGCTGCCAACGCGTGAACGATCGTACCGGCGATAGCCGCGATAGCGAGGACGAACACACTCGTTGCGACTGCAACTCTTGGTGGCAGCCGACACCGGACGATAAGTTGCGTGGTCGTCACTTCCGGAAGCCCGGCGCTGATGAGTCCAGTAATGAATCCACCAGCAGTCGCCAAGCCGACGCCGGGTGGTCGCCAGCAGGTGTCGTATCGGAACGTCTCGCCGTCCGTCGTTTCGATGGTCGTCTTCCCACGCCCGGTGTTCTTCTGTTCGAGGTACTCACCTTCGCATTCGCCCGGAACACACTCCTCCGGGGGATCGTAGTAGACGAGGAAACCGCCCAGACCGAGGAGGCCGACCCCGAAGGCGAGTTTGAGCAGTGTGGTCGGAACGTAATGAGCGGCAAACGCACCGAGGACGACCGCCGGCACTGCCCCGAGGAGGAGCCACTTCGCGGTCGCGTAGTCGACGACCCGTTGGCGGACGTAATTCAACAGCCCGTTCCCCATCCCGAACACCTCGGTCAAGAGGCCCGCTCCGATCGCCTGCGAGGGGGAGAGACCGACGATCAGCATGAAAAACGGGCTGAAGAACAACGCCCCCGACACGCCGGATGCGAGCGCGATCAGCGAAAACAGAATCGACGCGGGAAACACCCACCAATGCGCGAGGAACTGATCGACCGGAAACCCAGCCGGGAGGGGAAGCGACTGCAGCAGGGAGGACTGGATCGACAGTGTCGCTGCCTCGTGTGGAGCTGAGACTGTAAGTAAACTACCTAAGAAAACGACGCCACCGAAGACGACCGAGCGGTTCCATATCATGAGAGTGTGTCGTATTGAATGTATACGCGGGCGCAAGCGATGGTGACGGTCAAATTAGCCCAGGATGCCAGCCCCGAGGAAAGCGCCTAGGACCACACCGTAGATGACGTGGACCGTCCCGAACATCCTCATCATGTCCCGATCGGGTTCCATACCGATGACCATCCGCATCCAGAACATCATCCCACCGATCATGAGGATAATGCCGTAGACGAGCCCGAGTCCGGCTGCCACAGCTATCGATCCAAGGCTCAGTCCGACTAACGGAACGCCGATGGCAAAGACTGCACCCGCGAGGATGCCGTAAATCACGTGTAATATCATTCCGGGCATCGCGTAGTCCGCGGGGTCGCCACCTGCGAACTTCGCGACCAGTGCCGCCGTCGGCGGCGGTCCACCGTCCCCCATCACCATCATGACGATGGTCATAACGATCGTTGCGACGAGTCCACCAGCCAGACCGGCGACGATTGATGCCATGTGTGCAGGTCTATCAGATGTGCGATGAGTACTAAACCGCGACGCGGTCGTTGAACGGAGTCACACACCCGGGAGAACATGAATACGGTCACCGTCTCACATCTGTGTGAAATGTCCGATCGCAACTGTCCCGACGGTACCAAAATCTATCGAGGATTCGACTTCGTGATATATGAGTGAAACATCGGTCGACGAGTACGAAGTCGTCGTGGTCGGCGGCGGTCCCGCCGGGATGACAGCAGCGCTGTACAGCACGCGCCTTGGTCATGATACGGCTGTGGTCACCCGAGGTGGTGGCCGAGCAGCAATGATGCAGGAGGTACACAACCTCTTGGGCGTGAAGGAGGAGACGAGCGGGGGAGAATTCCTCGGCATCGGACAAGAACAGCTCGAGGCGTATGGGTGTGACATCCACCGGGATATGGTCACGACCTGTTCACGGCCCGACTCAGACGGCATCCGATTAGCTGGCAACAGCGCCGAGTACGAAGCCAACCGCGTCGTGCTCGCGACCGGGTTTAACGACGTCCGGCCGGAACCGCCGCTTCCGCGGACGGGTCGCGGGCTCCACTACTGTCTGCACTGTGACGCCCACATGTTCGTCGACGAGTCGGTATACGTGATGGGCCACGCCGAGAGCGCCGCCCACGTCGCAGGGATCATGCTGAACTTCACCGACGAGGTGGACCTGCTTACGCGTGGGAACGAGCCCGAGTGGAGTTCGGAGACCGCGGAGATGCTCGAAAACCATCCGATCGACGTCATCCACGAAGACGTCTCGGGAGTCCAGAACGGCGAAGACGGCTGGTTGAAAGCGCTCGAGTTCGAGGACGGCACCGTTCGGGAGTACAAAGGCGGCTTTGCGATGTACGGCGCCGAGTACAACAACGGGCTCGCCAGGGAACTCGGCTGTGAGATCAACGACGACGGTACCATCGAGGTCGACGACCACGGTCGGACGTCAGTCGACGATGTCTACGCAGTCGGGGACTGTACCCCGGGTCACAACCAGATTCCGGTCGCGCTCGGGCAGGGAGCGAAGGCCGGCATCGACGTTCACTTTCAGCTCCGAGACTTCCCACGTGACCCCAATCTCCTCGACGAGCAGGGGCCAGTGCGTTCCGAGGAGGTCCCCGGGATTCCCGACGAACTGCTCGAACAAGCTGTTGACTTCCACACCTACGGGGAATAAGTACCGTTCCAGCGGACGCGAAGTGATCAGGCCGACTCTTCGGACTCAGTAAGACCACACTCATCGTCACGACAGTTCGTTGCTTTCTGCAACGCGTCGAGGTCCGGCTGTTCCTCCGGGCTGTCGGCCGACCACGCGAACTGGATGGTTCGGCCGGGGTCGACGACGAATGTCGCCTGCCCAGGTAGATCTCTGTGCCCCTCGAACTCCTCGAGCAACACGCCGTACGCTCGACTGACCTGTCCATCAGTATCCGACAGCAGCGGGAACTGGATGTTGTGCTCGGTCGCGTACTTGCGATGAGCGTAGGCCCCGTCCGATCCCACACCGAGGACGACCACGTCGTCCAGGAGCGTGAGCCAGTCGGCGTCGCGCAGCGAACACCACTGGTCGGTACAGGCCGGATGGAAGTCGAGCGGGTAGAAGACGAGTATCACCGCCCAGCCCCGATCCGTGTACTCGGAGAGCCCGTGCGTTTCGATCGTTCCAGCCGCTGCTCCAGGGAGCGTGAAATCCGGCGCCTCCTGGCCTACTCGAAGCATGTGAAAATATACCACATCCGACGACTTGAGAGAGACGGGACCGTGCAACTCGGCTACACGGGAGCGCAACCAGAGGGCTATCTTTTCAGTTCGGCCCAATCATCCTGCCCAAACGGCCGATCGTACTCGATACCGAGCCGTTCGTACACAGATCGAGGAATACTGATATCCGCGAGATAGAGTGCTCCCGCGACTGATTCGAGTCCGGTCTTTGGGAGTGCGAGTGTGACGGTCCGGGTCGGCGTGACTGCCATCCCGAGCGTTTCGCCGGTCGTCGCGTCGAGGCCCGACGGGAGGTCAAGTGACACGATCGGTTCCGAGAGTTCGTTCAGCCGCTCGATCACCCCGCTCGCCGGAGATCGAACTTCACCATCGAGTCCGTACCCGATGAGCGCATCCACAATGACTCGCTGACTCTCAGAGTGCGTCAGCTGCTCCGTATCGGTGGTAGTCGGGACGCCCATCTCGTCGAGGATACGGTATTGCGTGGCTGCGACGCCGGACAGGTCGTCGGGAGACCTGTCGATTATAAGCTGGACAGGAATGCCGCGATTCGCGAGATGTCTCGCGCAGGCCATTCCCCCGCCGCCATTGCCCCCGTTCCCGGCCACGACGAGGACTGGAGCCTCCTCCGTTCGGACATCACGAACGTGCCACGCCAGGGTCCGACCAGCGTTCTCCATCATCTGGAGCAGCTGTAACCCTACCTCCTCGACTGCGACCCGGTCGACCTCCTCCATCTCGGTTGCTGTCACTGCCGTAACGGCACGGCCGCCCGGTGTTCGAAACAAGTTCTTCTGCATACTGGTTCCATCACCGCGGACGAACAAATACTCCCCAGGGCAGTTTAGGTGGGTTTTGCTCACCAATACGCAGCTGGGCCAAGTGATTATGCACGGTCCAGCCGTGACTTGCATATGGATATTCAGGACGTGCTCCCGCGGGATGCGATTCCGAGCATCGACGATCCGTCGTTCGGGTCGTCATATTTCGGCGATGACAACGATGACGTGATCGTCGTCGAAAGTGGTCCACCACGGGCGTATCCGGTTCGAATCCTTAGTTACCACGAGATCGTCAACGATGTGGTGTCGGGAAGCCCCAAAATGGAGACATTCACCTCCGCATCCACGGACGCGACCGAAGACCAGCTACCTATCGCGGTCACGTGGTGTCCGATCTGCGCGAGTGGCGTCGTCTACGTCCGAGTGGTTGACGAACAGGTGTTGACGTTTGGCACCTCCGGGAAGCTTGCTGACGACGCGCTCGTGATGTACGACCGCGAGACCGAATCAGAGTGGAAACAACCGCTCGGAGAAGCCATCAGCGGCCCACTCGAGGGACAGAAACTGGACGTCGTCGCCGCGTCGATGATGTCGTGGGAGCGGTTTCGAGCCGAATATCCAACTGGCATCGTATTACAACCCGTTCATGGCGGCGAGAACGACTCGCGGCATCAGTCACCCCGCGCGGCATACGACATGACGCGATACGAGCAGTACGATTCCGCGGAGGCGTTCGGTCTGCGAGCGATGCGTGGGGAAGGTCCCGAACGTGGCTGGGATCGTGACGACATCGACCCGAAGACGCCAGTACTGGGAATTGTCCACGATAGCGACGCGGTCGGCTATCCGCTCCCGGAGGTTCGTGCTAGCGGTGGCGTCGTCTCTGATTCAATCGGTGGACTCAGTGTGCTCGTCGTCAGTACCGGCGATGAAATTCACGCATTCGAGCATCCAGGCGACCGGTTCGAGGTCCGTGATGAGAGGCTGTATGGAGACGGTGTCTCATGGGGCCTCACGACCGGAAAAAGTAGTGACGGGCGACAGTTGACTCGGCTCCCAGCCCGTCGGCTCTACGCGTTCGCTTGGCAGGACGATCACGGCCGGGACAGTTTCTACGGATTGGACTAACCTTCCCGTTCAATAGATTCGAACCAGTGTCAGTGTCCCAGCAAGCCCTGTGTGGCTCTGTTGCATCCTCGCTGAATACTCATTTGCCATGTAAACCGAGTACCGAACGGGGCGATGTGTCACACGCTCCATCTTCCCCCGTCCCCCCTGTTTCAATGATACCCGACGATGGACGCCTCGGCGCTTGTCCGAATTGCGGGCACGACATCCGAAGGAGAGACGAAATAATCACCTACCAACGCTCGGATGACTCGATCGGCGTCTTTGCGGAGTGTCCATCGTGTAAAACCGTGATCGATCCCCGAAGATCTTAGAGACGGCGCACCGAGGGATACCAGAGATAGGGGAGACAACGATGCCCAGTCAGACATCCATTCTGAGAGTGCACTAATTACCATAAGTGAGGGTCGGAGCTCACTCGACCTCGACACCGCTGATCTCGAAGCGGACACCACCATCTGTGCCGTCGGTAACTATGATGTCCCATCCGTGTGCCTCGACGATTTCCTTGACAATACTCAGACCAAAGCCCGTCCCATCCTCGGTGGTCGAGTAGCCCTGCTCAAACACGTTGTCGCGGTCTTCGGAGGGGATGCCCGGGCCGTCGTCCTCGACGTAGAACCCGGTGTTGTCCGAGAGCGTTCCAACGCGTATCGTCACGTCGGACCGCCCGTGTTCGATGGCGTTTCGAAAGAGGTTCTCGAGCACGTGGCGGAGACGGCTCCTGTCCGCATGGATCGTTATCTCGACGGACGTTTCGAGAGTCGCTTCCCGGGTATCGACGTTTTGCCAACATCCATCGACGATAGAATCGAGTGACACGCGGTCAGTCTCTTCGACGGATTCCCCTGCACGGGTCAACGCCAGGAGGTCGCCGATCATCTCTTCCATTCGTTCTAGAGACGATTTGGCAGTTTCCAGATGCTCACTCTCAAAATTCCTCTGAGCGATTTCGACTCGGCCCATTGCCACGTTCAACGGGTTCCTGAGATCGTGGGAGATGACGCTCGCAAAATCTTCGAGCCGTTCATTTTGACGCTCAAGTTCGCGCTCGTACTTTCGGAGTTCACTGATATCACGGATTAGAGCCAGAACACTGTCGCGACCGCCGAATTCTAGCGTCGAGGCGGAGATCTCCGCCGGGACGTATTCGCCGGAGTCCGTAAGACAAGAGAGTCTGTCCGTCCGGCCGCTACCCTCCGTGCGGATCGTATCGAGAAACTCCCGGAATCGGTCCATCTCTTCGGGATGGATGTCGGACGGCCCCATCGAGAGGAGTTCTTCCTGGGTGTACCCCAGTAGCTCGCTCGCCTGGGGGTTCGCCTCAAGAATTTCGTCCGCCTCTGGATCGAAGATCACGATGGCGTCGTTGCTGTGTTCGAATACCGATTGGAACCGATCTCTGGCACGCTCCAGTTCCTGCTCACGATCGCGTAGTCTCTGTTCGCGTTCGGCCCGGTTGAGAGCCCCTACGGTAGTGGCTGCCAGTATCGAGACGAGTTTTTTTATCGAACGCATCGAACTCCGCGGGCTGCAGAGACCCGCTCGCGAACACGCCCATCTCACCGAGCGGTGCGATGACGGCTCCGCGGAACGGAACGTCGCTCGCCAAGCCGGGTTCGGTCTGGACGTCGTCGTAGAGACGAATCTCACCGGCCGAAATTGTCTCCCAGAACAACCCCTCTCCCCGTCGGAATCGCGGTAGCTCTCCGAACCGGTCGCGCGTCGCGTCCGTTACCGCTACGGGTTCCAGCACATCGCCGTCGTCGTTGATCAAGTAGACGTGTGTGTACGGCAACTCCAGAATCTCGTTTCCGGCCTCGGTTGCCAGGGTCGCAATTTCCTCAGTAGATGACGCTTGCACCAGTTCACTGGTTATCTCGCTGAGGTTACTCAGCGTCTGTTCGCGATACACGCGTTCGAGTGCTGCCTCCGCGTTCTGACACAGTATCTCAACGAGGTCGCGAGTTGTGTCGTCGAACGGCTGGACAGTCCGGGAACCGACGTGGAGCTGCCCGTGGTTACCGAGTGGCGCGATCAGGACTGTCCCGAGTGGTGTATCGGGATGAGCCGGGTTCTCGACCGAACTGTAATCTTCGACCTCTGTCAGCCTCCCCTCGTGGAATATATCGATCTCGGTGGTACCGGACGGGATCGTCCCGATTGTGTCGCCGACGTCGCGGGAATCATTCAATTCGGCCGCGGCGTCAGTAGCAGCTAGTGGGCGGAGCACCTCTGCGTCGGCGTCGAACGACCACATCGCCGTCAGTGGCTGTTCGAGAACCTGTTGGGCGATCCCGACGGTGATATTTGCGACCTCCGTCTCGGTAGTTGCAGTCATCAGGTTCTGGATAGCCTCGTTCAGGCGCTCGAGGCGTTCCTCGTACTGCCTCTGTTCGGTGATATCTGTGTACCACGCGTACGCACCGCGAACCCCGTTGGCTCCGTCTATGGGGATAACCCGGAGCTTGAACTGTCGAATGCCGTCGTTGGTCTGCCGGCGAACCTCTGTCTCGACGGGGGTTCCTTCGACCACGTCATCACGGATCGAGCGATGCTCTCCGTGTTCCGAATCAGGAACGATGACGTCTCGAATACTGGAGCCAATAACCGTCTCCTGTTCAAACCCGAATACCGACTCGAAGGCGGCGTTGACGTCGACGATTTCGGGTGTTTGATCCTTGAACGTCACTCTGACGATCGGATCGGGCGTGTTCTTGAACAGGGCAGCGCGATGGACGCGCTCTCGTTTAACGGCTCTCTGAGACTGATATCGCTCAACGGCCCTCTCAATGTAGTTTGCCAGCACTTCGAACTGATTCTCCTCCCGATCTTTTTGGAGATAGTCCGTGACGCCGGCCGAGATCGCGTCGCTAGCGATATCTTCGTCCCCATCGTCTGTGAGCAGTATGAACGGCAATTCTGAATCGAACTCTCTGACTCGTTCCAATACCTCCAACCCGTTCGATTCCTTCAATTCGTAGTCGCTGAGGACACACTCAACGGGTGTGTCGTGAAGAGTTTCGAGCGCCACGTCGGAATCGAATTCAATCGTTACTTCGAACGAGTCGTTTGCCCGCTCCAGGCGCTCAGACCATTCTATAGTACTGGATCCATTGTTTTTGACATACAGAACTCGAATGTTTTCGCCGGGTTCAAGGATCGAGTCTCGTCGATTACTGTCGGTCCCAGGTTCCATCGATATTTATATTCAACCAGATTAGCGTCCTGATTACTAAAATCAAGCGGACGGTGACAATACCAGTCTTAGGGACGCAACAGGCCAACTTCTGGGGGAGTGGTCCGAGCAGGCTCACCGTGCCGTGACTAGCCTCGTGGATGCGAAAACGTAGTCAAGTAATCGATATATAAATGCTATGGTGAGATGAAACGCGTTTGAACGCCCCCAGCGTCATTAACCCTGTTCTCCACGGCTGGCAAAGATATGGCCGATAGCTCGTCCCCGAACACACCACACGGGGACATGACGTGGTACAAGGCGCTTTCTCCAACTGAACTTCCAGAGGGTCGGGTCAAGGCTGTCAGCTGTGGCGATACGACCGTCGCTGTAACCCATCACGATGGGGAATATGCTGCACTCGATAACAGCTGTCCGCACCAAGGTGGCCCACTAGGCGAGGGTTCGATTGAAACTGGGTGGCTCCGCTGTCCATGGCACGGATGGGACTTCGATCCGCTAACCGGTGAGACGCCCGGGTCACACGACGACTGCGTCCAGACGTTTCCGGTCGAAGAACGCGACGACGGCATCTACGTCGGTTTTCCCGAGGAAGAGCCCCACGAGCGGACAGTATCTGACGTCATCGCCGAGACGCTGGTCAACTGGGGCGTCCGGCAGGTCTGGGGGATCGTCGGCCACTCGAACCTCGGTCTCGCTGACGCGCTCCGCCGCGAGGCCGACCAAGGAAACCTCGCGTACTACGGCGTCCGTCACGAGGGCGCCGGCGCGTTCGCCGCCTCGGCCTACGGGAAGCTCACCGGTCGGCCAGCGGCTTGTTTCTCCATCGCTGGGCCGGGGGCGACGAACATGCTCACGGGATTATGGGACGCCAACGTCGATGGTGCGCCGACCATCGCGCTCACGGGGCAGGTCGAGTCGCAGGTGCTGGGCACGGGCAATTTCCAGGAGGTCGACCTCGAGGCCGCCTACGGCGACGTCGCCGAATTCGAGGCGACTGTCCTGCCGGACAGCCAGCACGCTGAACTCGCGACCCGTGCTGCCAAGACCGCGATCCTTGAACGAGGTGTCTCACACCTGATCTTCCCGGACGAGATCCAGACCCAGTCCGCAGAGGGCGTCGAGCCGGGCGATCCCGAGGGACGCATCACGGAGCGCGACATCAGCCCACCAGAGGACGCGCTCCGTGATGCTGTGGATCTGCTCGAAACCGCCGAGCGGCCGGTCATCATCGCCGGTCACGGCGCACGGTTCGAGATGGACGGGATCGTCGACCTCGCCGAGCAGTTCGACTGTCCGGTGCTGACGACATTCAAAGCGAAGGGGCAGATTCCCGACTCGCATCCGCTCGCGGGGGGCGTCCTCGGCCGGAGCGGAACGCCGATTGCGAGCCACTTCATGAACGAGGCGGACCTGCTGGCCGTCTTCGGGGCGAGCTTCTCGAATCACACGGGCATTGCGGAGTACAAGCCGACGATTCACGTCGACTACGACGCGATGACCCTCGGGAAGTTCCACAGTATCGACGTGCCCGTCTGGGGCGAGATCGGCGTCACCGTCGACGAGCTGCTGGGTCGCATCGATAACGTGGAGGCGGAAAGCCAGCGTGAGGAACTCGCTAACCGGTGGGAGATCTGGCGCGAGGAGAAGGCGACGCGACGCACCCAAACGCCCGAGCGTGGCGTCAACTACGCCACGACCTTCGACGCGATGACGCGGCTCGTCCCGGACGACGCCATCATCCCTGTCGACGTGGGGAACAACACCTACGCCTTCGGGCGGTACTTCGAGCCGGAACACCAGTTCGTGCTCATGTCAGGCTATCTCGGCTCGATCGGCTTTGCGTTCCCCGCAGCGCTCGGTGCATGGGCGGCCACACAGGAACCCGAGTCGCCGTTCGCTGGTCGCAAAGTGGTCTCAGTGTCCAGCGACGGCGGCTTCGGCCAGTACATGAGCGAGTTCACGACCGCCGTCAAGTACGATATGGACGTCACGCACGTCCTCTTGAACGACGACGAACTCGGGAAGATCAGCAAGGAGCAGCGCACGGGCGGCTGGGACGTCTGGCAGACCGATCTGGTCAATCCTGAGTTCGCTGCATTCGCCGAAAACTGCGGCGGTCACGGCGTCTTCGTCGACGACGTCGACGCACTCGACGACGCTCTCGAAGATGCAATCGCGTACGATGGCCCCGCCCTCGTCGAAATCCTCACCGACTCAGACCCGGTGTGAACATTCCCGAAACGACACTCCAATGATGATACTCACTACATCGATTTCCGGTCAGCAGTCGTCGAGTCGCATCGAGCGTCGATCTACCCCCCAGGAAGGGAGGTACGCAATATGAGTCGCTCTAACGAGGGGACGGCCGAACAGATCGCCGTCTGGAGCGACCTCCCTGATCGTGAGCCCACACACGCCCGCGTCGATGGCATCGACCTCGTGGTCGTTCGCTACGACGACGAGGTGTCGGTCCTGTACGGACGCTGCCTGCATCGCGGGGTGCTCCTCGGCGACGGCCACGTCGAGGGGCACAATCTCATCTGCGGCGTTCACGGTTGGGATTACCGATACGACACGGGCGTCAGCGAGTACGATAACTCGGAGGTCCTCGAGAAGTTTACCGCGTGGGTCGACGAGGACGAGGACGCCGTCTTCGTCGACGCCGCAGAGGTCGCGGCGTGGGCGGACGAGAATCCACAACCGTACGATCCCCCCGAGGCTGGAGACAGCGACGACGGAGCGATGCAAGGGGCCACCGACGATATCGATGGTGGATCGGTCGACCCCGAGTTCTACGGCGAACCCGACTACGAAAAAGAGCCGTACACACACTACATCCAGAGTCTCGCCCAGAAAGGACCCGATGGAATCGGTGAACATGGTGACGTCTCGGCGATGGGAGTTCCACGTTCGGAGCTTCCCTCTTGGGACGACCTACAGCTCCTGACTGCCCAGCTCGCCCGAACCCCACTCGACGACGAGGCCCCAGTCGACACGGAGCTGGTGATTGGCCCGAACGCGGAGAATCCGCTCCAGCTGGAAATCCCGATCTTCGTGAGCGACATGAGCTTCGGTGCGCTCAGCGAGGAGGCGAAGATCGCGATCTCGAAAGGGGCTGACCAGGCGGGCACAGGCATTTGTTCCGGCGAGGGCGGGATGCTCCCCGAAGAACAGGAGGCCAACTCCCGGTACTTCTACGAGTATGCGACGGGGAAGTTCGGCTGGGACATCGACCTCGTCAAAAAGGTCCAGGCGTTCCACTTCAAGGCCGGTCAGGGTGCGAAAACCGGTACGGGCGGCCACCTTCCCGGCGAGAAGGTACAGGGTCGGATCGCGGAAGTCCGCGACCTCAAACCGGGGACGGACGCCGTGAGCCCGGCACGGTTCGACGACCTGCGCACCCCTGAAGATTTCGCCGAGATGGCCGACCTCGTCCGGGAAGTCGGTGGCGGCATCCCGATCGGATTCAAGCTCTCCGCTCAGCACGTCGAGGAGGACATTGATTTCGCGCTGGAGGCCGGTGCCGATTACCTTATTCTGGACGGCCGCGGCGGAGGCACTGGCGCAGCACCGGATGTATTCAAGGACAACATCTCGGTCCCGACGATGGCAGCGCTCGCCCGTGCCCGCCGTCACCTAGACGGACGCGACCGGTCGGACGTGACGCTGATCGCGACGGGTGGTCTCCGCACGGAATCGGATTTCATCAAGGCGATGGCGCTTGGGGCGGACGGCGTCGCGGTCGCCAACTCGGTGATGCAGGCGATCGGTTGTCTCGGGATGCGGGCCTGTGACTCGAACAACTGCCCCGTCGGGATCGCCACCCAGCGAGAGGACCTCAGAAGTCGACTCGTTATCGACTCGGCCGCCGACGGCCTACAGAATTTCTTCGAGGCGACAGTCGAACTGATGAAGGTGATGGCCCGCGCCTGTGGACACGACAGTCTCTCCGGGTTCGAGCGTCGTGATCTGTCGACTTGGAAGAAAGATATCGCCGACCTGACCGGCGTCGAGTACGCCGGCGTCGGCGGCCAGCAGTGATACAGACTCACATAAATGAACACTACCGAGTTACCCGCGGCCGTCGCCGAATACCTCTCGAGTAACCGCGACGAACTCTTCGAGTTCACCGAGACGCTCCTCAGTCACGATACCCAGAATCCGCCGGGACGAACCGTCGAGGTCGTCGAGTGGCTCGAAGACGTGCTCGACGAGCCGCCGTTGGCAATCGAGCGGTATGAAGTCGACCCCGAGAAGCCGAATCTCGTCGCCACGCTCCCCAGCCGGGCCGACCGCACGCTCTGTTTCAACGGCCACCTCGATACTGTCCCGTTCGACGATAGCGACTGGGCGTACGATCCGCTGGGTGAGCGGAACAACGAGCGTATCTACGGCCGCGGAGCGACCGACATGAAAGGATCGGTCGCCGCGATGTTACAGGTCGCCCTCGCATACGCTCGGACCGGGACGGAGCCGCCAGTGACACTCCAGTTCGCGTTCGTCAGCGACGAGGAGACGGGTGGCGATGCTGGACTCATGACACTCCTAGAGACGACGGAGTTCGACCCTGATGCCTGCGTCGTCGGCGAGACCACCTCTCGAAACGGGCGCTACTCCGTCTCGGTGGCCGATCGCGGGAACATCTGGCTGACGCTGGAGGCGACCGGGACCGCCGCTCACGGTTCACGGCCGATGATCGGAGAGAATGCGATCGATCGCCTGACTACGGCAGTCGAGCAGCTGCGAAGCGAGTTCGGGCAACGGGAACTCTCGGTCGATTCGTCGATGGACGAAATTATCAAGGAGTCGGTGGATTTCTACGAGCCGGAGGCCGGGGCCGAGGCGACCCGCCGCCTGTACCGCTACCCGACGATCAATCTCGGCATCATCGAGGGCGGAACGGCGATCAACATGGTGCCGGCCTCGGCGTGTGCGAGAGTCGATATCCGATTGACCGCCGGCGTCGATACCAGCGAGACGCTCAGCGGGATACGGAACTGCCTGGCCGGGATGGACGGCATCGAGATTACGAATCTCTCGTGGACCCGTGGGTCGTACGAGCCGCTCGGGAGTCCGGTTGTCGAAGCGAGCGCCCAAGCAGCCGAACACGTCGTCGACGACCAGGTCTACCGACGGAGCGCGACCGGGGGTGGCGACGCCAAGGAACTCCGACACGAGGGGATTCCCACGGTCGAGTTCGGCTTCGGAACCCAGACGGCGCACGGAACTGACGAGTACACGACGACCGAGGCCCTAGTTCGAAATGCTATTAACTACGGCACACTCCCAGTCCTCTACGACCAACTCACGAGCGCTGACAGATGATTGCAGCCATCGGGGGGCCAACAGTAGCGCTGCTGACGCTCGTTATTCTGCTCGCCGGAACGACGAATGGATTGGCTGGCTTCGGGTTCGCCCTCGTCGGAACGATGGCACTTGCGACGGTGATCGATCCGGCGACGGCAGTCGTGTTCATGATCATCCCGATTCTCGCGGTGAATCTCTCGCTGGTACGCGAACTCTCCCGTGAAGAGCTTCGAACCTGTAGTCGACGGTTTGGACCACTCATCGGTGCAGCGCTGGTCGGCACGGTTGTCGGGATGGCTGTCCTCAAGAGTGTTCCGTCGGCCCCCCTGCGTGTCGGTCTCGGCGTGTTGACGCTCGGGTTCGTCGCGAGCGCCCAGCAGCGGATTCCTCTCCCCGAGTGGTCGGCAGGTGGGACCGGTACGTTCAGTCACACGCCAGTTGGAATGCTCGGTGTCGGCAGTATCTCTGGACTGCTGTTCGGCGGGACGAACGTCGGAGTACAGTTCATCGCGTATCTCCGGAGCTTCGACCTCTCACACGGATTGTTCGTCGGCGTCGTCGCGCTCGTATTCTTGGGACTCAACGGAATTCGGGTTGGTGTGGCGGGTCTATTTGGGCTGTATCCGAGTCGGATACTCCTGCTCGCGTCCGTCGTCGCTGCCGCGCCGGCAGTCATCGGGGTCGTAGTCGGGAAGCGTCTGCGAGTTACTGCCAACGAGCGCTCTCGCAGACTCGTCGTCTTAGGTCTCCTCACCCTGGTTGGATTCCGTTTGGTCGGCGGTGGATTGGGACTGATCTAGCGTCGGTGCCAATACGATGGCCGTCACGCAATCTCAGTGAATAGATCCGCTGTCTCGCATCCATGAACGAGATACGGGGGGAGACGATCCCGTTCTCCTCGAGTTGCGTAAGCGCATAACGAACGGTGCGGGGCGGGAGAAGCGTTGACTCAGCAAGCTCCGACTGCGTGCTATCACCCTCGTATTCGAGCGTTTTTGCGACGAGTTTCGCACTCGGTGGGAGGTTCGCGAGGTCAGCAGTAGATTCCTGAGGTGACAGAGACGGCTGATCAGGCATGAATACCAGAAGGGCATGGAAACGACTTAACAGACTATCGAACGTGTGATTACATTACACAACGGTCATTTGTCGGGAGTTCCTCGGCCGTCGAGGCCCACTCCAACAGTGGTTCGAGACGGGCCTGCACCGCATCTCCATCATCAGTCAACGAGTACTCGACACGAGGGGGAATCTCGTTATACTGGGTTCGAGAGATCAGTCCGGCTTCCTCGAACTCGTCAAGCCGTTTGGAGATGGTCGAGGTGCTCGCTGTCGGTAGGTGCTCCTCGATCTCTGCGAACCGGAATCGACACCTGTCCGCCCACGGGTGGCCCGGTGGTGGGGCCCTCTTTGCGCACGTTCTCGACGCGACGACTACGGGAATCGCACACAGTAAATCCCTCTGTCGCTCTCTGTTGGAGAATGCGTTAGAACCAAATCGTCTCACCAGACGGACGCGGCACCTACCTCAAAAAAAAACCCATCCGCGTCGGTGGCCGACCACAGACCAGCCTGTCACCGGATCCGCTAGGGTGGTTCAAGCGCCAACCCGGTGAGGATTTATTGTGGCGTTCGTTCTATTAGCTCCACAGTGATTGTTTTACACGCGACATTCCCACTCGATCCGGCGACCCGTGACGAAGCACTCGACCTCATCGAAGACCTCGTCGAGCAGTCTCAGCAGGAAGACGGGATGATCGACTACCGCGCCGCGACGGATATCGCGGACCCGAACGTGGTTCGATTCTTCGAACAGTACGAAGACGCCACTGCATTCGAGGCCCACTCACAGACGGACCACTTCCAGAGATTCGAAGAGCGGCTCCCCGAACTGCTCGCAGGTGAGCCCGAAGTCCTCCAGTTCGAGGTCGACTCGGCGACCGAACTCGAGCTCTAACGACCGGTCTCCGTGGGCCCCGTCCGATGCCAGTCGACCCCGATTACCATGTCGGCCTGACGTCAAGGCGGTCATCGCGTCCCGGTCCCAACCGGCGGAGAAGCCTTCCGCTACAATACCTGTGGTGAGGGCGAGTAGCCCGATCAGAGACGGACCTCTGAATCACTGATCGGCACCGTGTCTGCCAGAGGACAGCGACGAGAAGGCTTTGTGTGCCGTCACAGCGACGATGTGGTATTTTCCGGTCCAGACTGCACTGACAGTCACTCGGACGCGACCTGACGTCGTTCCGGATGCTCGAACTCGAACTCCTCAGATTGGATCATTGCCAAGGTTTCTTCGATAGACGGCCGGTCGCCCCAGAACGTCCCGTAATACGCGAAGCGGACAGTCCCAGTCGGATCGACAATCACCGTCGCAGGTCGATTGATATACTCGGCGTGGACGGCGTAAGCCATCGGATCGACGCCGTATTTCGCGCCGACAGCCCCTGCACGATCGAGGAGGTGTGGCCACCAGATCTCCTCGGCGTACGACTCAATAAACGACTCCTCTGCGAACCAGTACTCCGGCTCGAGCTCCCGCCCGACCATCACACGACCGCGATACTGGCCGTGACATTCGATCGTCGCCACGTTGATATCCGCCTCCTGTAGTTCCTCGCGAAGCTCGATCAGTTCGCCGAACTCGCGGTGACAGACCGGACACCAGTCGGCGAACACCCAGAGCAGGACCGTCCGCTCGTCGTCTCCGATCGAATCCTCCAGGTCCCATGTCCGTCCCTCAGTATCCGGCAGTACGAATGACGGCGAAGCCTCACCGACTGCCAGCTGTTCGAACGTGTCCTCGTCGAGATTTCGATACGCGGCCTCCAGCTCGGGTTCGGCGACTGCGCCCTTTTCGATGCGGTCGATCGAAAGTTCGGCTTGATGACGGACATCTTTCGAGTCGTCGTTCGCGTGCCGGTCACGTAGCAAGTCCAGCGACCGAGTGGCACCGATTTGCCCCAACGCGACGATTGCCTGCGATCGTGCCAGTGGGTCCGGATCTTCGCGGACCATCCGTTCGAGCGAGTCGAGCTCGCTCTGGGCTCGCAGAATTCCCAGCGCCGTTGCACACACGTAGCGTACCTGTACGTCGTCGTCCTCGAGTCCGACAGCGATTTCAGACGTTTTGGCGTCCCCGAGCCGAACGAGATCGCGGACGGCGAGCAGTCGGACCCGCCAATCGTCGTCGTCGAGGTCCGCAATGCCGTGCTCTTCGAGCCTCCGATCGACGGTGAAGCTTGTCTCGTCAACAGGGTGGAATGTGTGCGTCCGGACACGGTCGAGTACCGCCTCTACGGACAGTCCATCGGAGGAACTCGCTTCGGTATCGTTCATACATCCACGATGCGACCGGCCCGGAAAAGGATACGCGACGGGGAGACCGAGACGGCAGCGGAAGCCGGGTAACCGTTCCGTGAAATCAGATCCCGAGTGTCTCACCCGTTCAAGACACGTGGACCGACCGGTGCGCGTTCAAAATACACCAAGAGTCGGGGCTACGACGGTCGAGCCGTGGTTTCGTCGGGACTTGAAAGTTGATCGCGGTCGTGGGGTTGGTCGTAATCGAGCCCCGGCCCGATCGGCGTAATCTCACCCTGGTAGTAGCCGTCGTCTTTGATATGCTCCATCCGTACCGTCTCCTCGAACCCCGGCGTCTGGTAGAGATCGCGTAGATACGGCCAGAGATTGTCGTACTGGTGGAGATACTGTCGGTTGCACTTGAACGTCGTATGATAGCACTCGTCGAATCGGATCAGCGTCGGGAACAGACGCACGTCGGGGAGCGTCAGCCGGTCGCCGGCGAGATAGCGCTGGTCGGCGAGGACCTCATCCCAATGGTCCAGCGCGTCGAAGACGTCGGTGACGGCTTCGTCGTAGGCAGTCTGTGACTCGGCGAAGCCGGCCCGATAGACGCCGTTGTTGACCGAATCGTAGATCGAATCGGTGATCCGGTCGATTTCGACGAGATGGCCTTCGAGGTCGAGAGAGCACTCTGCGAGCAGCAGGACATCAGCATCCACCAGAGCGTCGAGGAACGCCGCGAGGAACTGGAGGACGCTCGCCAGGCTGTCCAATCAGAGACTACCGATAGGGAGGAGTCACAGACCGACACCGGCGGGTGCGTGAGTCCGAGGTAGAGAGCAAGCCCCACTCCTGACAGAAACGGGATAAAGACCGTAAGGACGCTCACCACCCCACCTGCCACGGTTCGCGTTTGATGAGGCTAGGGTCGAGTTCGAAGCCTGCCTGGAACATAATCAGCAACAGACCAAATGCTGCGAGCGTAACGAGGAAGTCGAACCCCGGTGATGCTGGACCAACGACGCCGAGGATTGAGCCAAAGAGAATCCCAACCAGGATCTCGATTGCAACGACTGGAATCCCGTAGCTTTCGAGGAACCGAGGGCTGTAGCTCGTACCGTAAACGACTGTCAGAACGAGCACGAAATGGAAGGTGAATTCAGCCATAGTAATGACGTAGTGATATCAGGGGATCACTTTGGTTTCAGCGTTAGGAAACATTTTAGACATTCTCCCGGAAGTGACCTGCTAATCTATCGAATCCATTTGTGTCGAGGAATCTCTCACTACTCCCGGAGTCTGGTAATCGATTATCTGGAACACGGATCTGCCCACTCTGCTCTATTTCGATTCGATTTCCTGTTGGTAGCACGGTCGTTCACCACTGCCGGGCGCGAGCATCTAAATTCGAGAGAACCCCAATTCTATATAATCTTCCAGATACTCCTCCGGGATAACAAATAAATGAGTGCTGTCTTCTCTTCCTTCTCTTTGAGCGCTGGATGGGTTCCACAGCTACTCCCTGTGCAGCTGCCGGTCTCTCTCGACGTGGTCGTCGTACTGACGATCATCGCCGTCGTTTTCGTCTTCTTCGTTACCCAACCGGTTCCGATCGACGCCACCGCGGTCGGCCTTGTCGTCGCACTCGCGCTCCTCGGCGAGTGGACTGGTGTGTCACCGGAGCAGGCAGTCTCTGGATTCTCGAACCCCGCGACGCTCACTGTCCTGGCGATGTTCGTCCTGAGCGAAGGTATCCGACGGGCCGGCATTATCCAAATCCTCACGCGAAAATTGATCGCGTTCGCCGGGGACGACGAGTTCCGGCAGTTGCTCGCCACGGTCACGCTCTCCGGACCGCCCGGTGGGGTGGTCAGCAACGTCTCGGTCGTCGCCGTGTTGATACCTGCGATAATGAACCTTGCCCGGCAAACGAAGACATCGCCCTCGAAGCTCCTGATCCCACTGTCGTTTGCCTCGATGCTCGGCGGCATGCTCACCGTCGTCGGGACGATAACGAACCTCCTGGCGAGCGAGGTATGGGTTCAGGTCGGCGGTCCCGATGCAGAACCGTTCGCGCTGCTCGAGTTCACGCACCTGGGTGCTATCGTGTTGCTCGTAGGGATCGTGTACCTGCTCACCGTCGGTCGATACCTCACTCCAGCACGGATCGAGCCGGCGGAGTCGCCCACCGACGCGTTCGGTATGACCGACTATCTCACCGATGTCGTCGTCATGGAGGATTCGCCGCTCGTCGGTTCCTGGGTCAGGGAACTGGGCGAGGAGGGCCTCGATCTCGACGTGTTTCAGATCGTTCGTGGCAACCGGACGCTCGCCCGCGGACTCGGATCGGAACGCATCCAGGCCGGCGACGTCCTCTCCGTCAGAGCCGACCAGGAAACCCTCCAGGAGGTCATCGAGCAAGACCACTTGCAGCTGTTACCGGAGGTCCTGGAGGCGGCCACCGAGGACGATGCGTCTCTCCCGCCCGGCTTCTCGCCACGGCGTCACGGCTGGGAGCCCCCCGACGCGGAGCGCAGCGGCGCTCTCGCCGAGGATGAGATGTCTAGCGAAGATACGGAGGAGGACGGCGATGAGACGGCTGAGGAGGTCCCTGATGAGGAGATCGAACTTACCGAAGTCGTGCTATTGCCCGGGCCCTGGTCGAGTCGGCGCAGCGGTGTCGCAGACTTCGAGCGCGACTACGACGTGACAGTGCTGGCGATCCGGCGCGGCGACGAGGTGATCCGCCAGCGCCTCCGGGAGGTCCGGTTACAGGCCGGCGACGTTATCCTCGTCCAGGCACCCGACCAAGTGTTAGATCGCATCGCACGGGACACGAATGTCGCCATCGCGGGCGAGGACAGATGGGAGGACTTCGACCGGTCGAAGATTCCCATCGCGCTGGGAATCCTCGTCGGGGCCCTCGGACTCGCGGCACTCGACGTGCTCACGCTCATGGTGAGTGCGCTGACGGGCGTCGCGGCGATGTTCTTCACCGGCATCCTCACACCCGAGGACGCATACGAAGCCATCGACTGGGAAGTGATCTTCATGGTGGCGGGTGTCATTCCGCTCGGTATCGCGGTCGAGGCGTCCGGGACGGCGGCCCTCATCGCCGACCTTGTCGTTTCGGTCAGCGGTCTCCTTCCCGTGATCGCGGTTCTAGGGCTGTTCTACCTTGGAACCGCGATCATCACGGAAATGATCAGCAACTCCGCCAGCGTCGTGTTGTTGCTACCGATCGGGGTCGAGGTTGCCGGCCAGCTCGGCGTCAACCCCTTCGCGTTCGTGATGGCCGTGACCTTCGCGGCCAGCACACCGCTACTGACCCCCGTCGGCTACCAGACGAACCTCATGGTCTACGGTCCCGGCGGGTACAAATTCACGGATTTCGCACGCGTCGGCGCACCGTTACAGTTGATACTAACTGTCGTGACGACTGTTGGTATCGTATTCTTCTGGGGCCTGTGACTTTAGAACGGACGTTCGGCTGCTTGTGGCCTTGGAGGAGTATTTGTTGACAAACCTATTTCACCGATATAACAGGTACATCAGCACGGCGAATTACACGTTCGGTAACACTACCGAGGAGGAACCGACGTATACCCTTCCGACCGTGAGTCCCCATTACGATACAATCGACATCGTGCTCCTCCGCATATCTGACAATCTCAAGATAGGGCGGGCCATTCAATACCGAGGTTTCAGTCGGCAAGTACGTCGACGATTGGACCTTCTCAAGGGCGAGGTCTAGCGCCTTCTCACCGATTTCCTCAAGGGCTTCTCGTAGCCTCTCGACTCTATCGCCGTTGATCACCTGTCCTATCTCGACGACGTAAATAACGTGCAGTGTCGCGTCGAGCGATCTTGCCAGTTTACCCGCATGATCAACAGCAGTATGTGCACACTCGCTTCCATCGGTCGGAACGAGTACTGAACCGATCTCTGGATCGATAACAGTCTCCTCGTGAACGGTCATGACTGGTACGGGAGACTCGCGTAGGGTTAGTTCTGCGACGCTCCCGAGGACAGCCCGGCTGAGGCTAAGTCCACTCCTGCCTAGGGTTCCCATCACAATACAGTCGATACTGTGTTTGTCTGTGTAGGTGAGGATCTCTTGATGAATTGACTTTGACTTTTCAATGACCGCCCTCGTAGCTTCGACATCAGAAGAAGCAGCCAATTCGACAGCCGCTTGTACTGCTTCCTCGCCACTTCGGTCGGGGCCATTGACACCAACAGCATCAGTGGCGGTTTGGTCGTGTTCAAGGACGTGAATTACGTGTAGTTCCGCGTCAAACTGATCGGCGAGTGTAACAGCTGCTTCAGCCGCGGTCGACGAGGCTCCACTGCCGTCAGTCGGTAGTAGAATGCGTTGGTACATGATTTTTTATCTAACTGAGCTATTGGCCTTTGTTCAGATAAACGGTTACCCCACCCTCCGGCACTACCCCGGTTCTTGAACAGTTAGGTATCGAACCTGTACAGCTACGTTGCGACCTGCGATCTCATCAATACGGGTGTCCAACCGATCTCCCAGTTCTGGCGGGGCTTCTCCTCGAGGGGCACCGATTAAGATGGTTACCTTGGAGGGACGCTGCGCGAGCAGATTTTCCGAATATTCGAACTGGACCTCGAGTAGAACGAACTCTGAATAAACCGGTTCATCGAGAATTGATTGGATATCATTTTGAATCGATTGCTCGGAAGTGGCAGTCTGATACGAGGAGAACGTAACAGTTCCGAGGAATGCAGAAAGGATCAGAATGCTAATCAGGAGAATGCCAACACGTTTGACGAATGTCTTTCTGGTCTGCTCCATACGGAACCATTTCTCAGGCCGGTATCCCATATACCAGAGCACAAGAAGTGCGGCGAGATTGATCGACAGGACGTTTACGAGGAGCAACACGCCGGAGCCCACGGCGAGTGCCGTATTCCCCCACGCGATGGCGATACCGACCGTCGCTGCGGGAGGGACGAGTGCCACCGCAATCATGACGCCAACTAGTGCCGATGAGAGTCCCGAAGCAAGGCTAATCACTCCAGCGGCACCGGACCCGAGGGCAACCATGAGTGACAGGACGTCCGGCCGGAACCGTTCTCGGATTTGCGAGATCGACAGAATATCTAAGCCAGGTGGGACGAGATTCCCTGTTCTAATGAGAATCGCAAAAAGAGCGGCACTCGCAACCGTGAGTGTGACCCCGATGAGCTGTAGCTTGACACCGTCTCGAAAGAGGTCTTGATCTCGGAAGACCGTACCAACGCTCGTCGCCATTGCGGGACCAATGAGCGGTGCGATCACCATTGACCCGACGACGACGGCAGCCGAATCTAAAAGCAATCCTGCCGTCGCAATGATCGCACTTACGATAGTCATCCCAGCGTATATCGGCATGGACGCTGGGACGAGATCCTTGGCCGCACTTTGTAGTTCTCCCTTCGCAATCTGTTCAGGGCTTTCAGAATCCTCTGTAAATCGCTCTTTGAGCTGGTCGTAATCGCGGGAGGCAACTGATTCTGTCTCGACTGTCACCGTAATAGCATCCTCGTTGATACCGGTTTCTCGGAGGCGGTCTAACACCGGCTCAACAGCACTCGTTGGAAGGGGGAAATGAACCGCAGAGGTGTATTCGCGTCCGCTCGTTTCATCAGTAAGTGTATAATCTATACCTTCGTCATCAAGAACATCAAGAACAGCCTCTCGTTTTCCGGTCGGAATAGTCACGAAAACTAGCCGAGCCATAAGAATCATGACTCAGCCCCACGGGATAAATGATGCTACAATCGTGGTGTAAAAGAGATATATTTGAGAAACGGATTAGGAAGCCACCTGTGTCACTGTGAACTCCATCACCCACTTGATAGGATGGGTGCACCACCGAATGGCACGAGTTCTTGAACGTCTGTTGCTCAATGTCTCGTATTAATTTCGACGCCTATGTCTCGACCTGCGCCGTTGCTACGATCTTGTCCGTCTTGAGGTCGAGAGGTCGTCGGACCGGCTACGGGGACGAGGGTAAGCGAATGACGCATGGCTCTTTCGGCGGCACTCCGTACCGAAGCTACACAAGACGTCGCGGTCAATATGTTCTGTAAGAAGTACGGAGCTCTTCTTAAGGAATGGTACGAAACAGGGACGATACTCAGTCACCGTGGTCCCGGCCGACCTGCGGGTGGTAGACCCCTCAAGACTTCAGGTAGACGAGTCAGCTCTCACTGGCGAATCCGTCCCCGTCGGGAAGACGAGCGAGCCCCTAAATGATGACGTGCCCCTCGCCGAGCGCGAGAACATGCTTTACAAAGGGACGTACCTGACGCGGGGAACCGCAATAGCAGTCGTCGTCGCCACGGGCCCGGACACGAAATTGGGGCAGATATCAGCATTGCTCCAAGAGACAGGTGAAAAGAAGACGCCACTCCAGGAGAAGCTCGACGAGCTAGGACAGAAGCTCGTTCCATTACTCCTCGTGGTGGAGGGGTGAGGGGATTCAATCCTCTCGTGGTAATGATGGAAGATACACCAGACCGATCTGGAGGAGAGATTTCTAGTCCACAGAGAGGCGATTTGACGAGAATCGAGCGACTGGAGTGGCATCTCACCACTGCTTTGGCAAGTGCTGAAGCAGCGGACACAAAGGCTCATCTCCGACAGACACTTGCCGAGTGCCAAGACCTCCCGCCGGCACCACTCATTGAGTGTCCGCTCTGTGGAAAAGTCGGCCTGCCAGAGCGTATCCAATCCCACGAGTGTCGACAGTCGTAGCGTCGTTTTTTTGCGCCCCAATGGGTGGAGGCGCAGACCAGAACACATCGCGCCTTCGGAGTACATATGAAAGACCCAGAGACAGCCACGGTCTTCGCAGGCCTCGATAGACGTACCGACACCGAACTCCCCGAGTGGTACGCCGAACAACACGGTAGTCCTGAACCAATCAGCTTCAGTGCGGCGATTCGAGAACTCCCACAGGCAATCGATACAGCAGTCGCGTATCGCAACCCGTACAGCGACGAGTGGGTCGAAACCGAGCGGTTCAACGCAATCGTCGAGCCGTCGCGGTTACGAACAGAAGCAGACGGCGACACCGGGACGGAGTCACTATTTCACATCCCGACTGACTCCTACTCGATCATCAACCCGGTCGACGTCTACGGGCCGCTGGAGGAGGTCCTCCGCGAGGAGACCATCGACGGGACGCCGCTGGGCGAGGTGATGTTCGGCGAGATTCGGCGCTACCGGGGTGGCGGCGAGGTCCACATGGACATCATGTTCGACGGCCTCGAGGTGCGACTCCCCGGCCGGTTGGACCCGATCACGATGGGCGTCACGTCGGGCTACGACTTCTTCGGCGAGCACGCCGTCTACGTGGGGGGGTTCGCTCAAGACGGGTACTGTTCGAACACGATGCGCTCGCTCACCGACAAGGAGGTCATCAAACACGTCGGCGACGTGCGGAACTTCCGGACCTGGTGGGAAGAGCTCCTCGCACAGGTCGAACTCGTCGCCGACGACCTCTTCGAGTTCATCCGGGACGCTCAGGACATCGAGCTCGACTTCTCGGAACTCCCGTTCACCGTCACGGAGTTCTACACCCTGCTGGGCTTCCCGGACTACCTGGCCGAGCGTGCCGCCGGCGATGCAGAAGCCAATGCGGCGTCTCCCTTCGAGATCGACATGTGGACGCTGCATTCCGGCGCAACGTACGCGCTCACCCACTTCTTCCAGGGGAAAGAAGGGGCGTCTCTCGATCAGTACGTTCGGATCGCCAACGACATTCTGTTCAACCCGGAAGGCACGATCGAGCGCATCGAGCAGGCGTACGAGCAGCAGTTAGAGGCGGACGGAGACGACGGGTCGCAGGCCTCGCTGGAGGGTGAACGAGCGCTGGCGAGCATCGAGCGCGTCAGCGACGACCTGCAGGAGAAAGTCGAACAGTTCGAAGAACGTGAAGACGCGCTGCGTGAGCGGTTCCAAGAGGCGATGGCCTGACGCCGCGGCGATGATGTAGTCGTCTGTTCTGTTTTTCTCGCCCTCGAGGGGTGGAGGGCTACCGAGATGGAACAGTCCACGATTAGCGACGGGAGTGACGACGAATTCCCACCTGAGAAGCGTCTTGAAGCACCGAATTACCGATAGGTCAAGGCCGGTATCGCGACGATCCCGGATATGGAAATCCTCCAAGAGTGTGTTGCCTACGAGAACGCCCACCAGAATCGGACGCAGATCCTGCGCCGGCTCAAGTGGAAGGCTGAAGAGCTCCGTGAGGGCGAAGAGTAAGCTCTGTTCTTAACCAACATATTCCGCGTGAGTTCCCCTATTGGTGGTTAACCCGCTGTGCCTCGGTTTTTCGGGCCCCTGAATGGGTGCGGGGCAGCCAGCAGCGACCTCGCGAGCCCAATCATGTCCCTCGATTTGAGTACAGACTCCAGCACGGCTAGCGACATCGCTGCCGCCAGACAAGCAGACCATATAGCGTTCCTTCATCGAGCTCCATTCGCGGCTGATGCTCTAGCTCTCGGATTTCTTCCCGGGTTTCGGGAAGACTGTGGGTATCAAGCAGACCAGTACCTGAACCTCGAGATGCCTGTCGGGATGCTCGACAACGACTTCCGGAATCCCGACCTGGAGCGGTTCGTCGAGCGATTCTTCGAGCACGAGCCTCGGGTCGGTGTCATCGGCGACATCTACGAACCAACTGACGTCGACGCCCACGTCGCTGCTGCTCGTGAGATCCAAGCGAGCTATCCCGAGGCCGAGCTCATCGTCGTTCCGAAGTCCCAGGCGGTAATCGACGCGATACCCGAGACCCTCGTCCTCGGGTATTCACGGGGATACGCCGACCGCCTGGCCCACGAGTTCTCTGACCCAGCCGATTGGAGGGGGCGGCGCGTCCACATCCTCGGTGGGAGTCCGCCCAAGCAGCTCGACGCCATTCGACAGTTGACCCGACCGACACTCACGGACGAGCCACCAGCCGACATCGTCGGCGTCGACTGGAACGGGCTGCATCGCGGCGCGCAGTTCGGCGAGTTCTGGACGGCCGACGGCTGGGACGACAGCGGTCGCGACGCCGACCACGTCACCGTGCGAAAGACGGTGCGCCACAGCCTCGCTCGCGTCCGTGAGTTTTGGAGGACCCACGGAATCTGGCCCGAAACGACACCGCAAAACGAGGGACTCAACGTCCAGTACGAGGGACCGAGTCCAGCCGATCTCGAGGACGCCGCCTGTACCGAGTGCGGGACGAACGTCTGGCGAACTCGCCGCGGCCCGTACGTCGCCGAATACGATACCGGCGCAATCTGTGGATACTGCAGCTACGAGTGCTACTTCAGCCACCGTCATCGGAATAACCTGGAGGAGATCGCCGGCGAGCAGAGCGTCTACCTCCCGCCGGCGTGACTTCGTGACCTGTTTTTCGTGCCCCCAGAGAGGGCGAGGGCTCCTTCGAGAGCCCTCAGAGGTGACTTCCAGTGAGTCAACAACAGAGTCCCGACAACGTCTCGATCGACGAAATCCCGGTCGATATCGACAACACGCAATCAGCGGAGGTCGATTCCGCCGACGTCCCCGACGAAATCGAGTCTATCACCCGTTGGCTCGCCGGTGAGCAGCCGCCGACGAATCCGCTGGTCGTGCTGAAAGCGGCCCGGTGGTGGTACATTCACGGCAAGGGCGGGACAGATCCCGCCTTCCAGTGGGCCATCGAGTGGGCGCGTCACCTTGCGACCGACACGCCTAGCGACATCGAGCGGTTCGACGAGTTC
>NZ_WPCE01000274.1 GCF_009742825.1 Halorubrum sp. CBA1125
TCGTCGCGTCGGCGTCGGGCCAGTCGACGAACGCGTCGACGACCCGCTCCCGCTCGTCGCTGGCGACGAGGAGGTCGACGTCGCCGATCGTCTCCTTCCAGCGGCGGATCGAGCCGCACACCTCGACGGACTCGACGACGTCGCACTCGGCGAGGTACGACAGCGCCGCGTCGGCGAGGGGTCGAGCGTCGCCGAGCCGGGTGCGTTCGCGGGACTGTCGCGCGAAGGGGATGTTGTCGAGGATGTTCTGCTCCGTCTTGGCGCCGAACCCGGAGACGTCTCGTATCTCACCGGCCTCGGCCGCGGCCTCCAGCTCGTCGAGCGTCGTGATCCCGAGCGCCTCGTAGAGGCTCCCGACGGACTTCGGACCGACCCCCTCCACCGCGGTCAGCGCCGCCATGTCGACGGGCAGCTCCTTGCGGAGGTCCTCCAGCTCCTCGATCGAGCCGGTCTCGAGGTACTCGACGATCTTCGACGCGATGGCGGCGCCGACGCGGTCGATCTCGGCGACCGCGTCGGCGCCGTCGGCCGCGAGCGACTCGATCGGCGCGGGGTGCCCGCGGACGTTCTCGGCGGCCCGCCGGTAGGCGGTCGGCTTGTACTCGACGCCCGTCGCCTCGAGCAGGTCGGCGAACTCCTCCAACCGGGTCGCGACCTCGTCGTTCCGGCTCATCTGCCGGGAGTTCGGCCGGCCGCTCCTTATACTGCCCGGCGAACGACCAGCACGATCCCGCGCCGGCGAGGACGAGTCCGCCCGCGACGCCGAAGGCGACGGCGTAGCTCGCCGCGGCGAGCCACCCGCCGACGATGCTTCCGGCGCCGCCCGCGAGCGCGCCGAGCGCGGCGTACATCCCGAGCGCCTCGCCGCGGATCGCGTCGGGAGCGAGGCGGGTGACGAGCGTGCCGGCGGTCACCGCGATCACCGCCCACGTCACGCCGATCGCGGCGAAGACGGCCGCGGCGACCCCGAACCCGACGGCGGCCGCGCCCCACGTCGCTCCGACGAGCGCGACCAACGGCAGAGCGATCGCCCGCGCCGACAGCGAGCCGACCTGGAGGAGCGCGGGGTCGCGGTCGGCGGAGAGCCGCCCGGCGACGCCGAAGCAGGCCGCGGCGGCGACGCTGTTCGTCAGGTACAGCGCGAACACGCCGTCGGAGCCGAACCCGACGTCGGTCAGATACGACGGGAGCGGGGCGAAGAACGCCGCGAACCCGGAGAACGCGAGGAAGACGGCCACGAAGTAGACGGCGAGCGGGAGCGTGAACCGCTCAACCAGCCGGCGGGGGCGGATCCCGCGGAAGTCCGACCGGCCGACCGTGAACGGGAACGTCGCGGTCCGGACGCTGAATCGGTCCGCCGTCCGGATCGCGCGACGGAGGCGGGATCCGGTGACGTGGCGGTCGGCGCCCGGGACCGGGTCCGGCGGGAGCGTCCGGGCGGCGATCGCGAGGCCGAGGACCGCACAGGCGGCGAGGGGGGCGAACAGCCACCGGAGCACCGCGTCGGCCGGCAGGAGACGCCCGCCGAGGACCGTCCAGACGGCGCCGACGAGGAGCCCGACCGCCCAGCCGACCCCCTGGTACTGGTTCAGCAGGGCGATCCGCTCGCTCCAGGCGCTCTCGGCGACGTCCGCGACCGCCAGCAGCGTCAACACGGGCGTGGCGGCCGCGAACGCGAACCAGACGATCCCGTTCGCGGCGATCACGGGCGCGACCCGCCCGAAAAAACGGGATGGCGGCGACCGAGACGGCCACGAGCGCGAGCGTGACGAGCACGACCGCGCGTCGGTTCCCCGTCCGGTCCGCGATCCGGCCGGCCCCGAGCGCGGCGGGGACGCCGACGACCGCGGCGACCGCGGCGAGCACGCCGAGCACGAAGGGCCCCCCGCCGAGTTCGACGACGTACAGCGGAACGACGAGCGACGTCCCCCCGAGCGCGACCGACGCGAGCGCCCACCCGTACAGCCAGCGTGCGACCATAGCGAGGGGGTAACGCGGCAGTCGGATAGACGCACCGGTCGTGCACGGAGGACGCCGGCGGCCGCCTCGTGAGCCCCGTCACGTCCCCCGCGGCGGGGCTCACTCCGTGGCCCACAGCCACCCCGCGACGGCCGCGGCGGTCGCCAGCGCGCCGGCGAGCAGGGCGAACGCCGGACGGAACCCGACCGCGTCGGCGACGGCTCCGACTATCGCCGGCGCGAGCGCGCCCGCGCCCCATCAGCAGGGTGCGGACGGCCCCGAGCCCACCCCCGGCGAGCCGGGGGGGCAGCACTTCGATCAGGTACGCGCCGCGGACGGGTCGGAACCCGTGCGAGCCGAGTCCGACCGCGACGACGAGCGCGCCGAGGACGGGGACGCCGGCACCGCTGAGCGCGACGATACCGGCCAGAGCCGCGGCCGCGAGCGAGAGCGAGGCGACCATCACCGGGAACCGACCGATCCGGTCGGAGAGATCACCGGAGACGAGCTGAACGAAGGTGACCGCGAAAAGCGCCGAGTACAACAGGTTCGCGGCGGCGGAGGAGAGACCGCCCACCGCAGAGAGGTACAGCGGGAGGAACGCGACGACGCCGGTGTACGCGAACGAGAAGGCGACCGTCACGAGGACGAACGCCGCGATCCGCCTCCCGCCGAACAGCGCGAGGTAGTCGCGCACGCCCGGGTCGGGGCCGTCGCGCTCGGGACCGCGGTCGGCGTCGGCCGAGAGGCGTCTGGGCACGTAGACGAGGAACACCGCCGCCAACCCGAGCGCGACGCGCCGGTGACGGCGAAGAGCCCGCGCCAGTCG
>NZ_WPCE01000041.1 GCF_009742825.1 Halorubrum sp. CBA1125
AGATTCTCTGGTTGATCCTGGTTCGTCACGCCGAACTCAGGCGACAGAAGGTACGGACTGGGGTTCGCGTTCGTATCCTCCCCCCAATTCGTTCCCCCGGATACACTGATTTCTGGACCAGCAGCGTTCACTCGGTAGAGTGCTTCACCGGTATCGGCATCCGTGTCCTGCACGGTGACACTCACCGTGTCGGTGTCGGTCGCCTCTCCGTCATCAACCTCGACCTCGAACGTCAACGTCTCGCTCCCACTGACCTCGGGAGCGGTGAACGTCGGTTGCTCTGCTGAAGTGTCGGACAAGGTGACAGACGTGCCACTTGTCTGTAACCACGAGTAACTCAGAGGGTCACCGTCTTGATCATCCGATCCGGAGGCGTCGAGCGTCACGGTCGACCCTTCGTCGACCGTCTGATCGTCGCCTGCGTCTGCGTTCGGCGGCTGCTCGCCTTCTTCGACGACGAGCGTGCCCGCTTCCACCGTCGTATCGAGTTCCGCGTGGTCGTCGTCGGCAGTCGAGGGGTGGACCGACTGCACAGAGACGTTCGTCGTCCCGGTCGCGGTGCCTTCCAGCGAGAGCCGTGCGAGCGTGACGTTCGTGTCGCCGGGGACGGTCTCGTTGTAGAGGTCCGTCGCCTGGATGTGAACCGTGTCGTTGTCGGATCCGATCTCGGTCGGGTGGCTCAACTCGTAGGCGTCGGGAATCGTCACGTCGGTGATGTTCCCGACGGTGCCGGTGTCGAGCCCGACCGTCAGGGTGTAGCCCGCGAGTCCGGACGGAGCCGTCTCCAGCGTCACATTCACCGTCGTGGTGTTGCCGACCTCGGTCAAGGTGTTCTCAACGACGATCGGCCCGGCCGTCTGCGTGGGTTCGGGCTCGCTCGGCTGGTACTCGTCGGGAACCGCGTCGTAGATCGTGACCTGGTCTATGGTACCCGCGAAGTACGTAGCTCCGGTGTCGCCGCGCGTGCCGATCCGCATCGGCTGGTCGTCGGCGTCCGCGATCGGCCCGGAGTAGTCCCCGTTCGTGCCGACCACTTGGCCGTCGACGTATAGCCGCATCTGGCTGCCGTTGTACACGCCGACGACAGTGTGGGACTGGCCGTCCGCGAGGTTCTCCGTGCCTTCGATCGAGTAGGTGTTGCCGTCGGCCCCGACGATCTGGAACCGGAGGACACCGCTTCCCCAGTTGTTCGAACCGCCCAGCTGGAGCTTGTTGCTGCCGCCGTCGGTTCCGTCGCCGCCAGGATCGTCCCAGCGGCTCACTAGCGACGAGCCCCACTCGCCCTGGTCGGCCGAGGTCTCGAACTGCGCGACCCACGTGAACGCATCGGTCGAATCGACCTCCGGGCCGTCGACGTAGTCGTCCGTGCCGTCGAAAGTGAAGTTCTCGTTACCGCTGGTGTCGACCCCGCCGTGACAGATGCCCTCGTTGCCGTTCCCAGAGGTGTCCGCGACGGGACAGTCGCCGTCGAAGGTGTAGTTGGCCAGCGGGGTCGGCGACGACGCGTTCTCGGCGGCCACGCTGACTGTCGGGACGACCCCGACGCCAGCCAGCGCCGACAGGACCAGCATCCCCGTCAGCACGATCGCTCGCAATCGATGCCGCTCCGTCGTGTGTGTCGAAGTCATTGCTCCATCTCCTCGAAAAGTTCGATCAGATCGCCGTGGTCGATCCGGCCGTTGTCGTTGTAGTCGAACGCCTCGACCTGATCGGTGAGTTCGGGGTCGTCGATGTGGTCGGCGTAGACGTCGAGATCCGCGTCGGTCACCTGACTGTCACCGTCGACGTCCTCGTAGTCGCCGTCGCCGTCCGGATCGGTCGGCGTCGACCCGTCGACGGGATCGGGAATCCCCGGTCCGGCCACGGTCACGTCGATCGTCGAGGTGACACAGCAGGGGCCGTCGGGCGTCGTGACCGACGCCTCGACGAAGACGTCGTAGTCGCCGTCACTCGCGTCACCCGATATCGAAAGCTCCCAGGAGGCCGACACGGAGTCGCCAGCGGCGATCGTGCCGACCGAGGTCGCCGTCGTCGCCGTCGTCGACCAGCCGTACGGTGCGTCAACGGAGAGATCCACGTCCTCCATCGCGGCGTCGGTGCCGTTGGTCAGCGTCGCGTCGATGGTTTCTGTCGAGCCGGGCTGGATCGACCCCGAAGTCGCCATCGAGGCGTCGAGAGTCAGTCCGCCCGCCTGGATCGTTTCGAAGTCGTACCAGAGAACGGCGTCGTCGTTGCCGGTCGGCTCGGTCCGCGGGTTGTCGTAGCCGAGCTGATTCGGAGACAACGCAGACCGATACACCCGGACCTGATCGACGACCGTGCCCGGAGAGACGTGCCTGTCGGTGTGATAGGGGTTGCGACCGATCTCCAGGGCGTTCGACGACCCGTTCATCGAGATCGACGTCGACGTGCTCGCAGCAGACTGGCCGTCGACGTACATCGTCAGCGTCGAGCCGTCGTAGACTGCGGCGAGGTGGTGCCAGGTGCCCTGCCACGGGGTTGGAATCGGCGTGCGAACCCACTGCCACTCACCGCTCGGGCTCTGCATCGCGAATTCGAGTTGCCCGCCGGAGTCGTGGTTCTGGTCGGGCCGGTGCAGCGAGTACTGGCCGCCACCGTCCGGGACCTTCACCACGTAGGGCTGGAATCCGTCGCCGGAGGCCGGATCGCCGGGCTTGACCCAACACTCGACCGTCAGCGGCGGTTCGGTGATATCGAGGCTAGCATCGGAGCCCGCGTCGACGTAGCCGCCGTCGAAGGTCAGTCCCTGGCCAGTACCCTGGTGGCCGGTCGCCGCCGAAACGTCCCCGACGAGGCTGCCGTCGTTGCCGTGGGTCGACTCGTCGATGACCGTGGCGTCACCGTCGACCCACTGGCTCGCCGCGTCTGAGCAGTCACACCCGTCGATGACGATGGTCTCGACGGTCTGGGGGCCGTTCTGTTTCGAGCCGTCGGTGATCGCGATCTCCGCGCTCGGGCCGCCGCTTCGGTTGCCTAGTTCCGCGGACTTCGTCTGGAGCGTGCCCCCGCTGTAGTCCACCAAGAACTCCTTGAGTTCCAGGACGAGCCGGTTGTCCTGGACGGTCCCGACGAGGTAGTTCAGGTCGGAGCTGTTGCCCCACAGTGCGCCGTGGACGATCTGCCAGATTCCGTCGACCTGCTTTGTCGTGATGGCGTGATGCTCGCCACATAGGTAGGCATCGACGCCGTAGTCGACCATCGTCTGCCAGAACGCCGACGACTGGCCGCCGTCGAGCATAAGCGCGCTGGAGTACTCGCTATCGACGGGGCCGACGACCGGGACATGACCCTGGACCACGACGTGATCGACGTCCTGGTGGTCCGCGAGCACGCCCTCGAACCAGTCGAGCTGGTCGCCGGTGACGCTCAGCGACCAGCTTCCGCCGTCCTGTTCCCAGGTGTCGACGGTGACGAACAGCACGTCGCTCTCGACGAAGTAGTAGGCCAGCCCTTGCTTGTTCGGCGGTCCGTTCATCGGCGGGTCGAAGATGTCCACGAACGACTCCTCGAAGGCCGGCACCAGACTGAGCTTGTGACTGCCCCAGTCGTTGTCACCGCGTTCGTGATCGCCGGGAGCGACGTACAGCGGCAGATTCCGCTCGTCGAACCGGTCCTTGTAGCCGCCCCAGAATTGGTCGCACAAGGTCTCGACCTGCGTCTCATCGTCCCACCAGCGGGCGTCCATCACGTCGCCGGCGTTCAGCACGAACGACGGGTCCTCATCCTTGATCCGGTCTAAGAACCAATCGATGGCATCCTCCCACCCCGGCTGCGGGTTCGGGATGTCCCAGTTGAACATATCCGGCACGCTAACGAACCGGAAGCGGTCGCCCGTCGTCGACTGCTGGGCGGTGGCCGTCCCACCGACTCCAGACAGTCCGGCTCCGAGCCCGGTCAGTGCCACGCCACGCAGGACCGTTCTGCGGGAGACCGAGGGCGCCGGCCCGCCCGAATCACCCGCGGATACCGGATCGTCGGTCCCGTTACTCTCGGTCGATCGGCGGTAGGTCCTCTCCGTCTCTCGGTCGGGCTTGGCCGTCTCGTCCACGCGGTCGTGTCGTTCGTTCGTCATCGTTCCCGACCGGGTCGTGGTGCTGTCGTCGGTTGCATTGATATCCCAATTCAGATAATTTCGGAGCATTTATACGCCACTCTCCTGTCGGTTGTCGAGTGCGAGGACGACGGTGTTCGAGGTCATCCCGGTGTCGCTGGAGGTCATCTCGGTGTCGCCCGCGGCGTCATCGACGACCGATGCGCCGGCGACGCCGGCCATCGGTGATGTGATCGTAAAGAGCGCCGCAAATACGACTAACACTCGTCTTGTCGTTCTGTTCGTCATGTTGGTTCACTGTCGAAGTGGCGTGTCTGTGGTTCGTACATATGAGTTATCCCCGGTGAGGGTACGCGCGCCCGGGGATGATCAGAACGTACACCGATATACACGGTAAGTATTAGCACGATACTGCGGGAAAGCCTCGTATTAACCTCAATATCGTGTGTATAACGATAAGCGAGTAAATGAGTTAGAGGCATTGTTCAGATTAGCTGATTGAAGCAGACAGCAAATGCTTGCGACCACGTTTCCGCAAGCTGGCTGAGCGTGTCTGAAGTGGTTGCAAATGCTTCGGTCCGGCGTTTGAGCCTCTTGAAGACTCGTTCGACTACGTTCCGCTTCCCGTGATTGACGTGTTGGAATCAGAGCGAGTGCCGATGGCAGGCCGCCTGCAGCCACGGCGCACCGTCAACCAGAAAGATCGCGTCGTCAACGAGATGTTTTTCGCGGAGTTCCGCGAGGAACATCTCGCTTAGCGCTTGAGTTCTGGTCGGGAACAATCGCACGTGCAGTAGGCGGGTCGTGTCGGGAGCGACCGCAGCAAACAGCCAGTAGCGCTAGTCATTCACAAGAATTACAGTCTCGTCAACCGCGACGTAATTCGGGTCACAACCATCGGCAGGCTGTAAATCGGCCTTCTAAGGTAGTCGTCAGGAGAGTACCCGGCCTTCGAGACGAGCTTTCGTGCGTCCTTCCGGACAGCTTGGTTCGCGGGACGCTCCTCGTGGATCCGGATGTGCTCTTTGATCGAGGCCGCCACCTCGTCCATCAGGTCCGGTCCCGCGATGTCAAGCACGCTATCGAGCGTCCGTCGATAACCGGCTTCCGCCGTCGGAAACCCCTGACGGGAGCCGATCACTTCGTCGTTTACCGACGTTATCTCGTATAGATGGCCGTTACGGCGTAGTTCCAGGTCTCACTCCATTACTACCTGATAGACCGGACCCGGGTATATAGCCGGGGATAGCTAATTCCGGGCAACCCCCCAATTGCCTCCATCAGCGATCCCTTGATCGCCAACTCCCGAATTGCCGGATCTCCCCACATATAGGGATCCACGAGTGGTCCATCCGCTCCGTCTCCCTCATCTCGTTCGTCGAGGGTGTCACGGCTGCCATCGGCGCCGTCCCCGGCCGATTATCGAGGAGATCTCGGGATGATCGGAAAACCGCTCGCGACGAGGGACGCTCTTCCGAGGAATCTAGCCGAACTCGGTCGCCACGAAGAAGCCGCCAACCGGCGGTGTTCAGATAAGGATTGAAAGGTGCGGCGGTGCGTTTTCAAAGTGATCTATGCCCGAAAACGACCGCCTCAGCGGCTGTTTAGACGAGATCAACTTAAGTTTGTGGAGCAAGAAGCAACACCGCGACTGTTGATGAAGCTCAGTATTCAGCTTCATTTGTCTGGAGTATCGCTTTCGAATACTGTCTCGTTTCTTGAGGTATTCGGTGTTGATCGGGTTCGATCCACTGTTCATAACTGGGTTCACAAGGCCAATTTACAGCCGGAATTTAGTCGGATCCCGAATCACGTTGCGGTCGATGAAACGGTGATTCAGCTTGACGATGAACAATATTGGCTGTACGCCGCCGTCGATCCTGACTCGAACAATTTGCTCCACACAAAGCTTGAACCGACAAGAACGAACGTGATCGCAGATCAGTTTGTCGCGGAACTCCGCGACACACACGATGTGGATGACGCGATCTGTCTCGTTGATGGTGCGGTTCCACTTCACCGAGCCTGTGAAAAACATGGCCTCGATTTCAGAAACGAACGACATGGAAATCGGAACAGCGTCGAACGTGTCTTTCGTGAGGTAAAACGCAGAACTATCTGTTTCTCAAACTATTTCACCAACGCCGAAGCAGAAACCGCCAACGAGTGGTTGAGATCGTTCGCTTTCGCATGGAATCAGCTTATCTGAACACTACCATTGTATCCTGCCTTAATCGTACACCTGCGCCGCTATTTGTCCATTATCAGGATTAGCTCGAATAGCATTGTGAGCACTGGAGACCTTCTTGAATCGTTTGAAGTGAGTTATATTCTCCTAATGCCTGATTACAGAACTCACACTCTAGTTCTTCAGTTATTCCGACGCCATCTCCGTATCCCAATGTCAGCGACTGGGTCACCGTCCCTTCCTCTAATTCAATCTCAATTTCCCCCCGCTCGTATTCGACCTGTGTTATCGTAAGTGGGCTTACAACGACTTCCAGAGCGTGTCTCTCACGGATTTCTTTCTGTTTCTTGGGATAGCCTTGTTCACGTTGATGGCGGAGTTCCTCAAGTTCTGAATCTAAATCCTCATATTCCGATTTGAGTTCCTTCCGTTTCTGGAGCGCTTCTATACGGTTGCCTTCATCGCCGCTCTGTTGGATTGACTCGCTTAGATCCTCGATTCGATTCGAGAGTCGGGTTTTCTTTTCTTCCAATTCCTCAATCCGTTGCTGCTGCATCTGTCTGTACTCTTCAATCTCAGCTTCCGCTGCTCTAGATGCCTCTTGATGGATCTCGTCAATCTTCGGCTGAACACGTTCAACAACTCGTTCACGCGTTTGTACAATCAAGTCATCCGCCGTGGATCTCTCAATATCTACGGGTTGACTCTCGATCTGTGATTCAGTAGGTAGCGTGGATTCAAGAAACGTCTCTTCGAGTTTCGGAAGGCGCTCCTTTGACCGAATGTCAATTGCAGTCACGCGAAGTAACTCCGATTGGTATTCACTGACCGTCTCGATACTGATTCGAGAGAGGATGGCTATGGCTGAGCGATCGTAGTATGGCGTGAACGTCGCGTTGTTCACATTGATATTGTTCTCCTGCAGCCACGGTGGGATTTCAATCCGAGTATCCTCTGATCCGATGGTAATCTTACCTGCCGGTTGTTTCTCACTCGCTTCAGCGATGATTTCCTGAAAGAAGGGGCTCTCTGGGTGAAGATGTCGTTCATTTTCACCCAAATCAGCGGCAGCATCGTCACAGAATAAGATGAGTTGACCAGATGGAATCTCCGTGGTTGCATTCTCTGGAACGGTCACGTCCCATCTGTCTCCGTGTTTCTCTATCGTGGATCCAAGGGAACCCAGATATTGCTCTGTGAATTGTTCGACCGTCGATTGCGTAACTCGAATAGCGGCGTCAGTCATCACTTGCCCCCAAGTCGAAGCCTTCGAAGACGCCGCTGTTGAACTCCTCTAGCTTCTCTGCAAGTTCACGCTGCTCCTGTAAGTCGACCGCCATCGCGTCGAAGTCGTTCTCCAGATCACGTTCAGAGTCAGCTGTAACCAGCCGCTCGAAGATTTCGTCTTCAAACGTTGTTCCGGATTCCTCTAGCCGTGTGAGAATAGAACTCAACTCACCGACAGACTGCTGGAACAGGTCGATCTTGTGGTACAGTCGTTCCAATACATATTCTTCGACTGTACCCTTCAGAGCCATATTGAAGACGTACACGTCGCGTTTTTGACCGATTCGATGGATACGACCAATACGCTGTTCTACGCGCATAGGATTCCAAGGCAGATCGTAGTTCACCATTATATTACAAAATTGTAAGTTCCTACCTTCTGACATAGCGTCTGTAGAGACTAACACGCCACCTTCTTCTTCGAAGTTCTTCACGATCTGTTCTTTTTCCTGGCTGGAATGGCCCCCATGGAAGGAGTGGACAGTGTATCCTTCCTCAGTCAATCGATCAAGGATCTCCCGCTGGGTCGCTCTAAACTGAGTAAAGACGATGACTCTCCCCATCTCGACGTGGTCACGGGCTTCCTCAACGATGCTAAGTAGCTTCTCCTGCTTAGTGACGGTCTCGACACCCTCGATCAGGTCAAGAATCGATTCCAATTCTTCAGTATGAGTGAGTTCGGACTGCTCGTCAAGCCGTTTCTCAATAGTCGCTTTCAGCGCGGCTGGACTGCTGACGACCTCTTTCTGGAGCAGCATTAGAACCAGCTTCTGGCCTTGATCCTCGCTATACGCACCCCTGACGTAATCTGAGACTGCTGATAGAGTTCTCGTTCTTCCGGAGACGGATCGAAGGTTCGGGTATCGATGGTTCTGTCTGTAAAATCAATATCCGTATCTGCGCGACGGTTCCGGATCATCACTCTATTCAGCCGTTCCTGTAACTCGTCCCGGTTGACGAGCGTCTCCTGATTACTGTCGACAAAATAGTGGTGGAAGACATCGCGCGTCCCGAACAGTCCTGGGCGGAGCAGGGATACAACATTATACAGGTCAGTCAATTCGTTTTGAATCGGCGTTGCTGTTAGGAAAAACGCATACTGGTATGAGAGGTTGTCAATCAGGTCGTAGCGGTCCGTCTCTTCGTTTTTGACGTAGTGTGCTTCGTCGAGAACAAGAACGTCCCAATCTCGGTTGAGCACCGTTGCTCGATGCCGATCGCTCTTCGCCGTATCGATACTCGCTATGATATGGTCGTGCTTGTCGAACCCGCGGAATTCGTCGTCGTAGTTACACACGTACTCAAGTCCGAATTTCTCCAACAGTTCCCCCTGCCACTGCTTGGCGAGCTGGGCTGGGGTGAGAATAAGAACAGAATCATCCGTCTCGCGGAAGTGCATCTCCTTGAGGATCATCCCCACCTCGATCGTCTTGCCCAAGCCCACCTCGTCAGCAAGTAACGCTTTCCCGTCCATCTCGAAAAGTGCCCGGTAGGCCGCATCAACCTGATGCTCAAGCAGTTTGACCGACTCTTCATCCAACTGTTTTAGCGATCTGAGTTCGGAGTCGGGTTGGCCAGCCTTGAGACGAACTGCTTGAACTGTCTGCACGTGATCACCATCAGTAGAATCCTCATCTATTGAATCCAGAAGATCATCCGCAGATTCGTACGTGACCTCTGTCTCAACGAGGTCGAAGTCTGCCATATCACGTTAGAATCAGGTGACAGGCAAATACGTTATGCGATACCTCAGTAGCCGACAGATACTGTCACCCGAGCGTTTATTGTGCCGACACAAGCAGTAGTTACGTACATAAGTATGGCCGAGACTGAGCCCTTGCCTAAAACTCTCGACGACACGGTCACCCTGAGCCGTGAGCTTCGAGAAGATGGCCAAATCGACGGACAAGTAAAACTCTACAACGTTGAGAATGAGGACGAGTTCGAGTCAGACGCCGAACTCTTCTTTGACAGAACGCTGATGACACAGGGCCTTCGAGAGGCCCTCACGATTCTCCGCGACTCACTGACCGGCGAAGATCCACGAGGCACACACATCCTCTACGGGCCGTACGGCAGTGGGAAGTCTCACCAGATGGTGGCCCTCTATCACTGCTTTGACGATCCGGCTGCCGCAGCCGATTGGGCTAGCGACTCGGTCGACGGATTCGAGTCAGCACTCCCCGAGTCTGCGGTCCCGATCACGGTCGCAATGCAGAATGAGCAGTACGAGTACCTCTGGGAGCCGTTCTTCGAAGCCTTGGACTACGACCCGGGGACGTTCGAATCCGGCGGCTACCCCGATATGCAGACCATTCAGGACGCCGTCGGGGACGAGACTATCGCGTTCTTCGTCGACGAACTCGAAGACTGGTTCGACACGCTTCAGGGCGACCGCAAGAGCTCGAACAAGGCATTTCTGCAGTCCTTGCTTGAATCGACTGCGCTCTCAGATCTCGACCTCTACACGATCGTCTCCGTACTCCGCGAGGACTCCGAGGTCCACGACATCCTGAACCGGGAACAGGCGGTCGAGGTCAATATGAACAACCAGGTGGACAAGCGCGAAGTCCTTCGCCACCGCCTGATCGACGACATCGACGAGAACGCCGCCCGTGAGATCGTCAACGGGTACTACGACGCCTACGACCAGTCCGACCACGTCACGCTGCCCGATGATCTCTTGGCGGATATGCACGACCTCTATCCGTTCCATCCTGTGCTCCTTGATGCGCTCGAAACGCGCTACTACGCCGACGAAGGAAATCAGAACACGCGCGGGATGATCTACCTGTTCTCGAAGGTTCTTCTCGAAATGCAGGATCAGACGGATCTGATCACCCACGGTGACATCGACGCAATCGAGTTCGAGGATGAACTGGCCAAGATCAACTACGAGCGCCTGAACGCCGCCACAGGCGACATTAAGAGCCGCGTAGACACAGACGACGTACCACACGGCCGACGGGTGCTAAACACGATTCTGCTGTACTCACTGAAGCCGAGCGAAGGGGAAGGAGCTGACGTGTCGGAGATCGTTATGGGGGCGTATCAGACGGGAGATCTCGTTGCTGATGTCGTGCTCGACCTCGAACGGCTACACGGAGTCGCTTGGCATCTTCACAAGCTCAACGGGAAGTACGCGATCCGCGACCGGCAGAACCCGAACGCGCTCATCCGGAATGCAGCGACGGACGTGTCCGAGACAGCGGCCAAAGCCGAGATCGCGGACTTCATCACCGACATCTTTGGCTCTAATGCGTATCCGGTCGGGTTCCGGACGAACGACATCCGGGACATCCCGGACTCCCGTGAAATCAAGGTCGTAGTGAAGGACAGTCAGTGGACGCAAGAAGAGGTCGAGAAAGCCATCACAAACGATGGGCGGGGACGCGAGTGGCGCAACACGCTCGTATTCGTGCAGCCCTCTGGAGACAAAGCCATCGAGTCTGGAACGCGCTACATCGACAAGGCTCGCTACATCGAGGGAGCACGACAGGTTCTCTCGGACGAATCTCTCGACGAAGAGATCCGGGAGTCTATCGAGGAAATGAAAGAGCAGGAAGTGAGCGAGCTACGAGAGGAGCTACAACTGCTCTACGGTGAGGTACTCGACGGCGACGACCTGCTCAACGAGTTCGACCTCGCTGCACCTATGGATCTCGATGTCTACGTCATCGATGGGCCGGAGCTGAGCGCCTCGAACATCGCTGACTCCGCAGCGGCTGACCCGTTCGATTTGCAGACGCACGTCTGGCCGATCGTCGAGGATCTACTGGAGCGCCGTGGTGAGATTTCGATCGAGGACATCTATGAACAGTTCCTGCGCGATCCCGAGCTACCAATTCCTGGCAGTGCCAACGACGTACTGAACGCGACCGTCGAGGCATTAGACGAGAAGCCCATTCTGGCGCGGGATTCGAGTGGCTTCCGCAATGACCTATCCGGGAGTTCGCTCGATACGGTGCTCGTTCACAAGAACGACGTTGATGTATGGGGGGTAGACGATGTCGAACAGGAACTCCGACAGCGGTTCGGAAGCGGGACGACGGCGCTCGACATCGGTGACTTCGAGCTGGAACTCGTACAGGACGGGGAGATCTGGATCGACGGGGACAGCCACGACATCATCATGAGAGCCATCGGTCGGCTCAATCGCGAGGAGCAGTACGTCATCGTCCGGGGGAACGAAATCCTCGACAAACCACAGTCTGACGCGACGCTCCGTAATGTCGGGAACGCAACCGGGGTCGGGGCGTCCTACCTCTCCGACCGGATCGAAGAGGCGATTGACGAGGACGGCTACGCGAACCTCGATACGATAATCGGAGAGATTCGTAGCGACGAGAGCGTGTTCCTGCCACCGGATGAAACCGAGACTGTCGCACGTGAGGCGGTCAACGACTTCCTGGTAGACGACTACGTTCTTGAAGCGGGTGGGCGATATCTGGAGTCGCTGGGTGACCGTGACCCAACGACGGTCAAGATTGTTCCGACCGTTCCGGATCGGATCGGCGACAAGATACTGGAGTATATCGAGGATCTCGAACCGGGCGAGCAGTTCACCGTTAACAAGGTGACGGACCGGTTCGACAGCAGCGTCTCCGAGCATATGGTTCGGACGTTCTTGCTGGAGAACATCGGCAAGGACGAAGAGCCGGAGTACGTCGTCAACACGACCGGGTCAGACAAAGCGTCGGACTGGGTGCCGGGCTATCCGTTCCGGAAGGCCGATACAGAAGCCGACACGTGGCGCTTCGAGTACAACGGTGACGATGCAGCGGCGCTGCGGAAGAAGTGGCGAGACGAGCATCAAACCGGCACGGTCGAATACGGTGATGTCACCTTTATGTTGCCAGACAGAGAGGGTGTTCCCGGTGCCTTACAGGGAACTGCGGATGTCGAGCGAACGCAGGTGAGTCTGACGCTACAGTCCGAGCAGGATTACACGAAGGTACAGGATATGTTCGAACGAATGCCGGACGAAGCGGCGAGCCTGAAAGTCGAAATCAGCTTCCAGAAATAGCAGTACTGGTGATTCTTTATGGCGCCACTTGAGAAATCGGAGCTCCACTCGCTCGTTTTAGAATCAATTGGTAGTGATGTAGTGCGTGATAACGGTATAGAATCGGACCCGCCTTTTGAGGTACACCTGGAAAAGGACAGACCCTCTCAATGCCGATTCTACCTATTCACACTAACGTCTACAGGATCAGAAGACCGAGCAGAAGATGAGTATAGAATCGATCTCAGATTACCGAATCATGCGAAAGGAGAGGTCTCTCCAGCAGCCCCCGATCGTTCTGGAAATTTCTTGATTCTAATTGGAGGGTATAATCCCGAAAGAAAAGTATTCGCTTTCTGGGACGACGATCTGTATGACAAATATGCCTGGGTACGGCATTTACAGATCAAAGAGGGAACTCTTGACGAGGCAGAAGCAAAAGGCGTCGGTTTCCAACATCGTAAAGGTGGTTCTGGGGGAGAAACCGTAATCGCGGCTAGGAAAGATTCACTTCGACGTGCAATCCGGATGCGGTATAGAATCGAACACGTCCGTGACTTGCTGTCGGAATATCTCCCTGATGATTGGCGGAATATCTCATCACGTGATGACTCGATACGTATTCATCGTTTCGAGCTCTTTGTTGATTATTTCCTCACACAGACTGATCAAACACACAGGATTCCTGAGCGATGTAATCGAGCGGAAGAGCTATCCCATCAGATTACGTTCAATATCCTGAATCAGATTGGGTTGACGGATAAGTCGGCACTCTATGACGTTCTTACAAGTGTGGGACACGACTGGTCTGGGGAACCAACACCAACAGAAATCGAGTCGGAACGTGATTCAGTCGAAGAACCGATCCCATCAGAACCGACACTCACCGAAGAGGAAGAAGAATTTACTGAGGCACAGCGCCGTGCCCGTGACTCGGCGTTTACCGAATCGGTGAGAGAAGCGTATAACAACAGTTGTGCTATCTGTGGGAGCAATCGGGTGTCACCTGCGGGGAATCCAGAGGTTGAGGCGGCGCATATCTATCCGAAGAGTATGAACGGCCGCGATCATATACAGAACGGTATTGCCCTCTGTAAACTGCACCACTGGGCATTTGATTGTGGGTGGATTTCACTCTCTGATGACTATGAGATCATTGTCAAAGACAACCCAGAACTCAATGGATATGACGAATTCAACCCGCTGGAAGGGGATAGGATACGTCTCCCTGAAAATGATGCTAAGAAACCACATCAGAAATTCTTGGCCGAGCACCGTCAGTTGAACGGCTTTGATTCCTGACCGCTACAGGATCATCATAACCTTATTCGTCAGATAGCCCGGGAAGCATCGTCTGGCTTCCGGTTTGGAAAGAACCTGCCTCGCTGGGATCGTAATTCATCACGAGACGTTCAGTAACCTCTGTACTTCGAGTGTCGTTATCGTGCTGTTTATTCATAAACTGAGAACGACCGCGTTCTGATACGTGATACTTTTCCAACCGTTCTGGGAGCTGCTGATACGACACTGCCCATTTCGCTTCTACCTCTTCAAGCGTATTGACGAACCGTTCGTGGTCAAACTCCCCGTGGCGGTATAAATCGTCGCCTTCATCAATATATGGGGGATCAGCGTAAAAGAACGTTTCATCGCTGTCGAAGCGGGTCATCAATTCTTCGAAATCGAGGTTCTCAATCTGGACATTGTGAAACCTCTCAGCGAATTCATAGAGCTTCTCTGTTGCATTCCGTAATTTCCGAGCTTTATTACGCTGACTTGCGGACGCGAACCCAGATTTCGTACGGTATTTTGATGCATATTGTGAGTATCGAAGATAGAAGAATCTGCCTGCACGCTCAATTGGATCATCTGGATGCTCATCAGAATAGAATGCCTCTTTCCATTCTTCGTGAACATCTCGTGCATAGGGAGTTTTGTTGAGCCAATCGATTAGTTCATCTTCGCGGTCCCGGAGTACTCTGAAGAATTGGACTAGATCGCCATCTCTGTCATTATAGACCTCGGTATGGCTTTCTTCCTTTGTGACGAGGACAGCTGCACTGCCGCCGAATACTTCGACATAGCATTTGTGAGCTGGGAAATGATCAATAATCCAAGGGGCGAGATAGGCTTTTCCCCCGGGATACGGAAACACAGACTTAGTCATAAGACTCCCTTCTCATTAGATCTTTATAACAGTTCCACAGCAAAGAATCCGAGGAGATGAGTCTTGACCCCCACTAATCAGAATCGTGAGGGCTGCAGACTTAAGTGGGTACTTCTGTATTCCTCTACCATACTGAATTATGTCCGAGCAATCTGGGTCACCACCTAAAGCGTCTGAGCGGACGGATCTCCCTATCGAGCGTGGGTTTCCTATTGAGCGAGTGAACGAGTTGGCCGAGCGTGAGGGACGAGCGAAGATGTACTACCGACCGATTTACACGATGCACAAGTGGTGGGCTCGTCGGCTCGGGTGCGTTTTCCGTGCGATCTCACTCTACTCGCTTCTTGACGACCCAGACGCTGTAGATGTATTCGAGCCAGGAAATAGCGGAGAGACATTGACGAGTTGGAATGAAGATGGTTCCCTTGAGATGGATATTGCATCCATCATTGACCGGATTGATATGAGTGATCCCGAAAGTCTCTGGCAGCTATATCCGAAGGATGTTCGTGTTGAAAATAAGAAGGTGCTTGACCCCTTCATGGGTGGGGGAACTTCACTGGTTGAAGCCTCGCGTTTCGGAGCAGAAGTTGTCGGAAATGACTTGAATCCCGTAGGCTGGTTCGTGACGAAGAAGGAACTTGAGGCTGGCCAGACTGACGTAGATGAACTAAAAACAGCCTTCCAGAAGGTGAGAGATGACGTTGCCAAGGAGATAACTCGGTATTACAGAACTCCCTGTCCTAGCGGAGAACACGACGCTGACGTGATGTACAATTTTTGGGTGAAAGAACTGGATTGCGTCTCCTGTGGCCACACAGTACCGCTGTTCAAGGATTATCGAGTTGCAAAAGGTCGTTACGAGAACGACGACAAGTATAACGTTCTGTGCCCGGATTGCGGGGCGGTTACTCTTGTAGAGGACTGGCAATCGGAGAGCCTCTGCGACGCCTGTGGCTATAATTTTGTTCCGAAGAACGGAAACGTCTCACGTGGGGGCAAGTACAACTGCCCAGACTGTGGACAGAAGTACGCGATCACAGATGCAATTCAAGAACAAGGTCCACCCGATCTCCGTCTGTACGCTGTAGAGTACTACTGCGAGCACTGTGAGGCCGCTGGCGGAGAGCGAAGTGATTATAAAGGATACAAACGAGTCGAGGAAGAGGATATTAATCTCCTTAACGAGGCTATCGAAGAATGGGAAAGTAGCGATAAGCTTCGTGAGTACGTTCCTGACGAGGAAATTCCAGAAGGGGCGATTACCGCATCTTCCGAGCTAACTGGAAACGATGTTTTCGACCATGGATACGAACACTGGACTGATATGTATAATGAGCGTCAGCTCCTTTCTATTGCGAAGATTATGCGATCAATTGAAGATTTAGAGCCCTCTGTACGTGATTACCTACTCCTAGCGTTGACGGACTCTCTTATGTTTCAGAATATGTTCTGCATCTACAACCAATCTGCGAATAAGATTGAAGGTGTTTTCAGAATGAATTCATTTGTTCCTACTTCTGAAGCTATCGAAAACAACGTCTGGGGGGCTTCAGCCGGCCGAGGAACATTCTCCAACTCTGTCGATAAGGTAATTCGGGGGGTTGAATATGGGTCTTCCCCTACGGAACGATACATCGAAGACGGAGAAACTCAAGAGACGGGGAAATTCGCACAGGCAATTGGTGAGGATTTCACCCTTCATCAAGGGGATATGCGAGACCTTGATTTCGAGGATGAATTTGACGCAGTGATTACCGATCCCCCGTACTACGATAACATCATCTATTCTGAGGTCTCAGACTACTTCTACGTCTGGCAGAAGATTCTGCTTGAAAGCAAATACCCCGGATTCGATCAAGACCAGACCCCGCGCGCCGAGTCGATAGTAACTAATCCGTATTTGGATAAGACTGCTGAAGACTTCGAAACTGAAATCGGACAAGCCTTCGCTGTAATCCGACGGGCGCTGAAGGATGATGGAGTATTAGCGTTCACATACCATCACTCCGATTCAGAGTCATGGGGGGAATTGCTTGCATCACTTTGCGCTAACGGGTTTGAAGTCACAGCTACGTATCCAATTAGTGCAGATTCTAATAAATTCATCACGGGAGAGGCTGTTTCCTTTGACATCGCTGTCGTCGCTCGGCCCATTGACGAGACAGAGCCCGCCTCGTGGAATTCACTCCGCCGCGAGATCTACCGCACGGCGCGCCGAACCCGCAAGCAACTCGAAGAGAACCGCGACCTCTCCCGTGGCGACATCGGCGTGATGGAGATGGGTGCGTGCTTCCGTGAGTACTCCAAGCACCATGGCAAGGTTCAGCGCGACGGTGAGATTATGTCCGCCAAGGAAGTCGTCCAGGAGATCTACGGAATCATCCAAGAGGCCAGCGAAATCGGCGTCGAGGACGTGTTCATCGATCTCCTCGATAGCAACAATCCGTCCTTCGACGACGTGAACAAGCTCTGCCGAGGCACGAACGCCACACCCGAGGAGCTGAAAGAGATGTACCTCTACAACCAGGACGATGGCTTCGAACTCGGTACGTGGGACAACGAGAAACGGCAAGCCTACATTCAGGAACGCGTCAACGGCGACGGCGGTGAACACCTCTCGAACCTCGATAAACTGCAGTTCCTACGGTACCGGTACGAGAAGGGTCAAGCCGTCCAGAACTACGTCGATAAGTGGGGTGTCGATGATGATCTGCGCGAACTCGCCGGGCGGCTGGCGGACGTGACTGGTGACGACACCTACACCCGGGTACTTGGTGACAGAGACATTACGAGCTACTAATAATGGCAGGCCCAGGACAGATTCCCGGTCGGTACAACATCATCGTCGCCGGGGAGTACGAGACGTTCGATCACCAGATGCCGATCGACGAGTTTTTCCAGCGTCTCAAGAACGACGATGTCCCGGACGAGGTGAGTGTGGTCGGGCTGGAGAAGATGCTTGACGACGAGGAGTTCATCAACGAGTTAGCTCGGGAGATGGATCAGCGAGCCGATGATCTGGAGTATCAGAGTCCGACGATCCAGGTCGTTGTTGAGGGTTCGTTCCACCGTCGAGGGAAAACGTATGACCTGCGATACGAGGGTGAACTCTACTCGTTTCAGGACATCTTCGGACCACAGTTAGAGCGACGAGAACAGGGCGATTGGATTACGTCACCGTTCTGAACGTCGCTTACAGAGTCTCTATTTGACAACCTATTCAATCACCGTAAAATCGGTATAGTCAGTCACCAACAACTGATTCTCGTTTTTCTTCGCATATCTATGATCTTTCACTCCTCTAAATCGAATCGTCTCCCCAACATCGAAATGAGGGTGTGAAACCCCGTCTGAGACGACCAGCGGGACTCGCTTAGTTGAGCCTTCTTCGCGGACGACAGCCTTTAGATCGGGTGTGTTTGAGGTGTTTTTTGACACGAATTCAATCTCACCGATTGTAGCTTCGACTGTAACATACTCCCCAGATCCGCGTAACTCAGTAAGATTCCGTTCCGGATAATCCTTAGAAATGGACGTAGTTGAGGTCACCTCTTGTCCCTCTGGCTCTTGGTCCGCTGATACAATCCGCCGGTTGTTAAGTTTAAGTAACCGAGGCGGGACCGAGGATTCACGTGCCTATGCCGAAAACCGCCCGCCTCCACCGACGTCTACCGAGTTGGATCAAACTTGGATTTTGTTGGAGCGGAGAGCCGGACACCCCGCGAGATCATTGAAAAGGGTATTACGCC
>NZ_WPCE01000236.1 GCF_009742825.1 Halorubrum sp. CBA1125
GGTGGCGACGTCGGGGAGCGCGGCCGCGGTCGCCGGGTGGTCCTTGTCGTGCATCGCCGCGTACACGAGGTGGAGCGTCTCGTAGTCGTACTCGGCGAGCGTCTCGGCGAGTCGCCCGCACGCGGCCGGGATTGTGCGCGCCGTCGAGCACCGTGAGCGGCGCGTCGTCAACGACCTCGAACCGCCCCCGGCCACGTCGCCCGCGCGAGCCCCTCGCGGACCGCGTCGGACGGCAGTCCTTCGGCCGAGACCGACGCGAGCGCGGCCGCCGTCCGCCGGGCCAGCGCGACCGCGACGCCCGCGTTCGTCGCCTGGTGGGCGCCAACGAGCGGGATCCGGTAGGTGCCGTTCACTTCCCCGGTCAGGGTCACCTCGGCGTCGGTCCGGCTCACGCGCCCCTCGTAGGCGACCGAGAGCGCCGGGTCGGTGGACGACTGTGATCCGTCGTCTGTCGTACCGGACTCATCTTTGTCCGCGCCGGAGTCGTCCCCGTCCGCGCCGGATCCGCTCCCGCCCGCGTCGGTCGTCTCCGAAACCGTCGCGACCGGGGCGCCGGCGTCGGCGGCGACCGCGCGGACGACGTCGAGCGCCTCGCCCTCGCAGGCCGTGACGAGGGACGCGCCGTCGCGCGCGATCCGTGCCTTCGTGCGGGCGATCTCCGCGACGGTGTCGCCGAGGACGTCGGTGTGTTCGAGCGAGACGTTCGTGATCGCGGCCGCAACCGGGTCGACGGCGCTGGTCGCGTCGTACTCGCCACCCAGGCCGACCTCCAGGACGGCGACGTCGACCTCCCGGCGCGCGAAGTCGTGGACCGCCATCGCGGTGACGACCTCGAAGAAGGTGAGCGGGTCGCCGACGGCGGCGCGCTCGACCAGCCACGGCTTCACTTCCGCGACGAAGTCGGCGATCGCCGCCTCGGTCATTTCGCGGCCGTCCACGCGGACCCGCTCGGCGAGCGCGTCGAGGTGGGGTGAGGTGTACAGCCCGACCGACAGCCCCCCCTCGCGCAGGATCGACTCGGTCATGCGCGCCGTGCTCCCCTTCCCGTTCGAGCCGGCGACCTGGACGAACGTGACGTCCTCCTCCGGGTTCCCGATCCGGTCGAGGAGCGCCGCGACGCGCTCCGTCCCGGGGTTGACCGAGAAGCGGCGGAGGTCGAAGAGGAACGCCGCCGCCTCGTGGTAGTGCATACGCCGTGGGTCGGCTCCGCGTCGCTTAGGCGTAACGGACCGGGTCGACTGCGGCGGGGGTCGGCGTCGACCGCGGCGGGGACCGGCGTCGACCGCGGCGGATCGGAGACGGTGCGGCAGGGGGTCGCGGGGACGATCCGTGCGAGCGATCGACACGAAACCGGCGCCGATCCCGGGTGATCCCCCTCGAAACGGCCGCGGCGAAACACTACCCTTTTGACCCTGCTGTCGGTAACTGCCGGTATAATGGGCCGACGCAAGAAGATCGTTCAAGAGTGCGAGCGGCTGATGGACAACCCGGAGCACATCCGGAACATCGCCATCGCCGCCCACGTCGACCACGGGAAGACGACGCTCTCGGACAACCTGCTGGCCGGTGCCGGGATGATCTCCGAGGACACCGCGGGCGAGCAGCTCGCGATGGACACGAAGGAGGACGAACAGGAGCGCGGGATCACCATCGACGCGGCGAACGTCTCGATGACCCACGAGTACGAGGACACCAACCACCTCATCAACCTCATCGACACGCCGGGCCACGTCGACTTCGGGGGCGACGTCACCCGGGCGATGCGCGCGGTCGACGGCGCCTTAGTGGTCGTCGACGCCGTCGAGGGCGCGATGCCCCAGACCGAGACGGTGCTCCGGCAGGCGCTGCGCGAGGGCGTGAAGCCGACGCTTTTCATCAACAAGGTCGACCGCCTCATCTCCGAGCTTCAGGAGGGTCCCCAGGAGATGCAAGAGCGGCTCCTCGCCGTCATCGCCGACGTCAACGAGCTCATCCGCGGGATGGCCGAGAACATGGAGGACATCCCCGAAGACTGGACCGTCTCCGTCGAGGACGGGACGGTCGGGTTCGGCTCCGCGCTGTACAAGTGGGGCGTCTCGATGCCGTCGATGCAGCGGACCGGCATGGACTTCGGCGACATCATGGAGCTCGAACAGAACGACAAGCGCGAGGAACTCCACGAGCGGACGCCGCTGTCGGACGTCGTGCTCGACATGGTCTGTGAGCACTTCCCGAACCCGGTCGACGCCCAGCCCCGCCGTGTCCCGCGCATCTGGCGCGGCGACCCCGACACCGAGCTGGCGAAGGGGATGCAGCTCGTCGACGAGGACGGGGAGGTCGTCTTCATGGTCACCGACATCTCGATGGACCCGCACGCCGGCGAAATCGCGACCGGCCGCGTCTTCTCCGGCACGCTGGAGAAGGGCCAGGAGCTGTACGTCTCCGGCACCGCGGGCAAGAATCGTATCCAGAGCGTCGGCCTGTTCATGGGGTCGGAACGCGAGGAGGTGGAACACGTCCCGGCCGGCAACATCGCGTCGGTCACCGGGCTGCGCGACGCCATCGCCGGCTCCACCGTCTCCTCCGTCGAGATGACGCCGTTCGAGTCGATCGAGCACATCTCCGAGCCGGTCATCACGAAGTCCGTCGAGGCCCAGAACATGGACGACCTGCCGAAGCTCATCGAGACGCTCCAGCAGGTCGCCAAGGAGGACCCCACGATCCAGATCGAGATCAACGAGGACACCGGCGAGCACCTCATCAGCGGGCAGGGCGAGCTCCACCTCGAAGTGATCACCCAGCGGATCCGCGACAACCAGGGCATCCCGGTCATCACCGGGGAGCCGATCGTCGTCTACCGCGAGCAGCCCCAGGAGGCGTCCCGCGAGGTCGAGGGCGTCTCGCCGAACCGCCACAACAAGTTCTACCTCACGGTGGAGCCGATGGCCCAGGACATCGTCGACGCGATCCAGCTCGGCGAGGTCTCGATGGACATGCCCGAACTCGAGCGCCGCGAGGCGCTCCAGGAGGCCGGCATGGACAAGGACACCTCCCAGAACGTGGAGGACATCCACCGGACCAACATCCTCATCGACGACACGAAGGGGATCCAGCACCTCAACGAGACGATGGAGCTCGTCTTGGAGGGGCTCCAAGAGGCGCTCGACGACGGGCCGCTCGCGGCCGAGCCGGTCCAGGGCGCGCTGTTCCGCCTGCACGACGCGAAGCTCCACGAGGACACCATCCACCGCGGTCCGGCGCAGGTCATCCCCGCGGTCCGCGACGCGGTCCACCGCGCGCTGATCGACGGCGAGGTCCGCCTGCTGGAGCCGATCCAGGACGTCCGGATCGACGTGCCCTCGGAGCACATGGGCGCCGCGTCCGGCGAGATCCAGGGCCGCCGCGGCCGCGTCGACGACATGTACCAGGAGGGCGACCTGATGGTCGTCGAGGGCATCGCGCCCGTCGAGGAGATGATCGGGTTCTCCTCCGACATCCGTTCGGCCACCGAGGGCCGCGCCTCGTGGAACACCGAGAACGCGGGCTTCCGCGTGCTCGTCGACAACCTCCAGCGCGAGAAGATCATGGAGATCCGCGAGCGCAAGGGGATGAAGCTCGAACTGCCGCAGTCGATCGACTACTTCTAGCTCGTCGACCCCCGCGGCGCTCGTCTGCCGTCTTTTTCGAACGATCGTTCGTGCCCGTCAGCGACGGAACTGCTTGACCGCGGACGCGCCCCCGGCGAGAACGAAGAACAGGCCGATCGCGACGGCGACGAGCGGGGCGTTCGACCGTTGGTGTTTGAGAAACGCCGTTCCCGGGTTGGAGGGGTCGACGTAGGCGGTAACCGTCTCGTCGACGGCGTACCCCTCGATGACCTCACGCTCGTCCGCTACGACAAC
>NZ_WPCE01000045.1 GCF_009742825.1 Halorubrum sp. CBA1125
GCCGCGATCGACGAGGCCGGTGAGCTCACCGGGCCGATCGTCGCCGCCGTCGTCGACGAACACGGCGACCGGGGCCACCGCGCGATCGAGGCGGTCGGCGAGGGCCGGGTGAAGCGCTACCGCGATTTCACCGTCGTCGTCGGCCACGAGGACGAGTACGTCGTCGAGGACGGCGAGTGCACCTGCGCGGACGCGACGTACAACCTCGACCCCGAGGACCCGAGCGAGCGGTGTTGGCACGCCATCGCGGTCGACGTCGCGAAGGCGGTCGGCGCCGTCGACCACCACGACATGTGGTACTCCGAGGTCCGCGAGTTCCTGTGACCTGACGGCGACCGACGGGGTTATCCCCGCGTTCGTCCCGGTTCGCCGGTGTGAGGCCGCCGTTTTCGTCGATTTCCCCTCTGGAGTCGAAAACGTTTACAACGGCGGCCGGTCTCCCCTACGGTATGGCGGACTGTCCACTCGCCGACGACTGCCCCAGCTTCGACGAACGGATCCAGGGGATGGGGTGTCAACACTACGGCAACAAAGGCGGCGCAGAGTGGTGTAACCACTACGACATGCCCATCTACGAGCTGAAAAAACAGCCGGTCCAGCCGGGCGAGGAGGTCGTCATCGAGGTCGACGACATCCACGAGAGCGGGGCCGGCGTGGGCCGCACCGACGACGGCTTCATCGTCCTCGTCGACGGGCTCTTGCCCCCGGCGCGCGCGAGGTGCGGATCCACCGCGTGAAGTCGAGCCACGCGACCGCGAAGGAGATCGTCGAGCGCCTCCCAGACGAACCGGACGAGGAGGCGGACGAGGGCGAGAAGACCGATGTCGGGTCCGACGCGACGAGGATGAGGCCCGTCGCGACCGGCCCGACCGCGAGCGGCTCGGCAGCCGGGAGAACTTCTGGGGCAAGTGACGGCGTCCCGGGGCGACACCGCCCCACGGACAGTCCGGACGCCGCCGATCGCACGGGGTCGCTTTCTGGCCCGCTTCGCACGGCATCCCGTCTCACCCTCACACTTCCTCATGCCGTCCCAGTTTCACTTCTCCCCAGCCTCACTCCTCCCCAGCCTCGGCCGGCGGCGGAGCCGCCGCCGCCACCGCGGGCAGATCGGGTCTCGATCGATCGCCGGTCGGCCCCTCCCGCGAAACCGCCGTTTTTTTGGGCGCGCGGTCCCTCCAGACTGGTATGGTCGCAGACGACGGGCCGCCCGAGCCCGACGAGGTCGACGCCGCGGACTTGCTGGATCGGGCGGGATTCGACGCCGAGGAGAGCGTCCTCACCCGCCGACAGGCGGAGGTGCTCGCGCTCCGCGAGCGGGGGCTCCGCCAGTCGGACATCGCCGAACGGCTCGGCACGTCACGCGCCAACGTCTCCAGCGTCGAGGCCAGTGCGCGGGACAACGTCGCCCGCGCCCGCGAGACGGTCGCGTTCGCGGAGGCGCTCGCGGCGCCGGTCCGCGTCGAGATCGAGGCGGGTACTGACCTCTACGACGCGCCGAAGCGCGTGTACGACGCCTGCGACGAGGTGGGCGTGAAGGTGAACCAGACCGCGCCGGACCTGATGAAGACGATCGGCGACCGCGCGGGCGACGCGGTCCACGGTCGCGAGGTCCGTAGCCGCCTGTTCGTCACGGTCGACGCCGACGGCCAGATCCGGGTGCGGCAACCGTAGGGCACCGCGAACGGCCCGCTTCTCCACCGTTCGTGCTCGACCGCGGACGCTAAGGCCGTGGACCGTGGAAGCCGGTCCATGCGAGTCACCCTCCTCGGAACCGGCGACACGACCGGAACGCCGACGGTCGGTTGCGACTGCGCCACCTGCGAGGCGGCGCGGGAACGGGGGGTGTCGCGCTCGCGCTTCTCGGTCCACGTTGAGAACGAGCGCACCGGCGAGTCGCTGCTCGTCGACTTCAGTCCCGACTTCCGACACCAGTTCCTCGAGGCCGACGTCGCGCTCCCCGACGCCGGGCTCGTGACGCACATCCACTTCGACCACCTCGACGGGCTCGGCAACGTCTACCGGCTCGTCGACGGACTCCCGGTCCACGCGCCGAGCGAGACCGACCCGGCCACCGACGAGAGCGTCGCCGAGACGATCCGGCGCAAGTACGACTACCTCGAAGATCGGATCGGGGTCCACAGCCGCGACCCCTTCGAACCGTTCGAGACCTGCGGGTTCGAGGTTCGGTTCGTCCCGGTCGATCACCCCCCGCTGCTCTGTTACGGGACCGTCGTCGAGGACCCCCAAACCGGCGCGAAACTGTCGCTGACCGGCGACACGAGCTACGACGTCCCCGAGCGCTCCCGCGAGGTGCTCGCCGACCCCGACCTCCTGCTCGCGACGCCATCGTCCCCGCGTCGCTCTGTGAGCACCACCCGCTCGGCGGGCGCACGAGGGACCCGACGGCGTTCCGCGCACGTTCGGCACGAAACACATGACCCGCGAGGGGGCGCTCGCGCTCGCGGACGACCTCGACGCCGACCGGACGCGGCTCGTCCACCTCGCGCACTTCTACCCCGAAGACGAGGCGTTCGCGGCGCCGCTCGCGGTCGACGGCGAGGTGTACGAGCTGTGAACCCGACGCTCCGACCCCGCCGCGACCGCACCGTTTTGTCTCGGTAGCACGTCACACGATCTATGGGCGACCGGTCTCGGTTCCGCGCCGCGCTCGACCGCTTGGAGCCGCCGCCGCGCGCGGTCGACTGGTCGCTCTTCGCGTTCGTCGTCGCCGAGGCGGTCACCGGCCTCGTCTCGTTCACCGTGGCCGTCCCCGCGGGGTGGCCGCTGTTCTGGCTCCACCGCTCGCTCGGCGTTGCGATCGTCGTACTGCTCGCGTGGAAGCTCGCGCGGGTCCGGGGTCGGCTCACCGACCCGACGGTGTGGCGGCGGTCGACGTCGCTGTCGGTCCTCACGCTCGTCGCGGTGCTCGGGACGCTCTCTACGGGGATCGCATGGGTGTTCGGGCTCGACGTCAGGGTCTCCGCCTGGACGTTCCTGTCCGTCCACGTCGGGTTCGGGCTCGCCTTGGTCCCGCTCGTGGCCGCGCACGCGTCGACGCGGTTCCGGCTTCCCCGCCGAGTCGACTTCGAGCGCCGGCGCACCGCGATCCGCTACACCGCGCTGCTCGCCGCTGGCGCGGCGACTTACCGGCTCCAAGGGTGGGCCAACGACGCGCTCGATACCGCCGGCGCTGACCGACGGTTCACCGGCTCGCACCCCCGAGAGGGCGAGGGCAACGCCGCCTTTCCGATCACGTCGTGGGTCGCCGACGATCCCGACCCGATCGGCCGGGACGCCTACCGGCTCCGGGTGGACGGGCTCGTCGCGGCCCCAGTCGAGCTGACCGCCGACGAGCTCGCCGCCGGCCACGAGACCGAAGCCCTGCTCGACTGCACGAGTGGCTGGTACACGATCCAGGAGTGGGGCGGGATCCGCGTCGGCGACCTACTGGATGCGGCCGGTGGGACGGCGGCCGACGCCGACCGCGAGCCCGCCTACGTCCGGTTCGTCTCCGTGACGGGCTACCGGTGGAGCCTCCCGCTTTCGGAGGCCGAAGACGCGCTGCTCGCCACCCACGTCGGCGGCGAACCGCTCTCGCACGGCCACGGCGCGCCCGCGCGGCTGGTCGCGCCCGATCGCCGCGGCTTCCAGTGGGTAAAGTGGGTGACGCGCGTGGAGGTGCGCGCCGAGTACGACCTCGCGCAGTGGGTGGTGACGCTGGTGAGCGGATTCGACTGAGTCCGGTGGACGGATCAGGAGGGCCAGGCGAAATCTGTGGGTCAGACGAGATCGAGGTCAAGAACGTCACGGATCCCGTCGACGTCGAAGTCGACGTCTGACGCGGCGAGCCGTTCGTCCAGCGTGAGGGCCGTTCCGGCGATGAACGCGTCGCGAGCCGCGAGCGGATCTCCCCGGTCGCGGAGCGCGTCCTGGAGCACCGCCGCCTCGCGAGCGACCGCTGCCGACGTGTCGATCACGTGTACCCAGTCGAGCGCCTCGTCGACCGCGTCGAGGTTCGTCGATCCCGTCTTGAACACCTCGCCCTGGTAGACCTCGAACAGCACGAGCGGCGGTGCGACTGCGTGCTCGTCGGCGTGAGACTCGACGTACTCGACGGCGGGGGATCGCCCCGCGAGGTAGTCGATGAGGACGCTGCTGTCGTATACGGTCACCGCGAGTCGACCCCGCGTTTCATCTCCTGGCGCTTCTCGCGTGCGCGCTCGGCCGCGTCGCTCCCCGCCCAGAGGCCGGCTCCGGACCGAATCTCCTCGCGGCGCTCGCGGAGCAACCGCGTCAACAGGTCGTCGAAGGTTTCGTCCTCGCCCTTCAACGACGCGAGCGCGGCGTGGGTCTCCTCGTCGACGCGGATACTCTTGCTCATGTGGGTTCGTATACGTCTCCGTATACAATATCGTTTTCCCCGTCGCGTCTCACTCGTACTCCGACCCGACGACCTCGCGGATCCGCTCGGCGGTCACCTGCCCGACGCCGTCGACCTCCAGGAGGTCGTCTTCGCGCGCCGTCATCACCGCCTCGACGGTGCCGAAGTGCTCCAAGAGCGAGCGGGCGGTGACGGGGCCGATGTCGGCGATGGAGGAGACGACGTACTCCTGCTGTTCCGCGCGGGTCTTCGTGGTCTTCTCGCCGTGGACGCTCACCTCGCGGTCGCGCGTCTCCTGCTCGCGGCGGGCGATCGTCGCGAGCAGTTCCGTCGTGTCGGCCTCGTCTTCGGTTCGCAGGACGCTCACGTCGAAATCGACGGCGAGCGACGCGAGCGCGCCCCGGATCGCGTTGGGGTCGATGTCGCGCTGGCCGTAGAGGTTCGCCCCCTCGACGACCAGCACGGGCCGGGCGTACGCCCGCGAGAGCTCGCCGACCTGCTCGAACAGCGACCGGTCGGCGTCGAGCATCGAGTCCACGAAGTCGGCGGCCGCCTTCCGCTCGACGGCGACGCGGTCCGAGAGGACGTAGTCGCTGACCGCGAGCGTCTCCAGCCGGGTGACGAGCCCGTCTCGCGTCGAGAGGTCCTTCGCGATCGACGAGTCGAGTTCGCGCTGGTCGACGACGATCTCCACGCCCTCTTCGACGCCGGCCGTGGCGACGACGGCGTCGTCGGTGTCGGCGGTGGCCTCCGTGTCTGCGTCGGCCTCGCTCCCGTCGTCGCTGTCGCCGTCCCCTCCCTTTCGCGCCTCGGCGGCGAAGTCGGTGAGGCCGGGATCGTCGCTGGCGGCGGTGTCGCCGGTGGCGGTGTCGCCGACGGCATCGCTGTCGGGATCGTCACCGTCGCTCTCGCTGTCGTCGTCCTCTTCGTCCCCCCCGCCGCCGTCGATTGCGGCCGATTCGGCGTCGCGCTCGCTCCCGGCGAACGCGTCGAGCCCGGCCTGGCCGCCGGCGCCGACCGACTCCTCGATGTCGTCGGTGGCGGCCTTCAGCTCGGCGAGCTGTTCGGCCATCTTCTTCTCGCGCCGCCGCGAGATCCAGAAGAACGCCTCGTCGCGGGTGTCCTCGGCCATCAGCACGACGACCTGCCCCTCGGCCTGCCGGCCGGTCCGACCCTTGCGCTGGATCGATCGGATCGCGGTGGGGACTGGCTCGTAGAAACAGACGAGGTCGACCTCGGGGACGTCGAGCCCCTCCTCGGCGACGCTCGTGGAGACGAGCACCTCGAACTCGCCGTCCTTGAACTCGTCGAGCGTCTCTTGCTGCTGTTTCTGGCTCATCCCGTCGGAGCCCTCCTTGTCGCCCTGGCCGACGAACTTCCGCACGTCGAAGCTGGCGGAGAGGAACTCCACGAGCGCCTCGGCGGTGTCTCTGGACTCGGTGAAGAGGATCGCCCGTTCCCCCTCGTTGATCCCGAGCGTCTCCGCGAGCAGGATCCGGGCCTTCGAGAACTTCGGGTGGAGCCCGTCGAACGACTCCGCCTTCCGCATCGCCTCCCGTACCTTGGGGTCCGCGACCATCCGCTGGCTCGCCTTCGAGGCGCCCGACGAGCGGGCCGCCTCCCGCTGGCGTTCGAAGTAGCGCCGGACCGACTCCACCGACTGGGTCTCGACGAGTTCGACGGCGCGGCGGAGCTTCATCACCTCCGCGTGGGTGGACATTCCCTTGTACCCCTCCGACTGGTCGTTGTCCATCATCTCCTTCAGCTTCCCGCGCATCTCGTTGAGGTCGCGCTGGGAGAGGTCGGGGTTCGTCGAGTTCGTCACGCCGAGCTGCTTCAGCTTCTCTAAGCGGTCCGCGATCACCTCGTTCAGGGCGTCCCGGATAGCGAGCACCTCGTCGGGGAGGGTGACCTGCTCCCAGCGCACGTCGGTGTCGTGGGTGTACTCGTCGACGTCGGCGTCCGCCTCGGTCATCACCTCGACGTTCGCGAGCCCGAGGTTCTCACAGACCGTCTCGATCTCCTCGGTGTCGCCGCCGGGCGAGGCCGACATCCCGGTGACGAGCGGGTCGGCCGCGTCGGCGTGGTACCGTTCCGCGATGTAGACGTACGCGTAGTCGCCGGTCGCGCGGTGGCACTCGTCGAAGGTGCAGTGGGTGACGTCCCGCAGGGAGACCCGGTTGCCGACGAGGTCGTTCTCGACGACCTGCGGGGTCGCGATCACCACCCGCGCGTCGTCCCAGACTGCGGCCCGGTCGTCGGGCTTCACGTCGCCGGTGAACACCACGATCTCCTCGTCCGGAATCGCCAGCGCCTCGCGGTAGAAGTCGGCGTGTTGCTGGACGAGCGGCTTGGTGGGGGCGAGAAACAGCGCCTTTCCGCCCGCCTCGTGGAGCCGCTCGGCGGTGACGAACAGGCTGACGGTGGTCTTGCCGAGGCCGGTCGGGAGACAGACGAGCGTGTGCGCGTCGGCCGCCGACGCCGCGAGCCGGAGCTGGTACCGGCGACGCTCTAAGACGTCGTCGACGAGTAGCGGTCGGTCGATCTCGGCGGCCTCGGTCGCCATCGGCGGCTCTTGGCCGTCACCGGCCTAAAGGCTTCGCGAAGCGCGGCGAAAGTGGTATCTGTGGACGGCGCGGTCGAGGTGGCCCCTCACGCCGAGGGCGTCACCGCTCTCCCAGCCGGTCTTCGTGGACGTCCTCCGGGACCTCCTCGTCGATCAGCTGTGCCCACTCGACGAGCCGGTCTCCGGACGGGGTTTGCGCGCTCATCACGCGTCGGATCACGGTGACACGTCTTAACACTTACCCCGATTTCGGCCGCGTCGGCATCGCAGGGACCGGACGCACCCCTCGCAGCGAGCCCGACTCGCACGTCTTTTACCGCTCACGCGCCTCCGTCCGTCATGAGCAACCTCGACGAGTTCCTCGCCGGCGAGCGGCTCGACGACGTCGTCTTCTACCTGAGCGACGCGTACCTCGACGACGACTCCCGGCTCCGGGAGGTCGGCACCGAGACCGACGGCGGCGTCCGGCTGATCCTCGACGGCGAGACGGGGCGGTCGGCCTTCGAGGCCGGTACGGGCATGGGCGCGATGGAGTTCGCGAAGGAAGCGATGGGGAACCAGGGGCGGATCGACCGAACCCTCGACGGCGGGCGGTGTCCGTTCGCGGACGACGTCGCCGAGCCGCTCGACACGGCGGATGTCGACGAGACGCCCGACGCGGACGACGTCGACCACGAGGTCCGGTTCGTGTTCGCGTTCGCGGAGGGGGAGAACCCGGACGTGGGAGGTCTCTACGCCGAGGGCGACGTGGTCCACGCGTACGCTCACTGTACCTGCGGGGAGAGCTACTCGCACAAGTGGGTCGTCGGCGACCGGGACTGAGAGGGAAGTCGGCGGCGGTACGTGGGAGTTCGATGCGTTTGTGCCGACCCCGGACGCCCCGGTCGCTCGAGTTCGTCACAAGTCCTCGCGGCTGCCCTGTGTGTCCCGCCCCGCACAGTTCCGATCCGCACAGCACCTCACACCTCCCCAACCTCGCATCGGCCGCGCCGCCGGAACCGCTCGGCGGCGCGGCCGTTGCTCCCTCGCGCGCGACACTCCCGGGCCTTCGGCCCGCTCGTGTGACCGCGCGCCGCCGCTCACCCCTTGAACAGGCTGGAGTGGACGGGGGCGTGATCCGGGCCCTGGTCGGACTCCTCGCACGCCGGCTCGTCTCCGCTCCAGTCGTCGACCGCGCGCCCCTCGACCCCGTCCGCGAGGAAGTCTGACAGCGGCGGCCCGACGTGTTCCGGCTCCACGAGGAACGCGTCGTGGCCGTGGTCGGACTCGATCACGTGGTGGGCGACGGGGATGTCGCCCTCGCGGAAGGCCGCCGCGAGCGAGGCGGCCTGTTCCACCGTGAAGTGCCAGTCGGCGGTGAAGCTCATCACCAGCGTCTCGCCCTCGAAGGCGGCGACCGCGTCGGCGTCGCTGCCGTGGCCGGCCGCGAGGTCGTACTCGTCCATCGCGCGCGTGAGGTAGAGGTAACTGTTCGCGTCGAACCGTTCGCTGAACCCCTCCGCCTGGTAGTCGAGGTACGACTCCACCTCGCGGTACGGGAAGAAGCCCGCCGTCGGCTCCGGCGGCAGCCCCAGGTCGCCCTCCTCGCGGGTCAGCGAGTCGCGACCCGCGGAGCGGCGACCGAACTTCCGCTCCATCGACCCCTTCGAGAGGTACATCACGTGCCCGATCTGCCGGGCCAGCGCGAGCCCGTCGTCCGGCGAGGGGCGGTCCTCGCCGTAGTAGTCGCCGCCGTTCCAGTTCGGGTCTGCCCGGATCGCCCGTCGCGCGATCGCGTCGAGCGCGAGACACTGTGCGTCGAGGCGCCCTGCGGTCGCGATGGGGACGATCCGGTCGACGTCGTCGGGGTACTGCTTCGCCCAATCGAGGACGTTCATCCCGCCGACGCTGCCGCCGACGACCGCGTGGAGCCGCCCCACGCCGAGGTGGTCGAGCAGCTGGCGCTGCGCGCGCGTCCAGTCTTCGACCTGCACCGGCGGGAACGCGGTCCCCCACCGGTCGTGGTCGGGCGCGTCCGGCAGGTCGAGGTCGGCGGGGCGCTCGCTCGCCGGCCCGGTGGTGCCGTAACAGGACCCGGGGATGTTCGCGCAGACGACGTAGTACTCCGTGGTGTCTATCGCCTTGCCCGGGCCGACGATGTCGTCCCACCACGCGCGGGCCTGGCCGGCCTGCCCCGCGTCCTGCTCCGGCGACGGCGACCGGGCGACGTTCTGGCTGCCGGTGAGCGCGTGACAGATCAGCACGACGTTGTCGCCGTCGAACTCGCCGTGGGTCTCGTAGGCGACCTCCAGGTCGGGCACCGATCTGCCGCACGCGAAGGTGAACTCGCCGAGGGAGACGACGCCGTGGTCGGTCGGCGTGGCGCTCATGTCTCACCCCCCCGTTCCGTTCGCCGCGCGGTCGCCGGCCGAGAGCCCCGCGTCGAGGTCGGCGATCACGTCGTCGGGGTCCTCGATCCCGACCGAGAGCCGGAGCATGTTCGGGAAGACGCCGGCCAGCCGCTGTTGCGTCTCGTCCATCTGCGCGTGCGTCGTTGAGGCCGGGTGGATGACGAGCGTCTTCGCGTCGCCGACGTTCGCGAGGAAGCTCGTCAGATCCACGGACTCACACAGCGCCTTCGCGGCCGCGTAGCCGCCCTCTACGCCGAACGTGACCATCCCGCCGTAGCCGTCGAGGTACCGCTCGGCGTTGTCGTGGCTCGGGTGGTCGTCGAACCCCGGATACGTCACCCAGTCGACCCGCTCGTCGTCGCGGAGAAACTCGGCGACCGCCCGCGCGTTCTCGCAGTGGCGGTCCATCCGGAGCGGGAGCGTGTTGAGCCCCTGGAGCGTCTGCCACGCGTCGAACGGGGACTGCTGTCCGCCGGTGGTCCGGACCGCGCGCTGGCGGACGACGTTGGCGAACGCGGCGTCGCCGAACCGCTCGACGAAGTCGATCGGGAAGGCGGGAGACTGCCCGTCGAGTTCGTCGTAGTCGGCGTCCGGGTGGTCCCACGGGAACTGGCCGCCGTCGACGACGACGCCGCCGACGGTCGTCCCGTTGCCGGTGATCCACTTCGTCGTCGACTCCCAGACGACGTCGGCGCCGTGCTCGAACGGCCGACAGCAGTACGGGCTCGCGAACGTGTTGTCGACCACGAGCGGGACCGCGTGGTCGTGGGCGACGCCGGCGATCCGCTCGAAGTCCGGGACGACGAGCGAGGGGTTCGCGACCGTCTCGACGTGAACGAACGCGGTGTCCTCGTCGATCCTCTCCTCGTACGCCTCGTAATCGAGGGTGTCGACGAGGCGAGTCTCGATCCCGCGCCGGCTCGCGATGCTGGAGAGGTACGTCGCCGTGCCGCCGTACATCTCGGAGCTGGCGACGACGTTGTCGCCCGCGCTCGCGAGCACGGTCGTGACCGCGTCGAACGCCGCCATCCCCGATCCGGTCGCGACGGCCCCCGTGCCGCCCGACAGGTTCGCGATCCGGTCTTCGAGGACGCTCACCGTCGGGTTGGAGATGCGGGAGTAGACGTCGCCCTCCGCCCGGAGCGCGTACATCTCGGCCGCGGTGTCCGCGTCGTCGAAGACGTACGAGGTCGTCTGGTGGATCGGGACCGCCCGCGACCCGGTCTCCGGGTCGGGCTCGGCGCCGGCGTGGAGACTCCGGGTGTTGAACCCACGTGTCATGTGCGTAGTGCATATATCTCTATACGTCTATAACTGAGAGTTACGGCAAGTGATGCCTCGGTCGAGAAGCGTCCGCGGGGCGGCGACGTCCGGATCGGCGGCGTGCCCGACCGCCGGCCGAAGCGTGAGTTTATCCCCGATCGCGAGCCAACGAACGGTGATGGCAGCCGCCGACTCTCCCGTGCCGGCCCTCGCAGAACGCGCGAGCGCCTGCGCCGCTCGCCTCCGGGCGGCGGACCGCGTGCTCCTGGCCTCGCACATCGACGCCGACGGACTCACCAGCGCCGGGATCGCTTCGACGGCGCTCGCGCGGGCGGGCATCGACCACGAGGTCGTCTTCGAGAAGCAGCTCGACGCCGCGTCGATCGCCGGGATCGCGGCCCGGGAGTTCGACGTGGTCCTCTTCACTGACTTCGGGTCCGGACAGCTCGACGTGGTCGCGGCCCACGAGGCCGCGGGCGACTTCGTGCCGGTGATCGCCGACCACCACCAGCCGGCGGCGGCGGACACTGAGTTCCACCTCAATCCGCTGCTCGAGGGGATCGACGGCGCGAGCGAGCTGTCGGGCGCGGGCGCGAGCTACGTCCTCGCTCGGGCGCTCGAGGGACCGGACGGCGACAACCGCGACCTCGCCGCGCTCGCGGTCGTCGGCGCGGTCGGCGACATGCAGGACGCCGACGGCGAGCTCGTCGGCGCCAACGAGGCGATCGTCGCCGACGGCGTCGACGCCGGGGTGATCGAGGCCCGAACCGACCTGGACCTCTACGGGCGACAGACCCGTCCGCTCCCGAAGCTGCTGGAGTACGCCTCCGACGTTCGCATTCCCGGGATCTCGAACGACGAGGCCGGCGCCGTCGCCTTCCTGTCCGACCTCGACGTCGACGCGAAGCGCGACGGCGAGTGGCGGCGTTGGGTCGACCTCGACGGCGACGAGCGGCAGACGGTCGCGTCGGCGCTGATGCGTCGTGCCGTCTCGTCCGGCGTTCCCGCCGATCGGGTCGATGCGCTCGTCGGGACCGCCTACACGCTCGTCGACGAGGCGTCGGGCACCGAGCTGCGCGACGTGAGCGAGTTCTCGACGCTGCTCAACGCGACCGCCCGGTACGACCGTGCCGACGTCGGGCTCGCCGTGTGTCTCGGCGACCGCGGCGACGCGCTCGCGGAGGCGCGGCGGCTCCTCCGGACCCATCGCCGGAACTCTCCGAGGGGCTCCAGTGGGTCAAGACGGAAGGCGTCACCCACGAGGACCACCTCCAGTGGTTCGACGCGGGCTCGCGGATCCGCGAGACGATCGTCGGTATCGTCGCGGGGATGGCGGTCGGCTCGCCGGCGGTCGACCGGTCGAAGCCCGTGATCGCCTTCGCCGAGGAGCGCGACACCGAGCTGAAGGTGTCCTCGCGGGGCTCGCGAGCGCTCGTGCGGCGGGGACTCGACCTCTCCGCGGTGATGCGCGAGGCGAGCAGCGCCGTCGGCGGCGAGGGCGGCGGTCACGACGTCGCCGCGGGCGCGACGATCCCCATCGACGAGCGGGACGCGTTCCTCGCGGCGGCCGACGAGCTGGTCGGCGAGCAGCTCTCCTGAGGACGAACGACCCGGCGGTCGACGCGGTCAGGCCTCGCCGAGGTCGCGGAACATCGCGCGGTAGTCGTCGGTCGACAGCGACTCGCCGAGGTCGTCGATGTCGGCGTCGAGGGCATCGAGCCGCGCTTCGAGCTCCGCGTACGAGGCGCTCTGTCGCCGCTGTGTCGCCGGCTTCTGTGCGTTGAGGACCGCCCGCTTGCTCGCCAGCGCGGCGGCCTCCCTGACGAGGTCGTCGTACTCGCTGCGCGTCAGGAGCGTCTCGATCGCCGACAGGAGTTCCGATCGCCCGACCGGCTTGGTGAGGTACAGGTCGAACCCCATGTCGACGATGTCGAAGTCGGGCTCGACGGCGGTGACCATCGCGACCCGGCAGTCGTACCCCCGATCGCGGATATGCGCCAGGACGTCGTCACCGCTCCCGTCCGGCAGACGGCGGTCGAGCAACACGACGTCGATCGTCTCGTCGACGACGTCGGCCGCCTCGGCGGCGGTCTCGGCGACCCTCACGTCGTACTGTTCCTCGAGAAATCCGGCGTACAGCGCCGCGATGTCGGGTTCGTCTTCCACGACCAGGACCGACGCGTCGCTCACTCTCGATCACCGCCACCGTCGACGGGGTTCGGTTCACCGGACATACGCGAACGCGCGGCGTGTCGGGAGATAAAACTGTCGCCGGGGAGACGCTCGTCCGGTCGGATCGTCTTTTATATACACCCGTCGCCAAGAGGGGGACGAATGTCAGAACTCGTCTCCACCGGGGTCGAGGGACTCGACTCGATCCTCACCGGCGGCATCACGGAGCGGTCGACGGTCCTCGTCTCCGGGAACCCCGGCACCGGAAAGAGCATCTTCGGGATCCAGTACCTCCACCACGGCGCGACCGAGCACGGCGAACGCGGCGTCTACGTCTCCTTCGAGGAGGACGAGGCGGACATCCGCGACGCAGCCGAGTCGGTCGGCTTCGACGACTTCGGCGACCTCGTCGACGACGGCGAGATCGTGATCTTGGACAAACGCGAGATGCTGCGCGAGACCGACTTCTCGACGGCGGTCGACCGGCTGCTCGACACCGTCGAGGACGGCGAATTCGACCGGCTGGTGCTCGATTCGCTGTCGATGTTTCAGCTCTTCTTCGACGCCGAACAGGAGAAGCGGACGTACCTGTTGAAGTTCTCGGACATCCTCAAGGCGAACGGGCTCACCTCGCTGCTCATCAACGAGCAGGGCGCCGTCTTCCCCGACACGGAAGTCGGGCTCGAGAACTTCCTCACCGACGGGAACATCTACTTCATCCAGACGCCCACGGACTCCGGCGTCAATCGGTACGTGTGGGTGGCGAAGATGCGGAAACAGGACATCGACACCGACATCTTCCCGATGGAGATCGGCGAGGGCGGGATCACGGTCCACGAGCGGGCCGGCGGGTTCTCGATGATGGGGCGCTCGGACGAGCCGTCGTTCTGATCGGACGGCCGGAAGGCGGTGTCTGTCCTGACCGGGTCGCCGCGCGCTACTGGCCGGACGACAGGTCCCGCCAGACGTCGTCGAGACGGTTCTTCACCGCGGAACGCTCTTCCACCTCGACCGTGAGCCCGTCGCGGAAGTCGACCTCGACGCCGTCGACCTTCCGGCGGTACACCTTCACCCGGCGGTGCTCGTCCGAGAGCGGGCGGTCGTGGAGCTCGAGGAGGTCCGCCTCCTCGAGCTCGTTGATCCGGCGATAACACGTCGCGATCGGCACGTCGAGCTCCTCGCTGAGATCCTGTGCCGATTTCGCCTCCCCCGCTGCCGTCAGGATGTCGGTGTTGTACTTGTTGCCGAGCACCGTGATCAGGTCGTCCCCCGCCATTCTCGTTATCGCTGTTGATTTTTGGGAGGTAAAAGGATACCGATACGAACACTTCGCCGACAGACCCTCTCGAACTCCCGCGTCAGTTCGTCTACTCGGATCTCGACGCCGCAATTCGTTCTCTGCCGACGCCGAACGAGCCCCTCGTCGACGCCGGTGTTATCGGCCCTGATACCCGCCGCGGTGGGTTTATTACCGGACTCCGAGCACGCCGCGTATGGAGCTCATCGAGGGTCTGTATCTCGTGACGACCACCGTGCTGGCCGGCGCGAGCGCGACCCTGCTGGCGTTCGCGCTGTCGGCGTACCGGTCGTCGGGTCGCACGGCGATGGCGTACCTCGCGGTCGGGTTCGCGCTGGTCGTCGTCGCCGCGGTGGCGACCCCCGTCGCGGCGTTCAGAACCGGCTTCGCGAACCCGCAGTCGCTCCTGCTCGTCAACACCGGCCTGCTCGCGGCGTCGATGGCGCTTCTCGCGGGCAGCCTCGTCGTCTACGAGCCCGGGACACAGGAGCTCGTCATTCCCGAGTCGGAGCTCGCGCGAATCCAAGACGTCGACAACCGGTAGCAGCGCCCGTCTCCCGATCGACGGTCGTCCCGCCCCGGGGTTCTGCGGGGCGTCCGCCGTTCCCCGCTCCCCGCTCCCGGACGCTTCACGACGAGCGGTATCGCGCACTCGACACCCTGCGGACCGTGGCCGCAATTCGCCGCCGCAATTGGTCGTCGCTATTCGTCGCCACCGTTCTCAGACGAGAGAATCACGCGGCGATGTCGTAGATACTTCCCGAAACTAAATGCTGGAAAGAATATCAAAAATCGCAAGACTGCACCGTTTTATCAATTCGAATAATTTGCTCGGAGTCTTTAAGATGGATTTCCCGCTCCCTCACGATAACGCCCGCCGGAAAGGCCGGGGGCCGACACAACACACAATGTTCGAAACCATACTGGACGAAGAAGAGCGCGGGCAAGTGGGGATCGGTACCCTCATCGTGTTCATCGCGATGGTACTGGTGGCGGCGATCGCCGCCGGCGTGCTGATCAACACCGCCGGGTTCCTCCAGACGCAGGCGGAGGCAACGGGCGAAGAGAGTACGAGTCAGGTGAGTGAGCGCCTGCAGATCGTGAGCCAGTCGGGCGACATCTCCGACAACGTCGCAAACACCAGTGAGCGAGGCATCGGTTCCCTTGAGTTCGTCGTCGCGTCGGCGCCCGGCGCGGACAACATCGACCTCGACGAGGTGTCGGTGGAACTTGTTGGCACATCTGGTCAGGAAACGTTCCAGCTTGACGAAGATCCGCCAGCGACAAACGAGATCTTCACTGGCTCGGCAAACGACAACGTTCTGACAGACAATAGCGACCGCGCCGAGGTCACAGTTGACCTCGAATCGGACGCGTTTGAGAATGAAGACGGATACGCGCTCACCGAGGGCGACTCCCTCACGGTGACGTTCACGACTGCATCCGGTGCATCGACTACGACCGAGATCCGCGTCCCGACCACGCTGGTCGGCGATGACGGCGATTCGGTGAGGCTGTAACAATGTTCGAGTTTATAACTAACGACGATCGCGGTCAGGTCGGTATTGGCACGCTCATCGTGTTCATCGCGATGGTGCTGGTGGCGGCGATCGCCGCAGGCGTCCTGATCAACACGGCTGGGTTCCTCCAGTCGCAGGCAGAATCGACCGGCGAAGAGAGTACGGACCTTGTGTCCGAACGGATCGAAGTGACGAGTTCCGTCGGCATCGTCAGCGGTGACACCTCGACGCTGGAGGAAATCCGCGTGACGACCACCGGCGCTCCCGGCGCCGACGACATCGACCTGACCGACACGACGATCCAGGCTGTCGGGCCGGGGGGACAGGAGAATCTCGTATTCACCGACGCCGCGTACGACGTGATCGTGCCGGACGATTCGGACAACGTCTCTATCCAGCGCCCCGTGACCAGCGATGCCGAGACGGTTCAGGTCGGCGTGAGTGAAGACATCTCCGATTCGATTGAACACCTGAACGTCTCCTCGGACGGCGGAGAATCCATCTCTGTTCCCATCGAGAGCGTCGATGCGGGCGAGATCAACACGATCGACGTTTCGGAACTCGATCTCAGTGGTACTCCGACTCTGACGCCGGAACTTGTCGACGGCTCCGATACTGTTCAGTCCTCCGCTACGAGTGTCACTGTGACCGACGTCACTCGTTCGGTCTCGACTGCTTCCGCAAACACGTCGGAACTTCAGGGAACCATCCGTGTTGACGAGACCGACGTTCTGGTGTACGCTGGCCCCGACGACAGTGGTGACGGGAGCGGATACGCCCAGATCAACATTACGAACGAAGCTAACGGCGAAACGGTGATCCTGTCGGCCGGCGACGACTTCGAGAAGGATTCCGAGTTTACGGCGGATATCTCGGCTCTCGACACGTCTGAGGGCGACACTCTAGCGATCACTACCGAGGAAAGTGACGGAACCGACGTGAACACCGGGGCGTCTGTCACTGTCGCTGCGCCCCTCGATGTCGCGTCCGTCGAGAACCTCAACCCCGGTGAGTTCGCGGTCGGCTCCGACGGCGCCTTCATGTCGGATCCCGTCCTTGACGATCAGAACCAGTACACGATCCTGGTGAACCCGTCCTCGGGGGCGTTCGCCGACGAGTCGGCCTTCGGTGAGAGCGACGACGCGACGCTCGACATCGTCTCGCCGGCAGGCGCGACGACCCAGATCGAACTGACCGCGCCCGACCTCTTCAGCGAGAACGGCGAAGCGGTCCGGCTCTAACGAGCCTCGCACAGCCCTGACCACGTCCCCGGCGGATCCCGCCGCCCGGAACACCTATTTTCTCGCGTCACCACGGCTACGCCATGAGTGACCACGACGCACCGCCGGCCGATCCCGACGACCTCGATTTCACCGACGACGAGCACGTCGTCG
>NZ_WPCE01000060.1 GCF_009742825.1 Halorubrum sp. CBA1125
TCGGCGAGGCGCCGGCCGCGAGCGACCCGGACGCCGAGCGGTGGCGCGGCGGCAACCGCACCGGTCGGGCGTACACCTCGCGGCACTCGGGCCGCCGGATCCGTCGGCTGGTCGCCGACTGTGGCTACGCCGACCGCGCGTACTTCACGAACGCGGTATAAACGACTTAGTATATATTTCATATGTATAACTCGTGGTCGGCCAGTAACTGTGTGCGTCGGTCGTCGTGACGCACCTGTATGCACCGCTGAAGCGGGCCTGTGCTCCCACGGTCAGCCGTGACCGTAGACTTGCGCTGAGAGGCGCGAGATTGCGCTCTCTGACGCTCCGTGTTCTGCCGGGTTCCCTCACGGAGCACGCTCTTCACGAAGACCCGGTCGCTACGCCGTCTACGGGTTTACCAGTCTCCAACGTCGTTCTCGACGCGGTATCTCTGATAGTAGGCCTTCTCGACGGTTCGAAGGTCGAAGTCGCCGGGATTGCGGTCACGGAGTTCTTTGAGGATGTCCGGGTAGTCTGTGACGCGCATAACTCGATCTTCCCCGAAGAATTGGTCGAGGATGTATCGGTCGCCTATTCCGTAGTTCTCAGGGTCGTAGAACGCGAGGACGACAGTTCCCGTGACCGGCCCGTACCGGGAATCGATTTCAGCGTCTTCAGTTGGATCGTCGGGTCGTCAACGAGTAGCGGGGCTCGCCTCCGCGAACGAACTCCTCCAGTGAGGCGGGGAGTCGCTACAGCGAGGCGGCGGTTCGGCGATCTGTCACGTCGATACGGCGGGCTGTCGCGACGGAGCGGCCGCCCGCCGCCAGAGTTCACCCGATCCCGCAGACGAGCGCGTTCAGGCGCCCCTCGTGCTCGACTAGAAGCAGGTCGAGGTTGATCGACACCGGGATCGCGCTGGATATCTCCTCGTCGACGGTGAGGGTACGGTTCTCGGCCGGGAACGTCCCGCCCCCGGCGAGGAACTGCCGTCTGTCCGTACGACCGCTGGTGAGTCGTAGTTTGAGACTACCGCCGACCGGACCGAGGGATCGGGCCGTCTCAGCCGCCGCGGCTCCGACGGGCCAAGAGCGCGGCCGCGGCGACCGCCGCGAGCAGCGTGGTCAGAAAGGTAAACCCGGGTGCCTCCTCCTCGACCAGTACCGTCAGCGTCCCGGTGCGCTCGTCGTTCTCCGTGCTGACGGCGTACGTCGTCTCGCCGGATCCGAGTCCGGTGGTGTCGACGTCCGCGAACTCGACGGTCGCCGCCTCGCCGCCAGCGAGAGTGACGTTCCGCCGCTCGACGATCTGACCGTCACCGACGTCGAGCGTGACGTTCCGGCTGGCCGACTCGTCGCCGGTGTTCTCGACCGTCGCCGCGATCGTCACCGCCTCGCCTCGCCCGGCCTCCAGCGTCGCCGGATTGAGGTCGGTCACCTGGAACACGGCCGGATCCGTCTCGGGGTCGTCGTCGCTCCCCCCGTCGCCACCGTCGCCGGGATCCGAATCCGAGGACTCCTCGACCGTGAGCGTCCCCGTCTCGGAATCGTCTCCGCTGAACACGCCGTACGTGTAGCTTCCCGGGCCGACCTCGATCGACTGCGCCTCGAAGGAGAGGTCGCGCGACGCGTCGGGGGCGAGGGCGACCGCCTCGGTGTCGACCGCCGTCGATCCCACGCGGAGCTCGACCGTCTGCTCGGCGGGCTGGTCGCCGGTGTTCTCGACGGTCGCCTCGGCGGCGATCGATCCGCCCTCGTCGACCGTGGGCGACGCCGGTGTGAGGTCTGTCACCTCCACGACCGACGGCTCCGTCGGGGCCGTGACCGTCAGCGTGCCGGTCCGCGTCTCGTTTTCGGTCTGGACCGCGTACTCGTAGCTGTCCGGCGCGAGGTCGAGACTGGCGTTCTCGAGGGTGACGGTCTGCGTCTCGGTGGCCGCGAGGTCGACGACCCGCTCGTCGACCACCCGGTCGTCGACGACGAACTGCACGGTCTGCTCGCCGGAGACGTTCTCCGCGGTGGTGACCGTCGCGTTGACGGCGGTTCGAGCGCCCCGCACGACCGTGAGCTCGGTGGGATCGACCGTCGTGATCTCGAAGGACGCGGGTTCGGCGGGCGCCTCGACGGTCAACTCGCCGGTTCGCGTCTCGTTTTCGGTCTGGATCGCGTACCCGTAGCTTCCCGGGTCGCGGTCGACGGTGACGTTCTCGAACGCGACCGAGCGGCTCTCGCCGGGATCGAGCGCGACGGTCTCACTGGAGAGTTCTCGGTCGTCGAGGACGAACGCCACCGTCTGCTCACCTGACAACCCTCCGGCGTTGGTGACGGTCGCGCTCAGGTCGACGGCGCCGCCTTCGGTGACCGTTTCAGATCCGAGATCGACTTCCAAGAGATCGAACGCGGCGGGCCGTGCCGTCCTGACCGTGAGGTCGACCCGTTCGAGTTCCCCGGACGCCCACGTGACGTCGTCCGGGTCGGTCGCGTTGACCGCCAACCGCTCTCCGTCGGTCGTGGTGACGTAAAACCGGACGGGTGTTCCGACGTCGTCCGACTCACCTTCCACGATGAGTTTCTCACCGCTGGCCGTCTCTTCGCCGTATCGTCCAGGCTCTTCGACAGTGATCGAATCGCGAACCTCGCCGCCCATCTCGACTTCGATTTCGACGCCCGTCGGTGCGGGTTCACCGTCGATCGTGACCTCGCCGTAGTAGGCGCGGGCGGGGGCGTCGGTCCATCGTGGCTGTCGGCCGCAACGGGCGCAGCCACGCCAGCCGTCAGCGCCGCACAGAGGACGAGCCCGACCAGCGCAGCCGTACCGATCCGGTGGATGGCGCAGGCCGACAGCCACGCATCGTGCGACCGCTCTCTCGTGCCTCGCCCGCTACGCATCCGCTCCCTCCGGTCCGCTCGTCGCTGTTTCAACGGTGATCGACGCAGGAGTCGCTCTTGCGTTCGTCGTGCGGTCTGTCCGCGTTACCGTCACCTCGATCGCGGCCGAGCCGAGCGTCGCAGTCGCGTTCGTGTCCGTGCCGTCGGTATCGTCACTCTCGTCTTCCGTGTCGGGACTCACCCCGTCATCAGATCCGCTTTCCTCCGTCTCGGTCGCGTCCACAGTGTCTTCACCGCCGGGGTCGCTACTCGTTTCTATCTCGTCGTCGCTTGCGTCGGCTTCCGTCTCCGACCGATTTCCGTCGGTATCGTCCGCGGTTTTACTGTCCTCGGTTTCGCCGGTCGCGGGCGCGTCGTCTGCGGTGGTCCCCTCGGTCGTTTCGTTCGCATCCGGGCTCGCGTCGTCGGCGTCACCGGCCGACTGGTTGGGTCCGTCGGTCGAGTGGGTCGTGTCGTCAGTCGGTTGTTCGGTTTCGTTGGTCACCTCGTCCGTCCCGTTAGTCACCTCATCTGTTCCGTTCGTCCCAGAGGCGTCGTCCTCTGGCGTCTCGTCGACCGTTCCGTTCTCAACCGAGGTTTCGTTGGCCCCGTCGGTCTCGTTCGCCGGCTCGTTTCCGGCGGGGTTCTCGATAGTTCCGTTTTCGACCGTGGTTTCGTTGGTTCCGTTGGTAACGGATTCTTGGACGGTCTGGTTACCGACCGTTTCGTTCCCGGTGGCGTTGCTCGTCACGTTCGTGACCTGCAACGGGGTTACGTGGGTCTCGAGCGATCGATCAACTCTGAGTTGGCCGAGGAGGTCATCGCGTGTTGACACGCCGCCGACGACACTGGGGAGCGTGGTCTCGCTCTCGGCGAAGACGTAATAGCCCGTGAACGGCGAGACGGCCTCCGGCGAACTGCTCCCCGTCAACAACACGTTGTCGAACTCGTCGGCCTGACGGATGTCGTTGCTTACCGGTGTCGGGTCGTCGAACCGGTCAAGGACGAGGTGCACGCCGTCGAGGTCGAACACCGCCCGTGCCTCGCCGTACACGGGCGGCGCAACGAAGTTGTACCCCTCTTCGAGCGACCGTGTCGACGGAACCGCGGTGTTCGGCCGCTCCGCGGCCGGGAGGCGGACCGCGATCTGCTTTGGCTGGGTCTCGCCGCCCTCGGTGACGATGAGGATCGCGTCCAGCGTGTCGAGTTCGACCTCCTCGAAGTCCCCGAAGACCGGCGTCCAGCTCGCGTTCTCTCCGTTCTTGAATTGGTACACGACAGCTCCCTGCGCCTTGGGATCGACCACGTCCGCCAGCGTCCCTTCGAGCTCGGTCGGAATCCCGACCGCGTGCGCCTCACCGTCGTTCGGCACCGCGAACTCGACGGCCAGCTCGTCCGAGGTCGGCGGATCGGCCGACACGGCCGTCACGGTCCGCGCCGTGTCGTTGACGCTCGCGACCGCGACGGTCGTGGTCCGGATTGCCGTCGCGTTCACCGTCGCAGACAGCGTGACGTTCCGCGACGTGCCCGGTTCGAGCGTGACGTTCGCCGTGTCGAGGGTCTCGCCGCCGACCCGGAGCTCGACCGGTTGAGTTCCGGCCGCCTCGCCGTCGTTGTGCACGGTCGCGTCGACGGCGAGCGTGTCGCCGGCGTCGACGAGCTCCGGTGCGACGACGTCCTCGACGAGGAGGGTCGTCGTCGCGGGCTGAATCGCGACCGCCAGACTGTCGCTCGCGTCCCCGGCGGTGACGACGAGTTCGCGGTCGGTTCCGGGGTCGGCGTCGTCGACGGGGTACTCGAACGTGACCGGGGTGGTTTCGTTGGCAGAGAGCGTGACGTTTCTCTCTGCGAGCGCTCGCCCGTCACGTTCGAGCGTGACGTTGCGCTGGGCGGCTTGGTCTCCGTCGTTCGTCACGTTCGCGACGAGCGTTCCGTTCGTCCCGGTCGTGACGGCCGTGTCTGACGCGTTCTCGTCGATCGCGATCGACAGCGGTGGAGAGTCGTCGACCGTCTCGTTGCGGGTGACGTTCGTGCTGGCGTCCTGCTGTTGTGCCGAGGCGAGGTAACTCTCGTCGCCGGTGAGCGCGTAGTCGATGATCGCGTTCCGGTACGCGACGGTTCCAGGCTCCAGCCCGACTTCTTCGGCGAGCTGTTCTGCTTCCGCACGCGTGGCCGGATCGATGTCGCTCAGCGTCACGATATCGGCCGGAACGAGCGGATCGTAGTACGTTTCCGGTCCGTTCCCGCTCTCGTAGGCGAACACCGTCGTGTCGTTCGTGACGCGCCAACTGTCTCGGAAGCTGCCGTACAGCGTTTCGGCGCCCGGCGATCCCGACACGACCGTGCCGTTCGCGAACGCGAGGTCGTTCGAGGAGTTCCCGTCGACGTTCCCGAGCAGACCTTCGACCCGTTTCTCGCGGTCGGGATCGAGGTTGACCGCGATGTCGAGTCGGTTGCCGATCAGGTCGGCCGAGATGTGTTCGTCGGTCGGACCCGGCTCGTTGTCAGCCCCCGGAGAGACGACCGTATAGGTGTTTCCACTTCGTTTGACGGTGCCGTTTCCGACAGCGACCTGCTCGGAATCTCCGAGTTCGGTGGGTGTGCCGTCGATATGGACGGGCGTGGCGTCGGCTGCGTCGATCGTCACCGTGTGACCGTCGAGGGTGGCCGCGAGAGCTGTGTTGATCGTGACTGAGTCGCTCCTGCTGACGGGCTCTTGTCTGGCCTGGATTTCGAGCGACCCGTTCGGCTCGTGTGCGAGCACGTACTCACCGGCCGCCATGAAGTCGTACGCGACCCCGTCGAACGTGACGAGGTGCGGATCCCCGGTCGAGAGTCCCGTTTTGAACTCCTCTGCGACGACGTCGAGGCTCCGTTCGGTTTGGTCGCTCGCGGTCCGGATGCCGTACACGTAGCCTCCTGGCTGAAGCGACGATGGCGCGAGGAACCCAACCGTCGTGGTCCCACCACTATCCAGCGTCAGATTTCGTGTCTCGACGGTCTCGATATCACCGTCTCGATCGGTATCGATCCCGAACACGACCGGCTCCGTCGAGGCGTTCGGTCCGGGATTCGTGATCGTCGCTGACGCGGAGAACGCCTGTGCCTGGCTGATCGTGTTCGGGCCCTGGACGCTCTCGACAACGAACTGGTCGGTCGGCTCCGAGTCAGACTCGTTGACAGACACGGTCGCAGTGTCGCTGTCGGTCTCGCTTGCGACCTCAATCGCGATCGCCGGGACATCCGCTTCGTCCGTCTCGTACACGAACGTTTCCGTCGTCCGTCCACCGAGCCCGGCGTCGGAATCGCCGAACCGACGCAGGACGCTGAGGTTCCCGCCCGCGCCGGAACCGTAGAGCGCCGTCTGATCGGCGGTCAAGCCCTTGTATCGCGCGTCGCGGTCGCCGGTCCGCTGTAGCAGTTCCCCGTCGGTCGTGAACTGGCCCAGTTCGGCCGTATCACCGGTACCAACCCACAGCGTGTCGTTCTGGTACGCGATTCCGCTCGGACGGGTTGTTCCGAGCGGAGTCCGTACGTCAAACTGCGAGCGCTGGTCGCCCGTGTCCGGATCGAGTTCACGGACGCTGTTGTGGGTCACCTCGACGGCCCAGATCGATCCGTCCGCATAAGTGATGCCGTTCAGGTCGTATCCGTAATCGCTGATATGCGAACGAACGGCTCCCGTCTCCGGGTCTAATTCGACTATCTCGCCGTCATACGCGTCCGCGGCACCGTCGACGAACCAGAGTGAGCCGTTCCCATAGGCAAGTCCGTTGGCTTTCCCTTCGGGCGCGTCGAACTGCGAGACCACCTCGCCGGTCGCGCGGTCGATCTCGAAGATCGTCTCGTTCTCGGTTACGTACACAGAGTCTCCAGCAAGGGTGACACCCTGTTGTGCCGAGACATCGTAGGCGTCGGTCGGACCGAGTTCGACGGTTCGCGTCTCGACGGTGTCGCCATCGACGCGGAATTCGATCGTGCGGCTCGTCTCGACGCCCGCCTCGTTCGTGATCTCGGCTTCCACGGAGACGTTGGTGTCGGCAGTGACCTCGCTCGGCACGGACGTGATGTCAACCGTGAACGTCTCCTCTGTCGCGTCGGTCACGTTCCTCCGGTCGACCCGACACGCAGAGGCGACGTACGAGGAGTCGCTGGTCAGCGCGACGTCGATGAGCGCGTCGCGGTACTGGGGCGTGCCAGGCACGAGACAGGTGTCCGCGAGCACGTCTTCGGCACGCTGTCGATCGTCTTCGGGCAGGTCCGCGACGGTGATCACGTTCTCGGGGAAGGTCGCCACGTAGTAGTTCTCGGCGAAGGGGTTCTCGTCGCCGGTCGCCCGCCAATCGTCGCGGAACGGGCCGTAGAGCTCGGTGGCGTTGAGCGGACGGTTCAAGGCGGTACCGTTTCTGTACGCGATGTCGTCGCCACGATCCCCGTCAACGTCGCCGAGAAGCCCCTCGACTTCCCGAGACCGATCGGGGTGCAGCGAGAGCTCGATGTCGATCCGGTCGCCGACGACGTTTGCCGTGAGGTGTTCGTCGCTTTCGGTGACCTCGCCGTCGTCTCCGGCGTAGTACACCGTGTAGGTGTCACCCCGTCGGACGATTTGCCCGCTCCCGTTGTCCACGGACACGCTGTCTCCGTCTTGCATGGAGACCGGCTGTCCGTCTATCGACACCAGCGAGCTCGCCTCGGCGTCGATGACGACGCGGGCGTCACCGACCAGCGTCGCAGTGGCGTTGTTGTTCGACACCGAGTCGGAGACGGGAGACTGTCGGGCCACGACCAGCAGGTCGCCCTGCGGTTCGTGGGCCAAGACGAAGTCGCCGGCCCCCATGAAGTCGTACGACGCACCGCCGAACGTCGTGATGTGCGGGTCGCCGGTGCTCTGTCCGGTGACGAACTCCTGGCCGACGATCTCGACGGTCGACTCCGCGTTGTCGTTCTCGGTCGACACCGTCGCGTCGACGGTCCCCGAGGTCTCGCCCGTCGCCGTGAACGCCAGCGTTCGGCTCTCGTTCGCGTTCAGACTCACTTCGCGTGTCGCGACCGTCTCACCTCCGAACGTCGACGTGACTGGCTGGGTCCCGTTGCGACCCCCGATATTGGAGATGGTGGCCGTATAGGTGACCGGACTTCCCGCGCTTGCGCTTCCCGGCGCGGTCGTGCTCGTCACCTGGAAATTCGGTCCGACGACCTCAACCTCGCCAATCGTGACGTTCGCGTCCTCGATCAGCGAGGTGTCCGTGTCGTCGGCACCCTCACCCTCGCGCCGGAGGTCCGTGACGACGACCTCGTACACGCCGTTCGCGTCCGGCGCGGTCGCGTTCACCGTCCCCGAGACGGAGAGCGTTCCGTTGGTGAGGTCGGCATCGGTGTACTCGATCGTGAGGTCTTCTTGCGTGCCGGCGTCTGGTTCGTCCTCGGTTCCGTTTTCGGAGTCTTCCTCACCGTCGAGATCGAACGCCTCGAACGCCACGTCGACTTCGCCGCTCGCAGTTGTCAGCGACGTGTTCTCGACGGTGACGTTCACCATGTACTCTTGTGTCTCGTTCGCCGTCGCGACCGTCGGCGTCACCGAGGACGCGCTGGCGTTCACGTCCGGCTGAGCGTCCTCGTCGTCGACCGAGACGGTCGTCGTCTCGTTTCGCGTCGCCGTCGAGACGGTGATCGCGTACTCGCCCGCGTCCGGCCCGACGAGAACGTCGTTGAACGCGACGTCCTCCGACTCGCCGCCGGTCACGCTGACCGACGACGAGTCGACGTAGACGATCTCGCCGTCCGCAGATGTGACCTCGATGTCGACGCCGCGGACGGTCGTCTCATTGCCGGGATTCGTTATCGTCGACGTGACGGCTACCGTTTCGCCGGGTGAAGTCGGTTCATCAACCGTCACGTCCTCCACGTCGAACTCGGTGGTAGCCGCGTCGATCTCGGGCACCCGGATCGCTTTGATCGCCTGCTCGCGGGTGTCCGTGACGTACATCGTGTCCGTGGCCAGTCCGGGCCCAGGGAGCCAGACCGGGCTCTCGTACACCTCGTGTTTCGTTCCGTCGACGGCGTCATAGACCACGGCAGTGTCTATCGGACCGTCTCCGGAGTGAACGGTCGCGAGATGTCCGCGGTCTTCAGAGATCGACCAGCTGCTCGCGTTGGCCGTCCAGTCCACGTCGCCGGTCGTCCCGTTGAATCTGATAATCTGGTCGCCGACTCCGTACAGACCGCTTTCGCCGTCGTGGAAGCTCAGGGAGTCGCCAGAGAGGGAATCTTCCGCTACGACGGTGCCCGTGCTATCGAGTCGAAGGAGGGTTATCGTCGACTCGTCACCGTGGGCGAACGCGACGAGAACCCCGTTTTCGAGTGCCGCCGCGTCCTCGAACCAGTAGTTAGCATCGAAGTCGTCTTCGTGGTACTGCCACCACTCGCGCTCCGTGTCGTCGACAACTCCAGTTTTGAAACCGATCACCCCGTCACCCGTCTCGACGACGAGTTGCTCGTCGACGAGCGTGACATCCCGCGGAGCGTCGTCGAGTGTCGCGTTCCATCGAATTGTTCCGTTGAGGGAGACGGTGTGGACTTCGTGGGCGCTACGATAGTCGATCTCAGCGACGTACACCGCGTCGTGTCCGCGATGGATCTCGGCGGGATCGATACCCGAGACGTTCATCGTTACCTCACCGGTGGTCGCGTCGATTCCACGGAGGTCGCCGTCGGCCTCAACGTATATTTCGCCGTACGCCAACTGCCGGTCAAGTTCCTCTCGCGGCGTGATAACCCGGAGGCCCTCGCCTTCGACTGACCAGCGGCGTTCGCCCGTCTCGATGCCGTAGGCCACCAAGGTGTCCTGTTCCTCTACGATGACGGCACCGTCAGTCACACCGAGTGGCTGCAGCCAGTCGTCACGTTCTCGTTCCCAGTGCACGTCGCCGTCCTCGGTATCGATCGCGGTGAGGTTGTACGACTCGTACTCGGGTCCTGGCCCGGTGGTCACGAGAGTGTCGTCGGTAAACAGGGAGCCGGCGTCGCTCTCCTGTCCCGTTCGTTCGCTCTCGTAGACCCACTCGACGGCGTCCGGATCGGGCCTGACGAGTTCGCTCTCGTTGTACACCAACACATCCCGAGCGTAGCTCTCGTCGTCTTCGGTCGCGACGTATACGTCGATCTCCGTCAGATGCTCTTGGGTCGGGTTGTATCCGAGCGCGACTTCGCGCGATTCGTTCGCTCCGATCGTGCGAGTGGTCTCGTTCACCACCTCGCCGTCGACGTACAGCTCGACGGTCGTCGTGGCGGTGACGTTGCCCTGATTCTCGACGAGCGCGCTCGCTTCAAGCGTCTCGTTCCGTGCGATGACGCCCGGCACGTCCCAGCCGCCGATCGTGAACTCCACGTCGGGACGATCGCCGTCCGACCGCGCGAGAAGGACCGGGTACCCGTCGGCTTGCGTCCGCCAGGCGGTGCCGAATTCGAGCCCAGACATGTTCGTTCGGGCCGCCTCACCGATCATCTGTGCTGTCGTCAGGCCCGTTGCGTTACCCGGTGAAACAGCCTGCCCAGTCGCCTCCTCGTCCCAGTACGAATCCCGGATCGTGCCCGCTACCCCCTCGATGGCGTTCATCCCGACGAGACCGCCGGTCTCAACGGAGCCCGTCACCTCACCCGTGACGAACGCGTCTCTGATGGTCCCGCTATTTTCGCCAACGAGTCCACCGACGGTTTCGGATCCGTTGACGGGACCTGACGCCGAGACGTTCTCTACTGTGCCGTTGAGATTGTCTCCGGAGAGTCCGCCCACAGAGGTGTTACCATCGACAGATCCCGACGCCGTAGCCTCGGCGATCGTTCCCTCGAAGTTGCCACCAGAGAGACCGCCGACGTAGCTGGAACCGTCGACATCTCCCGTGGCCTCCGCGTTCTCGATGATCCCGCCGTGGTCGCCGACGAGTCCGCCGATATAGCTCGTTCCGGAGACGTTTCCAGTAGCCGTCGCGTTCTCGATCGTTCCGAAGTCGTTCACTCCGACGAGTCCACCCACCTGAGATGAGCCGACGGCACTTCCCGACGCCGTCGCGTTCTCGATCGTTCCGATATTGCGTCCGGCGAGCCCACCCACGAATTGCGTGCCGTTGGCGGACGCCGACGCAGTCACGTTCTCGGCGGTCCCAATATTCCTCCCAACGACTCCGCCCGCGTATTGAGCACCGTCGACGGATCCCGACACGGAGACGTTCTCGACCGTTCCGGCACTGACACCGACGAGTCCACCGACCGACGAATCGCCCCTGACGGTCGCGGATTTGAGCGTGAGATTCGAGACCGATCCCCCCGCTGTCATCACTCCAAACAGGCCGACGCCGACTTCCGACGATCTATCGACTACCAGTCCGGTGATCGCGGAGCCATTCCCGTCGAGGGATCCGGAAAACGGATCAGGCGTGCTTCCGTTGGAGGGAGACCCGCCGATCGGATCGAATCCGGATTGGTTGTTCCACTCGCTGGTATCTGATGCGTTAATGTCATCTCCAAGCATGTAGGTTGCGGACAGATTGCCTTCGATTGCCCGGAGTTCAGAGACATTTGTCACGACATACGGTGCGGCCTCAGTTCCGTTACCATCGAGATCGGCCAGATCTACGGCGGCAGGTCTCTCACTGTCCTCGACGGCAGTCACCTCGATCGTTCCAATACTGATGTTTGCATCCTCAATGAGGTACTCGACGGCACCGGAGTCGTTCTCGCGTCGGAGGTCGGTGACCGAAACAGCGCGCACGCCAGACGTGCTCGGTGCCGTGGCCGTGACGTTCGCTGACGCGGTGAGCGTGCCGTTCGTCACGTCTTCTGTACCGTATTCGATGGTCAGGTCATCGCCAGGCTCGTCGTCCTCGTCCGTGCCCTCGAGGACAAAGTCGTCGAACTGCACGTCGACCTCGCCCGTGTCGTCGGACAGCGACGTGTTCTCGATTGCGACCGTCACCTCGTAGGTTTGTAGCTCGTCGCTCGCGACCGTGGTCGGCGAGACGGACGACGCAGTCGTGTTCACCACCGGGACTGGTGCACCGCCGCCTCCGCCGCCAGCAGTGCCGTTGTCTGCGGCATCGGCGTCGACCTCGAAGGAGGTTTCGGCGGTGTAGAAGCGCCCCTTCGCGTCTGCTGCCCACACCGTCGCAGTCACGGACCTGTCGTCAGCGGCGTACTCCGGGACGGAGATCGTTCCGTTGGAACTCGTCGAAACCGCTCCGATGCCGTTCCCCTGGGCGTCGGTCTCGGGGTCGTCGTACTCGAACGGCGCAAACGCGAGCCCGGACGCCTCGGTGCCGTCCGGCGTCGTGAAGTTCACCGCGACGTCGCCGCCCGGCGCCACGACCGGGTCGCCGACGGGCTCGACCGAGCCCGGCAGATCGAACACGTTCACGTAATACCCACCCATCTCCTCGTACCGGGTCGCGTAGGTGTAGGCGTTGTACGGGGCGATCTCACGCGGCACGGCGACTGCCTCTGAGCCGACTCCAGTCTCGTCGGTGACGATCTCGCCCGTCGCGTATGAGTCCACGTCGTCGGCGTTGGTCAACGCGTTGTATTGGAGCGGTATCTCTTCACCGCCGCCATCTGAGGAGGTGTTCTCGGCTCGAACGGTGAACTCGACCTGCTGGCCCGCCTGCGTTCCCCACAGGTTCTCGATGTCGACTTCGTACTGTTGAACGTCCACGGACAGCGAATCCGAGGCGGTCGTTCCGTCGTACTCCATCGTTGCGCGACCGTCGATGTCGGCACCGTCGATCTCCTCGCTCGTCGGAACCGACACGACCGCGGAGCCGGTCTCGTTCGTCGTGACTGTTCGCGTCGCCAGGGGCGCACCATTGTAGTCCAACCGAGCGAAGACGGTGACGTCCTGATTCGCGATCGGAGATCCGTCTTCGGTTGCCTTGATATCGAACACGGCGTTCGATCCCGGTTCGACCGTGTAACTCCGCGACTGAACAGACACGTCGACGTCGTTGCCTCCGCCCGGGCTCTCATCCTCCGGAGTCGGATCCTCGACATCGACGTACTCGTCTTCTAGGACCCGCGTGTCGTTTTCGGTCCGAATGTCGACGTCGAGGTCGTTCGAGTCGTCCGGCACGTACTCTACTGAGAAGAACCCGTTGTCGCCCGTCGTCGCGGTTTCGTTCGCGATCACGACGTCGCTACTGTTGTAGAACTCGACGACGACCTCGGTCTCACCCACCGGACCGTCTCCGTCGAGCAGATAGCCGCCATACGAGGATCGCTCACCGGCCAGTGCGTTGGTCAGATCGATCACGCTCGATCGGAAGACCACCTCTCTCGCCATCACTCCGTGCGTGGCAGTCGACCCTGTACCCGCAACTTCGGCGGTGACTTCGTATCGCCCCTGCTCTCGCGGAGTCACCGGAACAGAAACGAATCCGTCCCCCTCCGTCTCGACCTGCCGCTCGTCGATGATCGTCCCGTTCGGCGCTGTGACCGTGACGGTCACTGGCTCGTTGGCCTGGCCGAACTCCCCGTTCCGTACGAGAAAGTCGAGGTCGGCCTCTTCGCCGATCGGGACATCCTCGTAGTCGCGTTCTGCTGGCTCAACAGACGGACCGACGGTGGGAGCGACCGTCGCCGAGGCGGACCCGTCAGTGACCGTTACAGTGTACGTGCCGTTTCCGCGATTGGCGGCTGCTAGGTCGTAATCGACCTTCGCCCCTCCGTCAGAGTCGGTTGTTACGGTGTAGTTTGAAGTGATACCGTCCGGTCTCTCGACGGTAACGGTTAGGGGTACGTTCGCGAGACCGGACGCCGTCGCTGAGTCGTTGAACGCCCCGACGAAGATCTCCATCGTCTCGTCGGATGCGAACGATCCGCCCGTTGGAACGACGGTCACAGCGACCTTCGGATCGCTACCATACGAGTCGTCGCTCTCCGCCAGCCGTATCGCTGCGTCGCTCGATCCAGCCGAGGTTGCTGAAATGGCGGTACCGTTGTCGTCCGCCGCAACGGGCTCGTCACCCTCACCGACGGTGACGTTCGCATCACCTGTTGCGGCAGCTCCTCCGGCCCCGACGGCGATCGCCACACCGATTAGCACGACGACAGCACAGAGGACGCCAAAATGGCGCCGATCGGCGGGCGAACGCGTCGACCCGGACGCTGAAGAGCGACCCGAGATCGTCATTTACCTGGCCCCGCGACCGTTCGATTGCGAACGGTTTCCACGGTCCCGCCGCGATCGATCTCCGTGGCGTCATCATCCTCGTGACCGATGAAAGTGATCCGCGAGGTCTCCGAGGTTCGAGCCGATCGGTTCGCCGCGTCCCCCGTGAGACAAAGCGGTGACCGACGGGCTGTATTCGTCGTTATCCCGGCAGTGGACAGCCGAACAAAACGACAAAAATTCCCGTCTGGCCCCCGCCCCCGAGCCGGTTGAAGCATTGACAGTATTCGGATATTCCATTTACTTTAAATTTATGTCCAGAACAAAATACAGGATCGGTTGTGGTATTTCTGGTCGGAGGAAAAAACGGGTAACGCGTCCTACCGTCCGCTCGTCGTCTCAGCGGCCGATGACCGGATTCGGAACACTGCTGTCCGAGGCTGGCACCACGAGAGGCGACCGTCGCGAGCGACGCGCAGTGCGGTTGGCGAGAGATCAGAGATTGTGGAACGCGGATTGCGCTCCGAGATGAGATTCCGCGAGAATCCCCCTACCGCCGGAGCTATGCCGACGGGACTCGTGAGCCACGACCGTGACCGAGCCCGCGTTTCCGACCGACCGGCACGTCCTGGAGCCGAACTGTGACCGCTGTCCGGACCTCGCCGCGTGCCGGACGCGGATCGCGTGGGGGACCGGACCGCTCGATGCCGACGTGCTCGTGGTCGGCGAGGCGCCGGCCGCG
>NZ_WPCE01000065.1 GCF_009742825.1 Halorubrum sp. CBA1125
GGCGTCGACGCCGATCCCGTCTACGACGGCCCGGCCGCGCTCCAGACGACGAAGACCCGCAAGCCGTCCGCGCGGGCCCTCCCGGCCGACGCGAAGACCCACAACTACCTCAACGGGATCCTCGCCAGGCTCGAACTTCGCGTCACCGGCGCCGACGAGGCGCTCATGCTCGACCCCGAGGGCAACGTCGCCGAGGGCGCGACCTCGAACCTCTTTTTCTCCGACGGGACCGCGCTGAAGACCCCTTCCCTCGACGGTCCGATCCTCCCCGGCGTCACCCGCCGGACCGTGATCGAGATCGCCGAGGACGAGGGGATTCCGGTCGAGGAGGGGACGTACGCGCCCGACGCGGTGCGCGGCGCCGACGAGGTCTTCCTCACCAACTCGACGTGGGAGATCCGGCCGGTCGCGACCGTCGACGGGATCGCCGTCGGCGCTGACGGAACCGTCGAGAGCGACGGCGACGGCGCGGGCGTCGAGGGGCCCCTCACGACCCTCCTCTCGCGGCTGTTCGACCGGCGCGTGGAAGCGCGCTACTACGACGGCGAACGGCTGTGAGACTCGGTGACGCGTCTCTCCGACGGCTGGGACGTGGGAGGGGACTCGGCCACACCGTTATCCCGCCAGATCGTAGGTGACGGATGGCAGACGACAAGAGCGGACGCGAGAAACAGGCCGCAGACGAGGACCGACGACAGCGCGAGCGCGCAATCGCCGCCGAGCTGGAGCGCGGTGACGAGGCGGAGCCCCCGGTCGACGCTGCGGAACTCGCCGACCTCGAGGCGGCACTGCAGCCGCTGACGTTCCCGGCGACGGGTCGCGAGATCGTCGCCGCGGTCGGCGACCGAGAGGTCGCGTCGGTCGACGGCACCCACGCGGTCGCCGATCTCCTCCCCGACGCCGACATGGAGACCTTCGACGCCCCCGCGGTCGTCAGCGAGCGGGTCCGTCGGCCCGCGGTCGCGGCCGCGATGAAGCGGGTCGTGGAGGCGGCGGCGACCCTCCCGAACGAGGCGTTCGGGCGGTCACAGCAGGAGGCCTTCGAGCGGAGCTTTCGGGCGCTGAGCGACGTCAACGAGCTCGACGACGAGGCGGGCGTTCGCGCCGTCGCCGACTGGGTCGTCGACCGGATCCGCGAGAAGGAAGTGATTCCCGGATCCCGGGACGTGCGCCGGTACGCGGCGATGTACTGCCGGGAGCACGGGTACGAGGTCCGCGACGACGAGTGGCTCGGGGTCTAGCCGGTCGACCGGGTCGCGTTGGGAACGACCGACGAATCCCAGAACGTTGAAACCGGCCGCACGCCACGGCTCGGTATGGACGCGGACCGACGGATCGCGCCCGTCGAGGATGTTCCGGAGGACAGCACGCTGCTCGTGACGCTGCGCCCGGCGGACGCCGACGCGATCGAGACGGGCGACAGCGACGTCGGCGCAGTCGGGAGGGGCGAGGGCGACGTCGGGGCGGCCGACGACGGGACGCCGGAGGTGGAGGCGATCCTCACCCGGGCCGCGAGCGAGGTCACCGCCTTCCGCAACTACTGTCCGCACTGGACGGACGTCCGCCTCGACAGGGACGACGGCGCGTTCGTCCGCGACGGCGAGGTGTTCTGTCAGAAGCACGGCGCGACGTTCGAGGCGGAGGCGGGGTACTGCACCTTCGGTCCCTGCGAGGGCGCGGTCCTCGAGCCGATCGACGTCGCGGTCGCGGACGACGCGGTGTTCCTCGCGGACGACGCCTACGACTTCGTCCGGCACGGCCCCGCACGTCGCGACGCCGAGGCGAGCGGGTCGCGGATCGATTTCACGGGGAATTAGCCGTCTGGACACCCGCGGCGGCGACACCACCGAGTCGGTAACTACAACGGACGTTTGAGCGACGCGAACCCATTAGCGTGGGGACGACGAACGGCATCCATGACCGATGTGACGCCGTCGCGTCGGCGGGTCCTCCTCGGGGGTCTCGCCGGCGCGATCGGGGCGACGACCGGCTGTCTCGGCCTCGACGAGCGGGCGGTCGACGACGGCGGCGCGGGGGACGAGCGCGTCCTCGCGCTCTCGCTTGCGGACGGCCGCGACGCGCTCCGCGACCGGCACGTCGTCGACCCCGAATCGAGCGATCCGCGGTGGGACGAGGCGGCGTTCGCGGCCGTTCGCGCCGACGAGGACTACACGACACAGTACCGGAAGCCGTTCTTCTCGACGCCGGACGACCCGACGTACGCCGTCTCCGAGGGAGCCTACTACCGGCTGGGGTCCGTCGTGGTCAACGAGGCCGCGGTCACCCGGCCGGTCCTACGGCTCTTCGGCGTCGAGGAGCGCGCGGCGGACGTCCCGGACGGCGTCGCGGCGGAGACGCTCCCCGAGGGCGACCGGCGCGCCGTCGAGATCGCGCACTTCGCTGCACGGGCGCGGGGCAACGAGGGCGGCGTGCCGATCGGGCTGGTCGAGCGCGACGGCTACGTCTACCGCGACGACGCCGCGATCGACGACAGCAGGCTGCTCGACGAGGACGGGCCGACGCACGTGCGGTTCCGGGATACCGTGTACCGCGTCGAGACCGAGCGCGAGCGCTTCCACGAGCCGGTGTACCGCGCGACCGGCGAGCGGGTCGCGGAGTCGCGCGAGCGGATGGAGGCGATCCTCCGGGCGACGTTCGTCGACGCCCGGTTCTCTCGAGAGGGGCTTTCCGCTACGGCCCGAGACGTGCTCGCGGAGGCACGGCACGGCGAGTACAGCGAGCCCCATCCGTTCTCGAACGCGTACGAGGAGGTGCTCCGGGCGCTGCACGCGTGGCCGTACCTCGACGGGAACGTTCGGAACGACGCGGGCGCGACGCCGGAGCGACGGACGATACGGTACGACAGTCGGTACTACGACTGTCGGCTCCGTTTCGAGTCCGCGGGCGGGACCCCGTGAGGTCTCACCGTCGCGGGCGGTACAGAGTCGTGACGTCTCAGCGTCGGGTTCGCGACCCGCCGGCGTCCTCGTGGCCGAGCGCCTTCTTCAGGAAGTTCATCCACCGCTTGCGGTCGGCCGCCTCCTGTCGCATCTCCTCGGTCTCCGGGTCCGGCGCGTTCAGCCCCTCTAGCGCCTCCAGCGCCCGATCGATGCCGATGATCGACGCCGCGAGCCGCTCGCCCTCCTCGTAGGTCACCTCGTTCTCCTCGATGGCCTCCAGCCGCTCTAACCGCTCGCGCCGGAGGTTCCGCTTGGCCCGCTCGACTCGCTCGCGTTCCCCCGACGGGACGGTCTCGCGCCGCTTGATCTCGAAGACGAACGACTGGAGGTCGATCGGCTCGCCCTGGATCTCGATCTCCTCGGGGATGTCGGCCCCGACGGTGGCGGCCTCGCGGTTGACCCGTTCGAGGAGCCCCTTCCGCTCGTACTCCTTCACGGCCCGCCGTAGGGACCGACCGCACTTCGCTCCTTCGCCGAGCGGGGGGCTGTGAGCCGTTCGTCGAGCGCCCCTCGTCGAAAACACGGAACGATCGCCCTATAATCGCCCTATAAAACCGGCACCGGTCAGAACAGCGCTGACGCCGCCGCCTGCGCCGTCTCGATGACCGGTCCGAAGCCGGGCAACAGCAGCACCGTCGCGACCGCGGCGAAGACGACCGCGGCGTACAGCGCCGTCGGGCGCACGTCGAGGGCGTCCAGCGCGCTCGGCGTCGCTGGGTCGTCTAGGAACAGCGCCTTCACGACGCGGCTGTAGTAGTACAGCGAGACGACGCTGTTGACGGCGCCGACGCCCGCCAGCCACAGGAAGCCGTTGTCGATGGCTCCCATGAACAGGAAGTACTTCGAGAAGAACCCGGCAAACGGCGGCAGACCGGCAAGCGAGAACATGAACACGGCCATCGCCGTCGAGGCGACGGGCGCGCGCCGGGCCAGCCCGGCGTAGTCCTCGAAGGTCCGGCCGACGCCCCACCGCTCCGCCATCGCGACGAAGAGGAACGCGCCGGTGTTCATGAACCCGTAGACGAGCAGGTGCGCCATCGCCGCGCCCATCACGGCACCGTTGGCGCCCCCGTCCTGCGAGAGCGCGGCGACGCCGATGAGCGCGTATCCCGCGTGGCCGATGGACGAGTACGCGAGCATCCGCTTGACCTCCTCCTGGACGGCCGCCGCGAAGTTCCCGAGCGTCATGGTCACGGCCGCGAGGATACCGAAGGCGAACACCCAGTTGATGTCGGCCGCCAGCGACGCGCCGACCGGGAACGCCTCGGTGAACAGCTGGAACGCGACCACGAATCCGGCGGCCTTCGAGGCCGACGAGAGGAACGCGCTCGCCGGCGCGGGCGCGCCCTCGTACGCCTCCGGCGCCCAGAAGTGGAACGGCACGGAGGCGGTCTTGAACGCGACCCCGCCGACGATCATCACGATGCCGATCCCGGTGACGCCCGCGAGGCTGTCGATCGAGCCGACCGCCTCGGCGACGTCACCGAACAGCAGCGACCCCGTCGCGGCGTACACCAATGAGATGCCGAACAGGAAGATCGCCGAGGAGAGCGCGCCGACGAGGAAGTACTTCAGGCCGGCTTCGACGCTCCCGCGGTTCTGCTTGAGGAACGCGACGAGCACGTACGACGGCAGCGACACCATCTCCAGGGCGACGAAGACGACCGCCAGGGAGTTCGCGACCGCCAAAAGCGCCATCCCGGTCGCCGCGAACATCAACAGCGAGTAGAACGCCGCCGGATTCGCGTGGTCGTGGAAGTAGTCGTGGGCGGCGACGACGACGAGCGACGTCACGGACGCGAAGATGGCGGTGAAAAACAGCGCCATCGTGTCCACCTCGATTGCGTCGGCGAACAGCGTGATCGCGCCGCCGGTGTCCACGCTCCCGGTCCCGGAGACGACGAACCAGACCGTCGCGGCGAGCGAGGCCAGCGCGCCGAGCGCGCTCACGACCGCCATCGAGGTGTTCGACCGCGCGTCCGGACTGACCGTGTCGACCAGCAGCAGCGCCAGTCCGGTGACGCCGAGCAGGAGTACCGGGAGCAGCGCCGTCACCGGCGGAAGCACGTTAACCATCGACGGTCACCCCCTCGACCACGGGCAGCGCAGCGTCACGTATCATCTCGAAGAAGATGTCGGGCGCGACGCCCAGCACCACGATCGCCACCAAGAGGGCCGCGAGCGGGGCGACGTCGTGGAACGGCGCGGGCCCGACCTCGTAGTCGGTCTCGAGCCGGAACGGCCCGAACAGCGTGCTCTGCATCGCCGACAGCAGGTAGCCGGCGACGATGACGATACCGAACATCGCGAGCGCCGTGAACACCGGCGCGTACGGGAGCGCCGGTGCGGACAGCGACCCCACGAAGATGAAGAACTCGCCGGCGAAGCCGGCCATCAGCGGCAGGCCCATGTAGCCGAACGCGCCGGCGACGAGGATACCGACCGTGACCGGCATCCGGTCTGCCATCCCGGCCATGTCGCCGACCATCCGGGTGTGAGTCGCGTTGTACATGACGCCGACCGCCATGAACATCAGTCCCGAGATGAGACCGTGTGCGACCATCTGGAACGTCGCGCCGCCGACGCCGTACTCGGTGAACACGACGAGCCCGAGGATGACGTACCCCATCGAGGAGACCGAGGAGTACGCGACGATCCGCTTGAGGTCCTTCTGTGCCAGCGCCAACATCGCGCCGTAGATGACGCTGATCACGGCGATCGCGGCGATCGGGACCGCGAGCGCGGAGGCCTGATCGGGGAGCATCGTGAAGTTGAACCGGAGCAGCGCGTACGTCCCCATCTTCAGGAGGACGCCGGCCAGCAGCACCGACGCCGGCGTCGGCGCCTCGACGTGGGCGTCCGGCAGCCACGTGTGCACCGGCACGATCGGGACCTTCACCGCGAACCCGAGGAACATCGCGAGGAACGCGACCATCGACAGCCGCCCGGGCGAGATGCCGAACCAGGTGTCGAGCTCGCCCGCGGCGAGCGCCTGCGTGATCTCGGGGAGCGCGAACGACGACGCCGAGTCACCGAGCCCGAACACGAGGCTCATGAAACCGAGGAACATCAGTAGCGACGCCGCGTTCGTGTACACGAAGAACTTGATCGCGGCGTACTTGCGGCGGGGACCGCCCCAGACGCCGATGAGGAAGTACATCGGCACCAGCACGGCCTCCCAGAAGACGAACCAGAGGAAGAAGTCGAGCGCGGTGAACACGCCGATGAGGTTCGCCTCCATGAACAGCATCAGCCCGTAGAACTGGCTCTGCCGGGAGTCGATCGGCGTCCACGCGCTGAGGATCGCCAGCGGCACGAGGAACGTCGTGAGCACGAGCAGCGGAAGGCTGATGCCGTCGAGTCCGACGAACCACGAGACGGTGCGACCGCCGACCTCCAGCCACTCGATCTGCGTCCGGAAGGCGATGTCACCGCCCGTGAGGGCGTTGCCGGAGCCGTCGAAGCCGGACCAGAGGTAGAGGCTCCCGGCGAACGGGAGCAGGCTGAGCGCGAACGCGAGCCGGCCCGCCCACTCGTTCGGCGCGAGTAGCACGAGCAGCGCGCTCACGAACGTGACCGCGATGAGCGCTTCCAGTATCACAGGAACCACCCCCCGGTGACGCCGAGGACGAGAATCAGCGCGACCAGCCCCAGCGTGAGGAGCGCGGCGTACTGCGAGACGACGCCGGTCTGTATCCGCCGGACCCGGCTCCCGCCGAAGAGGCTCACCGAGGAGACGCCGTTGACGACGCCGTCGACGATCCCCTGGTCGAAGGTGTCAGCCACCCCGGCGACGTCCTCGGTTCGGTACGCGAGCCACACCTGCAGTTCGTCGAGGTAGTAGTTGTTGTACAGCACGTCTTTGATCCCGCCGAGTTTCGCCGTGTGTTCCGTCGGCGACGGAACGCCGTAGAGCCGCCACGCGAGCCCGAGGCCGGCCAACGCCAGCCCGAGCGAGACCGCTGCGCCGGCGAGCACCGTGCCGACCTCGCCGCCGACGAGGTACTGACTGCTGTACGGGCCGATGTCCGCGTAGTGGTGCGAGGAGAGTCCCTCGATACCGCTCCACTCGTTGTCGAGCCAGCGGTGGAGCAGGTCGATCCCCTCGATTCCGAGCACCTTCTGGACCGGCACCATGTTGATGACGCCGGTGACGACCGCGAGCGCGCCGAGCACCGTCAGCGGGCCCTTCACGTTCCAGCGAACGGACTCGGGATCACGAGCGGTTTCGGTGCGCGGCTCGCCGTGGAACGTCAAGAAGACCATCCGGAACGTGTAGAAGGCCGTGACGGGAACCGCGAGCAGTCCCATCAAGTAGCCGCCGAAAAGCAGCGGCTCGCCGGGCGCGTGGACGAGCGCCTCGTAGAGCACCTCGTCTTTCGACCAGAAGCCCGCGAACGGGAAGATCCCGGCGAGCGCCAGCGACCCCGCTAGGAACGTGTAGTAGGTGACGGGCAGCTTGTCCTTCAGTCCGCCCATGTCCCACATGTCCTCGTTGTGGTGCATCGCGATGATCACCGAGCCCGCGCCGAGGAACAAAAGCGCCTTGAAGAACGCGTGGGTGGTGAGGTGGAAGACCGCGGCCACGTACCCGCCCGCGCCGAGCGCGAGCATCATGTAACCGTACTGCGAGATGGTCGAGTACGCGAGCACCTGCTTCAGCTCGTCTTTCACGACCCCCATCGTCGCCGCGAACAGGGCGGTGAAGCCGCCGACGAACGCGATGACCGCGAGCGCCGTCGGGGACAGCGCGTAGAAGCCGTACATCCGCGCGACGAGGTAGACGCCGGCCGCGACCATCGTCGCGGCGTGGATCAGCGCGGAGACGGGCGTCGGGCCCTCCATCGCGTCGGGCAGCCACGTGTGCAGCGGGAACTGCGCGGACTTGCCGACGACCCCGCCGAGCACGAGCAGCCCGACGATCGTGAACCGGGTGTCGAGCGCGAGCCCGCCGGGCGTCCAGACGACCTCGCCGGCCTCGGCGAGCGCCGGGAACGACTCCGGCCCGGCGAACTGCGCGGTGCCGAACGTCGCGAACACGGCGACGACGCCGACCAGGAAGAAGTAGTCACCGAACCGGGTGACCAAAAAGGCCTTCTTCGCCGCCGAGGGCGGACCGGGCTCCCGGAAGTGGAAGCCGATGAGCAGGTACGAGCAGAGCCCGACCAGCTCGAAGAACATGAACGCCATGAGCAGGTTGTCGGCGACGACGAACCCGAGCATCGACGCCGTGAACAGTCCGAGCCCGGCGTAGTACCGCGGCAGGCCGGTCTCGCCCTCGTCGTTCATGTAGCCCAGCGAGAACACGTGGACCAACAGCGCGATGAGCGTCACGATGACGAGCATCAGCGCCGACAGCGGGTCGACCAGGATGCCGAAGGTGAGCTCCACGTCGGTCGGGCCGATCCCGCCGGCGCCGGCCCACGTGTAGATGGTGCGGTTCGCCTCCGCTCCCCCCCGCGACCGTCGCGAGCACCCACAGCGACAGCAGGAACGACCCCGCCGTCGCCGCGATGCCGCCGAAGGCCCCGCCCTTCGGGAGGTACTTGCCCGCGCCGAGCGCGATCAGGAACGAGAAGAACGGCAGGAGCACGATCGCCGGAACGTACGAGAACACGTCTATCATGTTACCACCTCATCTCCGTTGGAACGGTGACGTCCGTGACGCCGAAGTTGCGGTACATCACCAGGATGATGCCGATGCCGATCGCGACCTCCGCGGCCGCCAGCGCGATGACGAACAGCGAGAACACCTGGCCCGTGAGGTCGCCGTAGTACAGCGCGAACGCGACGAAGTTGATGTTCGCGGCGTTCATCATGAGCTCGACGCTCATGAGGAAGTACAGCGCGTTCCGCCGCGTGAGCACGCCGAACAGTCCGATACAGAACACCCCGGCGGCGAGCAGCAGGTACCACTCCACCGGTACCATCACCGCTCACCTCCGTCGCGGCCGCCGTCGGTGAACGCCTGCCCGACCGCGGCGATGATGGAGCCGTCCTCCTCGCGTTTCGCCAGGTAGACGGCGCCGTCGACGGCGACGTCGAGCGCCACCGCGACGATGAGGAACGCCGCGAGGAACCCCTCCGAAGGGATCGTCGCGACGCCGTACTCGCCGAGGTCGAACAGCGCGTACCCGAGGTTGTGAACGACCGAGGCGTCCGCCGGGAACCCGGCCGCCTCGGCGTCGAACTCCGCCGAGGTGGCCGCCAGCGCCATCACCGCGAACAGGACGGTGACCGCCAGGGCGGGCACCAGCCGTCCGCGAGGGTCGGCGTCGTCGCTCACGCTCTACTCACCTCCGTTTCCGTGTCCGATCGCGTGAGCATCACGGCGAACGTGATGAGGATGAGGACCCCGCCCACGTAGACGAGGATCTGCATGGCGGCGATGAACTCCGCCTGCAGCATCACGTAGTGCACCGCGACGCTCGTCAGGGCCCCGCCCAGGAGCAGCGCGGCGTGGAACACGTCGCGCGCTAGGACGACCCCGAGGCTGAACGCCAGCGTGACCGCGGCGAACAGCCCGAACGCGATGGTAGTGTAAACCATTGTGTGTGTCTCCTATGAGAATCCCTTTGAAGATTTCGAGACGTGCCCGTTACTGGTAATCGACCTCGCCGTCGCCCTCCCCGATCCACGCGCCGCGGTCGGGGTTACGGGACTCGAGCGGGTCGATGCCCTTGTACCACGGGACGTTCTTGAGCTGTTCTTTGTTGTACACGAAGTCGTCTTTCGTGTCGGCGGTGAACTCGAAGTTCTGGGTCAACAGGATCGCGTCGACCGGACAGACCTCCTCACAGAGCCGGCAGTAGATACACTGCCCGATGTGGAGGTTGTACTGCTCGCCGTTGCGCTGGTCGTCCTGGACGATCTGGATCGTGTCGTTCGGGCAGACGTTCTCGCACTGCCGACACCAGATACACCGCTCCTGACTGAACTTGTGGACGCCGCGGAAGCGCGGGCTCACTTCGGGTGCCTCCTCCGGGTACTCCACCGTGAAGGTCGACCCGTCGAGCGCGTGCTTCAGCGTCGTCGCCATGGATTTCATGAGTCCGATCATGTTACGCGATCACCCCCACGATTACGGCCGTGAGCACCAGGTTCGCGAACGACAGCACCAACATTCCCTTCCAGCCGATCTCGATCAGCTGATCGATGCGGACGCGCGGCAGCGCGGAGCGGGCCCACTGCGTGAACAGGAAGAAGGCCCAGATCTTCACCACGAACCAGACGAAGCCGATGCCCGCCGGTCCGGGGCCGGACGCGCCGCCGAGGAACGTCACCGCGAGGATCGCGCCGCCGAGGAAGATGTGGACGAACTCCCCGAGGTAAAACAGCACGAAGTACGCCGAGGAGTACTCGGTCTGGTACCCGGCGACGATCTCCGTCGGCGCCTCGGGGATGTCGAACGGGTTCCGTCCGATCTCCGCCATGTTCGCCGTGAGGAACAACACGAATGCGAACGGGTTCACGAACGCGTACCACGACGGGATGGCGATCCCGCCGACCGTCGCGAGCGTCTCGGTCTGCGCGGCGACGATCCCGCTCATCTGGAGCGTGCCGGTGAAGACGACGACCGACATCGCCGTGACGACGAGGGGGATCTCGTACGCGAGGTTCTGTGCGACCGCCCGGAGACCGCCGAGCAGCGAGTACTTGTTGTTCGACGCGTAACCGGCCATCACCAGCGACACCGAGGCGATGGAGGCGAACGCGAACACCAGCGCGAAGCCGACCTCGGGGTCGGCGAGCTGGAAGTTTATCGGACCGAGCCGTCCCATCGGGATCACCGAGAACCCGAGCAGCGCGGACGCCGGCAGGAGGATCGGCGCGATGTCCCACGAGGGGCGGTCCACGCCCTCGGGGATGATGAGCTCCTTCGCGAGTAGCTGGACCGCGGCCGCCGGGATGATGAGCAGGCCGAACGGCCCGACACGGTTGACGGCGATCCGGTCGGTGAACGCCGCCGTGATCTTGCGTTTCGCCCACGGGCCCGCGACGCCCGTGAACGCGAGGACGATGTTCCCCACGACGGCCGCCGCGATCAGCGCCGCGACGACCTCCCCGAGCACGCCCGGTAGCCCGAACGTGTCGACGAGGAACTCGGGGAACAGCTGTGCGGGCGCGCGCCCATCAGCGGTCCACCTCCCCGAGCACGACGTCGAGGCTGCCGAGCGCGGCGATGACGTCGGGGATGTACTCACCGTTCGACATCTCCGGGAGCGTCTGCAGGTTCGAGAAGCACGGCGACCGGATCTTGAAGCGAGCGGGCTTGTCGGTGCCGTCGGCACGGATGTAGATGCCGAGTTCGCCTTTCGCCCCTTCGACGGCGCGGTAGATCTCGGTGTCGTCGTCCGGCCGCAGCGTGCGGGGGACGTTCGCCTGAATGGTGCGCTCGTCTTCGGGCCAGTCTTCGAGCAGGTCGACGCACTGCTCGATGATCTTCGCGGACTCTTCGACCTCGCGCATCCGGACGAGCAGACGGCTGAAGTTGTCACAGCCCTCCTCGGTCACGACGTCCCAGTCCAGCTCGTCGTAGTAGCCGTACGGGTCGTCGCGGCGCAGGTCGTAGTCGACGCCCGAGCCGCGGAGCACCGGTCCGGTCGCGCCGTAGTTCTTCGCGACCTCCGGCGGGAGGACGCCCGTGTCGATCGTCCGCATCTGGAAGACCTCGTTGGCGGTGATCAGGTTGTGGTACTCCTCGATCGACTCCGGCAGCTGGTCGAGGAAGTCGCGGGTGTTCGAGAAGAACTCCTCTCGCGGCTCGGGGAGGTCCCAGACGACGCCGCCGAGCCGGAAGTAGTTGAACATCAGCCGCTGGCCCGTCAGGTCCTCTAAGAGGTTCTGGACGCGCTCGCGGTCGTTGATGGCGTACATGAACGTCGCCGTGAAGTCGCCGTTGATGTCGAGCGCGAACGTCGCGAGCGCGAGCATGTGCGCGGCGATCCGGCACATCTCGGCGCCCATCGTCCGGATCACCTGCGCGTACTCGGGGACCTCGATGTCCGCGAGGTCCTCGGCCGCCCGCGCGTACGCCCACTCGTTGAGCAGCCCCGCCGAGATGTAGTCCCAGCGGTCGGGGTACGGCATGATCTGGTGGCGGTAGGTGCCCGACTGGGCCATCTGCTCTTCACACCGGTGGAGGTAGCCGATGTCGGGCTCGACGTCCACCACCTGCTCGCCGTCGAGGGTCGTCTTCAGGTGGAGCACGCCGTGGGTCGCCGGGTGGTGCGGCCCGATGTTGAGGAACATCGTGTCGGACTCGGCGTCCTTGTGGTGCTCCTGGAGCGGGTTCGCGTGCTCCGGCAGCGTGGCGATCTGCGGCTGGTCCCTGTCGTAGTCCATCGAGAGGGGATGCCCCTGCCACGTCTCGGGCAGCAGGATCCGCCGCAGGTCCGGGTGCCCCTCGTACTCGATCCCGACCAGGTCGTACGCCTCGCGCTCGTGCCAGTCGGCCGTCCGGAAGACCGGCTCGGCCGTCTCGGAGACGGGGTCGTCCTTGTCCGCGGGGACGACGACGCTGACTTCCTGGGTGGGGTCGTCGAACTTCTTCAGGTGATAGATCGACTCGTAGCGGTTCTCGTACTCCTGGGCGGAGACCACGGAGAGGTGGTCGTACCCCGCCTGCTCTTTCAGGATCGAGAGCGTCTCCTGGACGGTGTCCGGGCGGATCACGAACCCGGGCGCGTTCAGGTGGTCGTCGCGGTCGACGACGAGGTCGCCGAGGAGCGCCTCCAGCTCGTCCGGGGTGCGCTCGACGGCCCCGTCGTCGACGGTGTCGGGTCGTTCGAGGCTCATGGCGAATCGGCGAAGTTGTACCGCATGACGAGTTCGTCGTCGTCGATCTGGTCGACGAGGCTGTCGACGAGCTCGTCGCGTTCGAGGTCGGAGAACTGTTCCAGCTCGTACGGCTTGACCGTGACCGGCGCGGCCTCGCCGTTGGCGACGCGCTCCTGGAGCTTCACGACGCCGTAGACGAGCGCCTCGGGACGGGGCGGACAGCCGGGGACGTGGATGTCGATCGGGATGACCTCCTCGGCGCCTTTGATCACGTTGTACCCCTCCTGGAACGGGCCGCCGGAGATGGTACACGAGCCCATGCCGACGACGAACTTCGGCTCGGGCATCTGGTCGTACACGCGCTTCATCCGCGGGGCGAACTTCGAGACGATCGTCCCGGGGACGATCATCACGTCGGCCTGCCGCGGCGACGCGCGGGGGACCCCGCTGCCGAAGCGGTCGAGGTCGTGTTTCACCGCGTAGGTGTGCATCATCTCGATGCTACAGCAGGCGATGCCGAACTGCAGCATGAACATCGAGGAGCCGCGACACCAGTTCAGGAACTTGTCGAACTTGGTGAGGATGAACGGCGAGGAGCCGAACGCCTCGCGAAGCCGGGAGTTGAAGCGGTCTCCTTGGCCGGTCATCCGGCTGTCGCGGGTCTCGGTTACGACTTGCGATTCGTCGGTGATGAATGGTTGGTCGCTGCTCATTAGTTGACGTCTCCCTCCGTTGTCTTTCGGCTGGTCGCCCGGGGGCTGCGGGCCCAGCTGATCGCCCCCCGACCGCCACGCCCAGACGAGCCCGATCGCGAGGATCCCGACGAACGCCAGCATCGGCCACAGCAGGGCGCTCACCGGCACGCCCGCCTGGATGGCCGGCCGGTAGATCACGGCCCACGGGAACAGCAACACGGTCTCGATGTCGAACACGACGAACAACAGCGCGACCATGTAGTACTGGATGTTGAACCGGATCCGCGTGCCGCCCGTCGGGGTCTCGCCGGACTCGTAGGTGGTACTTTTACCGGTCTCAGGCACGCTCGGACGGAGCAACGCCGACACGGTCATCATCCCTATCGGGATGAGGAGGCCGACGGCCGCCAAGGCGCCGATCGCTATCCAATCGCTCATATAGGTCTCCGTAACGTGCGAGGATTTGAACCGCCCCCTCATAAGCGTTGAGACTTGTGTGCCCGCGGGCGTGCGGTCCGGTATCGCCCGTTTCCGGTCGGAGCGGCGTCGAACGCGCGGACTGTCGTCGATCCGTTTCGACGAGCGAGCCGAGCGAGAGCCGATCGCGTGGCGACGGCGACCGTGTGAGGTGAGACGACCGGCGAGCGCGACGAACCGTTACAACTGAGCGATAACGGAGCGAAGCGGTGGCGCGCTCCGGTGAGCGCCCAGCGGGCGCGAACCGAACGCGAGGGAGGCGGTGAGCGCTCGGAGAGCGCGAACCGCGAGGCTGGGGAGGCGTGAGGCTGCGGGACGGTGCTGTACAGGACGGGGGG
>NZ_WPCE01000117.1 GCF_009742825.1 Halorubrum sp. CBA1125
CGACCTTGGACACACACGACAAGGATCAGAAACGCAATGAGCGTCACCTCTCCTGCAACGAGTGCCTCGTGAAGCCGTGTCCATGGTGCATTCTGCGGGCTGCCGAGTGGGAGGCCGTTGGTGTCTCGGGGACTGACGTCCCGATGCTCGGCGTCCCCGCCGGGGTGAAGGTCTACTCGTCCGTCTTCGGCGTCTCGCCCGAGGACGCCGCCGAGATCGCGGCGAGTTTCTCGCGGACCGAGCGCCGCGAGGTGATGGACATCGACGAGGACGCCTACCGCGAGGGCGAGGTCCGGCCGGAGCTGGCGGCGGTCGCGCACGTCCCCGTCGCCGACGACCTCCAGTCGTCGAAACAGACCGCGAGCGGGACCGTCGAGTCGCTCGCCGAGGGCGTCGCCGACGACGTCCGGGCGCGCGACGGCGAGGGCGTCACCTTCGTGCTCGGCCCCGGGTCCACGGTCGGCGCGATCAAAGCGGAGCTGGGGTTCGAGCCCTCGCCGATCGGCGTCGACGTCTGGCGCGACGGCGAGGTGGTCGTCCGTGACGCGACGGAGTCGGCGATCCTCGACGCGCTCGGCGAGGAGAACGTGATCGTCGTCTCGCCGATCGGCGGACAGGGGTTCGTGTTCGGCCGCGGGAACCAGCAGCTGTCGCCCGCGGTGATCCGGCGGTGTGAGGTGCGGATCGTCGCCTCGCGAGCGAAGCTCGACGAGGTCAGCGTGCTTCGGGTGGACACCGACGACCCGGACCTCGACGCGGAGCTGTCGGGGTGGGTCCGCGTCCGCGTCGGGAAGTTCGAGACGCGCATAATGAAGATCGTATAACAGACGGTGACGACCGCGTAGCAGACAGGGTGCGTGTCGCGTGTCCGGTGGGGGATCAGTAGCTTCAAAGTCTCCGCGGACGGATCGGCTCGTATGGCGCTCGAAAAGGACGTGGACTGTCCGTCGTGCGGCAGGGAGCAGCCGTTCTACCGGACCGCGGCGATGACGCTGCACCTGGGCGAAAAGAAGAAGTGGCGGTGTCCGGAGTGCGGGTACGGCTTCGTCGAGGTCGACGGGATCAACACGCTTCCGGCGTGAATCGGTAGTCGGTAGCCGACGGACCGAGCCGCGCCGTCTATCGTCGGTTCGAAAAAAGTCGGATCGGCGTCGCGGGCCGAGCGATCAGTCGTCGGACTGCTCCGCGGCGGTCGGCTCGTCCCCGTCGCCCGCGGTGATCGGGTCGCTCTCGTCTTCGGTGAACCCGGCGGATTCCTGCTGGCGGGCCCGCGCCTCGGGGTCGAACCGCGCCTCGATCGCCTGGTACCGCGGGACGAACGAGAGCTCGTGGTGGCTCTCCGTCTCGTGGCCGAGGTATCGGTCCTCCAGGTCGAACTGGGCCTGTTCGTCGTTCTGCGCGATGTTCGCCAGGTCCTCGTAGACCGCGTGCGCGCCGGAGTGGAGCCCGTACAGCGTGATGAAGATGTACCGGTAGCCGAGGTCGCCGAGCTCCGCGAAGGTGAGCGGGTCCTCCTGCTCGCTCCAGGCGAACGACGAGGAGTAATTGAACGCCAGGTCGAGGTCGGGGTGGGTCTCGTGGATCGCTTCGGCGTAGCGGACCGCGTCCTCGCGGGACGGGTCGGGCATCTCCGGCCAGACGAGGTCGACGCCGGCGTCGGCGTAGATCCGGCCGCGTTCGACGTGTTCCTCCCAGTCGCCGTTGGCGGAGCCGTACGCGTCGGTCCGAGCGATTATCACGGTGTCCTCGCTCTGCCTGGCGTCGACGGCCGCCGCGAACCGCGCGCGGGCGTCCTCGCGGGAGACGATCTGCTTGCCCGCGATGTGGCCGCAGCGCTTCGGCGTGGTCTGGTCTTCGATGTGGACGGCGGCGACGCCGGCCTTCTCGTACTCGCGGACCGCCCGCCGGACGTTGTGGATCCCGCCGTAGCCGGTGTCGCAGTCCGCGACGACGGGCAGGTTCGTCGCCTCGACCATCCGCTTGGCGTTCTCGACCATCTCGGTCATCGTCACCATCTCCAGGTCGGGGAAGCCGAACTGACCGAGGACGGTCGAGTAGCCGCTCATGTACGCGGCGTCGACCCCGGCCATCTCCGCGAGGCGGGCGTCGAGCGCGTGGTAGATCCCGGGCGCGAACGTGTAGTCCTGCGCCGCGAACAGCTCGCGGAGCTCGCGGCCGGCCGGGTTGTCGATGTCTCTCGTGTGGACGTCGTCGTCGAGTTCGTCGGGGTGCATCGGTGTTACTCCGTGGGTGCGTCGGTGGTCGTTCGATCCCCGGCACGTCGCTCGTCGGTCTGTCGGTCGGCGACCCGTCGCTCGTCGGTTCGCCGGGTCGCAGATCGCCGGTCCGCGGGCTGGCGGGCGAACGTGGTCGGGTCCGGACGCGGGCCGGTCCCGGTACCGGCCATCGGGACGGCGGCCTCGGGGCGTCGGCTCCGCGTGCCGGTCATCGGGCCCCTCCGTCGGTCCGCGAGCGGCGGGTCGGGCGCAGATCGGGGACCAGCGGCGCGTCTCGCTCGGCGGCGGCCGGCGGGCTGAGACGGCGGGTCGAGTCGAACCGGCTCGGAGCCGACAGACGGTCGTCCGTCGGTGGCGTCGTCGCGGGAACCAGCGGCGCACCCGCCTCTTCGGTGGTCGGGGTGCGTCCGGGGATCGTCCGTGCAGAAGCGTCGGCGGTCCGCGTCGAATCGGTGGATCGATCCGCGGTCGGGTCAGTTGGCGGGCGAGTCGTCGAGTCGGGCGTGCGTGTCGTGTCGTCAGGTGTCGTCATCGGGTCGTGTGGGCGGTTGTGGCGGTCGTCTGGTGATCGAGTCGTCGGCGTATCGGGGTGCCGGGCGTCCGCGTACGGATACTGTCATCGCACTCGGTTCGAGCGACCGGTCGGTAATAAACATAATGATTAATAATGATAATACTCATTATGTTGTTTTACGGGTTTAAATGTCGAACGGTACCGTCCACCACGATCGGCGCAGACGGACCGATCCCTTCTAAGTCGTCGCGTTCTCCCCTCACGTACTGTGAACGAGCGCGAGGCTCTCCGGCGGCTGGCGGCCGACCTCCCACACGCCGGCGACGACGCCGCCGTCGTCGGGGAGACGGTCATCACGACGGACATGCTCCACGACCGGACCGATTTCCCGAACGGGACGACGCGGTACACGGCCGGGTGGCGCGCGGTCGGCGCCTCCCTCTCGGACGTCGCCGCGATGGGGGCGGACGCGACCGCTGCCGTCGCCGTCTACGCCGACGACGAGTTCGATGAGGCCGAACTCAACGACTTCGTCGCCGGCGCGGTCAACGTCTGCGAGGCGGTCGACGCCGAGTACGTCGGCGGCGACCTCGACACGCACTCGGAGTTCACGACCGCGACGACCGCGATCGGCGACGTCACCGACGCGGGGCACTCACGCGGTCGGGCACCAGCGCGGGCGACGTGCTCTGTGTCACCGGCGAGTGGGGGCGGTCCGCGGCCGCGATTCGGCTGTTCGAGCGCGGAACCGAAGGCGACGGGGGCTCCTCGGAGCGCGCGGTCGAGCGCGCGAACGACCTGTTCCGGATCACGCCGCGCGTCGCGGACGGGCTCGCCCTCGCCGGTCGCGCGACGGCCGCGATGGACTCCTCCGACGGGCTCGCGCGGTCGCTCCACCAGCTCGCGGAGGCGAGCGACGTGGGGTTCGCGCTCGACCGCGACGCGCTCCCTGTCCACCCCGCGGTCGACGAGGTCGCCGACGGCCCGGCCGAGCGGTTCGAACTGGCCGCGCACTTCGGCGAGGACTTCGAACTCGTCGCCGCGGTCCCCGAGGCCGGGGTCGCCCCCGCCCGCGCGGCGTGTCCGGCCGGGCTGACGCGGGTCGGGACGGTCGTCGAGGCCGGGGAGGGCGTGACCGTCGACGGCGACCCCCTCCCCGACCGCGGGTACACGCACGGGTGAGCGGCGACCCGTCGCCCGGGAGAGAAATCGTTTAGACGGTGGGGCGCGGCCGGATCGCCATGCACGCGATCACCCGATCCGGGTGGATCGAGGTCATCACTGGGTCGATGTTCTCGGGGAAGACCGAAGAGCTGCTCCGTCGGCTCCGGCGGTCGGAGATCGCCGGCCAGTCCGTCGCGGTCTACAAGCCCGCCGTCGACGACCGCTACGGCGAGGCGACGGTCGGGTCACACACCGGCCGGCAGTGGGACGCGACCGTCGTCGCCAACGAGGGCGACGGGCCGCTCGCGATCCTCGACGACGACCCGTCCGCGGAGGTCGTCGCGGTCGACGAGGCGAACTTCTTCTCGAACGCGCTCGTCGAGGTCTGCGAGACGCTCGCCGACCGGGAGGTGCGCGTGATCGTCTCCGGCATCGACCAGACGTTCCGCGGGGACCCGTTCGAGCCGCTCCCGCAGCTCATGGCGACCGCCGAGTACGTCGACAAGCTGCAGGCGATCTGTTCGGTGTGCGGCGAGCCCGCCTCGCGGAACCAGCGGCTCATCGAGGGCGAGCCGGCCCACGCCGAGGACCCGACGATCCTCGTGGGCGCCGAGGAGTCCTACGAGGCCCGGTGTCGCGACTGTCACGTAGTGCAGACCGGCGCGCGTCCCGACCGCGACGGGGCCGGCGGCGACTCCGAAGGACCGATCGACGCGACCGACGACTGAGTCGCGGTCGGAGACGGAAGCGACCGGTTCGAAATAGAGAGAGGCCCAAGACGAGAGGCGAGAGCGACCCGGTCGCGATCCGAACACTCACCGAACGTCGGGTGGCTCGCGGTAGGCCCACAGGTGGCCGCCGCCGTCCGGCAGGTCGATCGGTCGGTACGTCCGGAGGAGGATCCGTCCGTCGGACCGTTCCAGTCGTTCGTTCTCGACGGGGACGCGCTCGGAGACGATCGTCTCGGTACGGGCCACGAACCGTTCCGGCTCCGCGAACCGGTCGCTCACCTCGACGGCGAACCGCTCGCAGTCGCGTCCCGTCGCGTCCGCCGGGTCGCCGTCGATCCCGAAGAGGTCGTACAGCCGCTGGTTCACGCGGAGGATCCGGCGGTCCGCGTCCTCGACCAGCATCCCCATCGGCAGCGTGTCGAGCACGGTGGACAACACGGCGTTCTGCCGGCGTATCTCCCGCTTCCGGTCCTCCGCCGCCGTGATGTCCTCGAACTGTGAGAAGACGCTTATCACCTCGTCGTCGCCGTCGGTCACCACCTGGTTGTGCCACGCACAGCGTATCTGTTCGCCGTCGCGGCGCACGTTGTCGTTGACGCTCCGGTAGCCGCCCTTGTTCGCGAGGAGCCGACGTTCGAGCTCCGCGACGTGCCGGTGGAACGCCGGCGGGACGAAGGGGAGCCACGTGCCGCCGACGAGCTCCGACTCCTCGTAGCCGAGGATCTCCTCGGCGGCAGGGTTCACACGCACGATCTGGAAGGTCTCGTCGTACTCGATCGTCCCGAGCGGGGACTGGTCGATGAACCGCGAGAGCCGCTCCTGGCTGGCCGCCAGCGCCTCCCGAGACCGGAACTGGTCGACGGCGTTCCGGATCCGGTTCGCCAGGACGGTGTACTGATCGGTGCCGCCCTGCTTCTGGATGTAGTCCGTGACGCCGGCCGAGATAGCCTCGCTCGCGATCTCCTCGCTACCTTTCCCGGTGAACAGCACGAACGGAACGGCGTCGTTGCGCTCTCGAACCCGCGAGAGGAACTCGAGCCCGTCTGATCCCGGCATCTCGTAGTCGCTGACGACGCAGTCGATCGGTTCGGCCTCCAGCGCGTCGAGCGCGGCGTCGACGTCCGTCGCGGACCGGACCGTGAACGCGTCGTCGATCCGCGAGAGGTAGGTCTCGACGAGGTCGAGAAACGCCGGGTCGTCGTCGACGTGCAGGACCCGAATCCGCGACGAATCGGCGTCGTCAGAGCGACGGGTCGGGTCCATCGTAGAGAACCGAGCCACCAAACGGATATATGTGTTCGGGTGGGGAGGACGTGCCGGCGACGAGTCTGTCGGGTCAGTCGCCGACCGCGCGAGATCCCGGTCGTCAGTCGTCTGTCGCGTCCTGATCGAGGCGGGTCGATACCCCGACGCCGTCCGCCGCGCCCGCGCGGAACAGTCCGACGAGCGCGACGAGCACGAAGACGACGCCCTCGGCGCGAACGGCGCCGTACACCCACTCGCGAGGCTCGGCCGCCTCGGCGTTCCTGAACGCCACCCGCATCCACGCCCGCACGAACGACCGCGGGACGGTGATCTCTACCAGTCCGACGACGCCCGTGAGGAGCAGCAGTATCCGCTTCATACGCGAGGCTTCGGCGGGCGGCGCTAAAAGCAGTGTGGCGATTCCGGCTGGTGGGGGATCGAACCGCACCCGTGACGCTACACGGCCGCGCCGCTCCCTGTCCGCTACACCGGCTCGGCCGCCCGGAGGTGCCGCCGGCAGACCGTCGCCGCCCACTCGCACACTGCGGGGGCGTCAGTCCACAGGAGGGCGGCGAGCCCCCGGTCGTCGAATCGCCCCACGACGGCGACCTCGCCGACGAGGAGCACGCCGACGGGCGGGTCGCAGACGGATGGATCCCCGACGGACGGGTCGCCGATGTTGACGAACGCCTCGACGCCGCGGTCCGCCAGCGCGGTTCGGACCACCCCCGATCCGACGCCGCTGGCTCGCTCGCCGGCCCGCCCGGTGAGGACGATCCGACGTCCCCGTCGACGTTCCGGCGATCTGCCGGGCGATCGTCGGGTCGATCCGGGGAACGACTCCGACGACCGCGGCGTCGCCCGCGACCAGCTCTGTGAGCCGCGCTCCCGGCCCGGGATCGTCGCCGCGACGGACGACGGCGAACGCCGCGTCGTCGAGCGCGTCGGCGTCGACCTCGGCCGCCGCGGCGACCAGCGTCCGGAGGAACGAGCCGGCGTCGTCGCCGTCGTTCGAGTCACGCATCGGAGTCGACCATGGGCTCGCTTGCGGCCTCCGGAGCGTAAATGCCACGGGCCCGGCGGACGGAGCGAACGCATGGACGACGGCCACGATCGCGGCGACGAGGGAGATCAGGAATCGCTGTCGGAGACGCTCGGCGCGCTGCTCTCGGCGCGCGAGGAGTCCCTCGCGACCGCGGAGTCGCTGACGGGCGGGCTCCTCGGCGCGCGGGTGACGGCGGTGCCCGGTGCGAGCGCGTACTTCGACCGGGGGTTCGTGACGTACGCGTACGACGCCAAACGCGAGCTGCTCGGCGTCTCCCGCGAGGCGCTCGACGCCGAGGGAGCGGTGAGCGCGCCGGTCGCCGAGCAGATGGCCGCCGGCGCGCGCGACCGCGCGGACACGACGTGGGGGGTCGCCACGACCGGGATCGCGGGCCCCGACGGCGGCACCGAGGAGAAGCCCGTCGGCCTCGTCTACCTCGGCGTCGCGTACGCCGCCCCGTGGGGGACGGAGGCGTCGTTCGTGCGGAGCGAGCGCGTCGTCCTCGACGGCGACCGCGCGGCGGTGAGACGCAGGGCGGTCGACGCCGCGCTCGACGCGCTCGTGCGCGCGGTGCGCGAGACGGAGGATCGGGAGTGAACGCTCCGTGGAGACGGGGCGCCGACGCGACCGACTAGTCGATGTACGCGTTGCCGAGGACCGCGACGAGCAGCGCCGCGACGACGATCCACGCGATCGGTTCCGCGACGAGCAGCCCTATCGGGCGAGCGAGGGACTCGTCGAAGCCGAACAGCGCGCCGCCGGCGAGCGCCGCGACGAGTACGAGCGCCGCGAGGACGCCGGCGACGCCGACGAGCGCGGCGTCGGTCCGGTCCATACGCCGGATGCGTCGTCACCGTACATAAGCGGATCACCGTCCGGCGAGCGAACGCACGCGGACGCGTCGGGCGTCGAAAGCACGAAAGCGGAACGCGGCGTCGAAAGGATGGTTTCAAGCGGGCGCTCGCCGAACCCGCGCCCATGTACGACGGACTCAAAGGGTTTCGCGACTTCTACCCCGGCGAGCAGTCGGCCCGCCGCGAGGTGACGGACGCGATCGAGGACGCCGCCGCGCGATACGGCTTCCGCGAGATCGCCACGCCGGCGCTCGAACGGACCGAGATGTACGTCGACAAGTCCGGCGAGGAGATCGTCGAGGAGCTGTACGCCTTCGACGACAAGGGCGGCCGGAGCGTGTCGATGACGCCGGAACTCACGCCGACCGTCGCCCGGATGGTGGTCGCGAAGGGCCAGGAGCTGTCGAAGCCGATCAAGTGGGTCTCCACCCGGCCGTTCTGGCGCTACGAGCAGGTCCAGCAGGGCCGGTTCCGCGAGTTCTACCAGACCAACGTCGACGTCTTCGGGTCGTCGGCGCCCGAGGCCGACGCGAGGTGCTCGCGGTCGCGGCCGACGCGCTCACGGACCTGGGACTCACGGGCGAGGACTTCGAGTTCCGCGTCTCTCACCGCGACATCCTCGGCGGGCTGGTCCGCGCGCTCGCCGCCGACCCCGACGCGGTCGACACCGCGGCCGCGATCCGCGCGGTCGACAAACGCGCGAAGGTCGACCACGGCGAGTACGTCGGCCTGCTCTCGGACGCCGGGCTCTCCCGCGCAACCGCCCGCGACTTCGACGACCTGATCGCCGACGTCGAGACCGTCGACGACCTCGACGCGGTCGCCGAGGCGGGCGGCGACGACGTCGTGACCGCCGTCGAGAACCTCCGGGACGTGCTCGCCGCGGCCGACGACTTCGGCGCCGGCGAGTTCTGTGAGGTCTCGCTCACGACCGCCCGTGGGCTCGACTACTACACCGGCGTCGTCTTCGAGTGCTTCGACTCCACCGGCGAGGTGTCCCGCTCCGTCTTCGGCGGCGGGCGCTACGACGACCTGATCGAGAGCTTCGGCGGCCAGTCCACCCCCGCCGTCGGCGTCGCGCCCGGCCACGCGACGCTGAAGCTTTTGTGTCAGCGCGCCGGCGTCTGGCCCGACGAGGAGCTGTCGACCGACTACTACGTGCTCTCCGTGGGCGACACGCGCGAGACGGCCGCCGAGATAGCGCGGGGGCTCCGCGAATTGGGCCACGTGGTCGAGAGCGACGTCTCGGACCGGTCGTTCGGCGCACAGCTCGGGTACGCCGACTCGATCAACGCGGAGACGGTGATCGTCGTCGGCGAGCGGGACCTCGCGAACGGCGAGGTGACGGTGAAGGACATGGCGACCGGCGACGAGACGACGGC
>NZ_WPCE01000102.1 GCF_009742825.1 Halorubrum sp. CBA1125
GGTCGCCGGTGTTCTCGACGGTGACGGTCTCGGTCTCGCGGCCGGCGTTGATCTCGACCGGCTCGTCCGCCGTCAACAGCTCGCCGGGGACGAGGTCACTCATCGGTGTGATCGCCCCGCGTCCGCCTGTTCGGTTCTCGTCGTGAACGGTCTACCATTCTCACCCAGATATTTAGACAATATTGGTAAAAGACTTTCTCTTAGTGTAGTAATAGTCACTGAAACTCGATAAACTGGGACGTTTCTAAACGGGTTCGCCGAACCGACTGTGCCCACGTTCACCGCGTCTCCGTCGGCGACGACCCCGGTGTCCGTCGACGGGGTCGAACTCGGCGGTTGGCTGAACCGACCTCAGCCGTCGACGTGACCGACCTCGGCCGTCGTCGCGCTCGGTGGGTCGCTCACGCCGGCAGTCCGGGCGCGAGCCCGGCGAGGACGTCGACCGCGAAGGCCAACACGAGGACCGAGGCGACGACCTGCGAGACCGCGTGGAGGCGCACGCTCCGCCGTTTCGACACCCGGAACAGCGAACCCGCACCGCCGCCGATCAGGGCCATCGTGGCGACGATGGTCACGGCGTAGGCCGCGACGACCCCGACCGCGAGCGGAGCCCCGCCGTTTGGGAGGGCGACGGAGACGAACGCGATCATCGAGACGGGCGGCGAGAGGGTGAACAGCGCGCCGACGGTCCCGATCTTGAGGTACTCGAACGTCGTGTGCTCGTGGCCCTCGCGCCCCTCGTCGTGGTCGGTACCGTGGTCGTGGGTCGGCCGGAGCGACGCGGGCAGGACGTGCGAGTGCGAGTGGTCGTCGCCGCGGGCGTGCCGGCGCCGGTGACGGAGCTTCCGCACCCCGGTCACGCCGAGGTAGAGGCTCAACAGCGCGAGGAGCCCGCCGACGAACAGCGTACCGAGACGGTCGAACGTCGCGGGGAACGAGGTGACCCCGAACAGCGCGTACGCGACGGCGACCCAGACGACGACGAGGATCGCGTGTCCGACGGCGAAGCAGCCGCCCACCAGCGCTGAGAGGCGGGGGTCGCCCGCCTCGTGCGTTAGCGCGGTGATGCCGGCGACGTGGTCCGGCTCTATCCCGTGGGTGACCCCGAGGACGCCGGCGGTGAGCAGCGACCCGACGCCGGCGGTCACGCCGACTCCCAGACCGGGGTCGACGAGTCCGTCAAACATCGCGTCCCCGCGAGGCCGACCGCGCAGCCGCTCCGCCGAGACAGTCTCCGGAACCCGCGCCGCCGAGCCGGTCCCTCGACCCCGCCCCGACCGTTCGTCCGTTCCAGTCGTCCGTGGGTAGCACGTTCGACTACCCGTTCACGACGGGGGTAGATGAATCACCGAGATCGTCGCAATATGTGCGACACACGTCCAGACCGGGACGGTATTTGTCCAATTCCACGACATTCGTCTATCTGATAGCCGTGTTCGACAGAGTATCTCGAATATCAGCCTGCAAGACGGGGGAACTGAATGTGCGATCAATATATAACCAGTTATTACACTATCAACACTCCCTAGGACATATTCCCAATACTATCGATCGGCAAGAAAGGATTTATATAACACCACCATCTCGGAGGTGATGTCAGATATGACCGGACAAACGGATCATAATGTGGGGAGTTGCACAGTATCTATGCAGAATAATGCAGAATACGTTGACGATATCGAATGAGCCACGAGTCGCTCAGCCGTCGGTCGGTGTTGGCGTCGAGTGCGACCGCGCTCGGTATCTCGGTCGCCGGGTGTTCCAGCGGCAGCGGAAGCAGCGGTGGCGGCGGACCGACGGTGGGTATCCTCGAGGACCGCTCGGGGAACTTCCAGCTCAACGGGACCTCGAAGTGGCAGGCCACGCGGCTCGCGCTCGAGGAGATAAACGAGAACGGCGGGCTCCTCGACGAGGAGATCGAGATCGTCGACCCGGACCCGCAGTCCGACAACTCCCGGTACCAGGAGCTCACGGAGCGGCTGATCTTACAGGACGACGTCGACGCCCTCTGGGCCGGCTACTCGAGCGCGACCCGCGAGGCGATCCGCCCGATCATCAACGAGAACGACCAGCTGTACTTCTACACCACCCAGTACGAGGGCGGCGTCTGCGACCACACGATCTTCCCGGTCGGCGCGACGGCGCGCCAGCAGCTCGGGATCGTCACGCCGTACCTCGCCGACGAGTTCGGGGAGGACATCTACATCATCGCCGCCGACTACAACTTCGGGCAGCTGTCGGGCGACTGGGTCAACGTCCTCGCTCAGGAGAACGACTACAACATCGTGGGAGAAGAGTACATCCCGCTCGACGAGACGGACTTCTCCTCGGTTATCAACCGGATCCAGAGCGAGGATCCCGACTTCATCATGTCGATGCTCGTCGGCGCCAACCACGAGAACTTCTACGACCAGCGGGCGACGAACGACATGGAGGACATCCCGATCGGCACGTCGACCGCGATGGCGCAGGGCCACGAGCACATCCGGTACGACCCGCCGGCGCTCACCAACGTCTACGCCGGGGTCAGCTACATGGAGGAGCTCGGCGACCTCCGCGACGGGGAGAACTTCGTCGAGGCCTTCTACGAGCGGTGGCCGGACGCCAACTACCTCAACCAGGAGGCCCAGAACAACTACTTCTCGGTGTACCTGTGGGCCGACGCCGTCGAGGAGGCCGGCACCTTCGACCAGGAGGCGGTCATCGAGGTGCTCGAAGGGGGCCGCGACATCAGCGCCCCGTCCGGGGACCTCACGCTCGACGGCCCGACCCACCACATGGAACACGAGATGCGCGTCGCGCGGGCCGACGAGAACCACGAGATATCCTTCACCAACAACGAGCGGATCGGCCCGAGCTTCCTCCGCGAGGAAGTCGAGGGCGGCGACGGCTGTGACCTCCGCGAGGAAGACAAGACCACCCAGTACGTTCCCAGCGACGTCTACGACGTCTGATCCGATGACTCAGCCCACGAACTCACGTATACGGACGGACGCCACGGCGGTACGGACGGAGGTCGAATCCCCGTGATCACACCGACGGCGACGCCGCTGTCGATCTCGGGATACAGCCTGCTCGCGCTGTTCTTCCAGTTCCTGGACAGCTTCGGGTTCATCGTCCTCGCGACGGTCGGACTCGCGATCATCTTCGGTATGATGGGGGTGATCAACCTCGCGCACGGCGAGTTCATCCTGATCGGCGTCTACGGGACGGCGCTCGCGTACCACGCCGGCGCGCCGCTGCCGCTCGGGATGGTCGCCGGCGTGATCGCCGCGACGGCTTTCGGCGTCGTCGTCGAGCGGACGATCGTCCGGCACTTCTACGACCGGCTGCTCGACTCGATGGTGGCGACGTGGGGGCTGGCGCTCGTCGTCTCCCAGCTGCTGTTGATCGTGTTCGGGTCTAGCCTCGACAGCATCTCCACGCCCCTCGGGAACGTCTCCTACGGGCCGTACTCCTCGTCGGTCTACAGCAGCGTCCTGCTGCCGGCGATCGCGGTCTGCGTGCTCGCCGGACTCTACGCGCTGTTCACCCGGACCACGTTCGGCATCAAGGCCCGGGCGACGATCGAGGACCCCGAAACCGCCCGAGCGATGGGGATCGACACCGACCGGATGTACGTGGCGACGTTCGCCATCGGGTCGGCACTCGCGGGGCTGACAGGCGCGCTGTACGCGCCCGCGCTGGGCTCCATTACGCCGAATCGCGGGAACACGTTCCTCGTCGAGGCGTTCGTCGCCGTCGTGGTCGGCGGACAATCCGTGATCCTCGGGACGCTCGCCGCGTCCGGCGTCCTCAGCGTCTTCAACGCCACCGGGAGCTTCCTGTTCGGGACGTTCGTCGGCCAGATGCTGCTGCTGCTCGTGGCTATCGTCGCGCTCCGCGTCCTGCCGGACGGGATCACCGGCTACGTGGACGACTGGCAGCAACGCCGGAGGGCGGAGGAATGATCGGTGACTCGTCGGCCGACGGACGCTCGCTGCTCGGCCGCGTTCGCGATCGGCTCGAGGGGCCGAACACGATCGGCGACTCCACGACGTTCTGGGGCGCCTTCGCCGTCGTCGTGGCGGCGCTGGCCGTCTACCCCCAGGTCGTCGGTCCGTACACGGTCATCCAGACGTCGCGGTACTTCGCGCTGGCGTTTCTCGCGTTGAGCCTCTGTTTCATCTGGGGGTACGCCGGCGTGTTGAGCTTCGGACAGGTGGCCTTCTTCGGGGTCGCCGCCTACGTCTTCGGGATCGTCGGGATCAACCTCGGGTCCGTGACCGGCGCGATGGTCGCTCTCGTCGCGGCGGTCGTCGGCGGCACGCTGGCGGCGGCCCTGCTCGGCTACTTCATGTTCTACGGCGGCGTCAGGGACACGTACGTGACGATCATGACGCTCGTCGTCGCGCTGGTGTTGAACACGTTCATGGCGCAGACGGCCGGCAGCGAGTGGGCCGTCGGCGAGGCCCAGCTCGGGGGGTTCAACGGGATGAACGTCCCGAGCCTCGCCTTCGGCATCGGCCAGAGCGGGCTCGTGCTTGAGCGGGCCGCGCTCTACTACGCCCTGCTCGTCACGCTCGTCGCGACGTACCTCGGGCTCCGCGTCCTCGTCAACGGCAGCTTCGGCATGACCATGGTCGCGGTCCGCGAGGACGAGGCCCGGACGGCGACCTTCGGGTACGACGTCCCCTTCGTGAAGCTCGTCGTCTTCACGATCGGCGGCGCACTTGCCGCCGTCGGCGGGGTCTTCTACGCCAGCTGGGGGAACTACGTCGACCCAACCGTCTTCGGGATCGGGTTCGCCGCGCTGCCCGTCGTCTGGGTGAGCATCGGCGGCCGCGAGTCCCTGCTGGGCGCGATCGGCGCGACGCTGGTGATAGAGCGCATGCGGACGGAGCTGTCGAGCGGGATCGGACCGGTCGGCTCGGAGTGGGCGCTGGTGATCGTCGGCGGGCTGTTGTTGACGGTCATCCTGTTCATGCCCGCCGGCGTCGTCCCGACGCTCGACGACCTCGCGGACCGCGCCCGCTCGCGGCGGACCGAACAGTCGCAGTCGACGACGGCCACGGAGGAGCCGGTGGAGTAACCATGAGCACGCCACAGGACATCAACGTCAGACAGAAGCCGGCGGTCGCCGCGACCGGCGGCGGCGTCGACACGATACTCGCGACGAAACGCCTCACGAAGAACTTCGGCGGCCTGACCGCGGTCGACGGCGTCGACTTCTCGGTCGACGAGGGCGAGATCCGCTGTCTCATCGGCCCCAACGGGGCGGGCAAGAGCACGCTGCTCGAGCTGATCACCGGACAGCTCTCGCCGAGCGCCGGCGACGTCTACTTCGACGGCCACGACCTCACCGGGATGGACACCCACGCGCGGATCGACACCGGGATCAGCGTCAAGTTCCAGTCGCCGCACGTCTACGAGAACCTCACCGTCGCCGAGAACCTCCGCGTCCCGCTCCAGCGGGCCGACGGCGACACCGACGGCGTGTTGGCCGAGACGCTCGACCGGATCGCGCTCGAGGCGAAGGCGGACACGGGCGCCAGCGACCTCTCGCACGGCGAGAAACAGCGCCTCGAGATCGGGATGGCCGTGACGCTCGACCCCGCGCTGATGCTGCTCGACGAGCCCGTCGCGGGCATGTCGATCGAGGAGACCGCGGACGTCGCGAATCTGATCCGCTCGCTCCACGACGACGGCATGACGTTCGTCGTCGTGGAACACGACATGGAGTTCGTCCGGCAGATCTCCGACCGCGTCACCGTGTTGAACCAGGGGTCGATCTTTCGGCAGGGGCCGATCGAGGAGATCGAAGCCGACGAGGACGTCCGCCGGATCTACCTGGGTGAGAACGCGTGACGCTCGAGGTCAACGGGCTGAACGCCGGCTACGACGGCACGCCGATCCTCCGGGACGTCGACCTCACCGTCGAGACGGGCGAAATCGTCGGGATCGTCGGGCGGAACGGCGTGGGAAAGACGACGCTGTTGAAGTCGATCATGGGGCTGCTCGAACCCGAGACCGGGACCGTCCGGTTCGGCGGCGAGGACCTCACCCGCGAGTCGGCCGACGCCCACGCCCGCAGCAGCATCGGCTACGTCCCGCAGGGGCGGGACGTCTTCCCCGGGCTGACCGTGGAGGAGAACCTCACGATCGGCGAGGGGATCGGCGGCGACGACGAGACGCGCTACGAGCAGGTGTACGAGTACTTCCCGATCCTCGAGGAACGCGCCGACCAGGACGCCGGCACGATGAGCGGCGGGCAACAGCAGATGCTCGCCATCGCTCGCGCGCTCGTCGGCGATCCCGATCTCCTGTTGGTCGACGAGCCCTCGGAGGGGGTCCAGCCGTCGATCGTCCAGTCGATCACGGCTGACCTGGCACAGATCAACGAATCGTTCGGCACGACGATCCTCTTCGTCGAGCAGAACCTCTCCGTGATCCAGGGGCTCGCGGAGCGGTGTTACGCGATCGATCACGGGCAGATCGTCGACGAGATCGACGGCGAGGCGGTCGACGACAGAGAACGACTCGAAGAGTACCTGGTCGTCTAGGCGGTCACGCCGTCGCCCCGCCGTCAGTCGTCGTCCGCGGCCGGCGTCCCGGTGTTCGTCGGGGGGTCGTCCGTTTCCTCGTGATCCGTCTCCTCGTGGTCCGCCACGTCGTCCGTCCGCGGTCCGCCGGCGTGTCCCTCGTGGGCGATCGCCGTCGCCAGCAGCTCCGGAGAGACCGCGGGCACCTCGTCGAGCTCGACGGGGCCGTCGCGCGCGATGGACTCCGTCGAGCGCGGGAACTCGCGAAGCTCCTTGTGGATCGCGATCCCGGCTTTCGCGCCCTGTCCCATCGCCACGGGCACCTGGTTGTGGCCGGGCGTGACGTCGCCGACCGCGTACACGCCGTCCTCGCTCGTCCGGCCGTGGTCGTCGACGTCGATCGTGCCGTCGTCGGTGAGGTCACAGCCGAGCGACTCGGCGAGTCCGGTGTTGTAGTCGGAGCCGTACATCGGGAAGCCGCCGCGGTACTCGCGGCGGGTGCCGTCCGCGAACTCCAGCGCTTCGAGCCACCCCGTGTCGGGGTCGTTCTCGACGCCGGTGACCTCCTCGTGGACGATCTCGACCGGGTGCGCTTCCAGTTGGACCGCGGTCTCGTCGCTCCACGTCGGCTCCGCGCCCCGGGTGAGCAGATCCACGTCGTCGGTGACGTTGAGCAGGATCATCGCGACGTGGGCGGCGGCCTCGCCGTGGCCCATCACGTACACCGGCTCGTCGACGAACATGTACGCGTCACAGTGCAGACAGTAGTGGAGCCCCTTCCCGGTCCGGGGCAGCGGCGGGTCGGGACGCTCGTCGGAGAAGCCGGTCGCGAGCACCACGCGCTCTGCGGTGATCTCGCCGTCAGTGGTCGACAGTCGGAAGCGGTCGTCGTCGGTGCGCTCGATGTCGGTGACGGACCCGCGCTCGAACGTGCCGCCGTACGACTCCACCTGCTCGCGGCCGGTCCGGAGGAACTCGTTGCCGCTCGTCTCCTCGGTGACGCCGATCACGTTGTGCGTGTCGGCCATCATCGCGGCGCGGCCGCCGCCGCGGTCGATCAGGACCGTGTCGTGGCCGAGTCGCGTGCCGTACAGCGCGGCGGTCAGCCCGGCGGGACCGCCGCCGACCACCGCGATCTGGAACTCGTCGTCGTCCGAACTCATTACCCGTGGTACGTGACCCGTCGGTTTAAATGACCCCGTGCCGTGCGCAGCGTTCGGTCATCCAATCGGCGGACGCGACGCCCGTCGTCGGCGAGCCGTGACGCCCGTCGTCGACGGGACTAGCCAGACGTCATCAACCTCAGCAGTGAGATGCGGGCCCGCTCGTCACTTGAACCGGAACGTCTCCAGGTTCTTCGGCGCGAACGTCCGCATGTTGTAGTCGTGGTACAGCGCCGACGAGAGGTCCTGTACGGAGCGCTCGTCGCCGTGGACACAGAGCACCTTCTCGGGCCGGGGGTTCATCGTGCGCACGAAGTTCTCTAACCCCTGGCGGTCGGCGTGCCCGGAGAAGCCGTCGACGACCTCGGTCCCCATCTCCAGGGTGAGCGTATCGCCGCGATTCCCGCCGCCCCAGCCGTCGACCGGGATCTCGTCCCAGCCGTTCTGGATCCGGCGGCCGAGCGTCCCCTGCGCCTGGTAGCCGACGAACACGAGGTTCGAGTCCGGGTCGGGGCCAATGTGACGGAGCCACGACATGATCGGGCCCCCCTCGATCATCCCGGAGGTGGAGATGATGATACACTCGTCGCCGTCGGCGACCTCCTGGCGCTCGTCCTCGCCGGCGTCGATGTGGTTGAACTGCTCGGCGAGGAACGGGTTCTCGTCCTCGTGGAAGATCCGGTCGCGGAGGTCGTCGCGGAGGTACTCGGGGTAGGTGGTGTGGATCGCGGTCGCCTCCCAGATCATCCCGTCGAGGTGGACTGGCATCGTCGGGATCTCTCCCTCCCGCATCGCCTCCTCCAGCACGAGCATGATCTCCTGGGAGCGCCCCACCGCGAACGCGGGGATGACGACCTTGCCGCCCTGCTCGTACGTCTCGTTGATGACCTCCTTGAGCGCCTCTTCGGAGTCGTCCTGGTCGGTCTGGTAGTCGTCGCGGCCGCCGTAGGTGGACTCCAGCACGAGCGTCTCGACCCGGGGGAAGTCGTTGACGGCCCCGTTGAACAACCGGGTGTCCTCGTAGTGGATGTCACCGGAGAACGCGACGTTGTAGAGGCCGTCGCCGATGTGGAAGTGGGTGACCGCGCTGCCGAGGATGTGGCCCGCGTTGTGGAACGTGAGTTTCACGTCCGGCGCGACGTCGGTGACGTCGCCGTACTCCAGCGGGATCGTGTGTTTGATCGCGTCGCGGACCTGCGCCGACTCGTAGGGCGGCGTCCGGCCCTCCTTTGCGGCGACGTCGAGGTAATCGAGGGTGAGCAGTCCCATGAGGTCCCGGGTGGGCTCGGTCGTGTATATCGGCCCGTCGTAGCCGTACTTGTATAACAGCGGGAGCAGCGCCGAGTGGTCCAGGTGGGCGTGGGTCAACACGACCGCGTCGAGGGTCGCCGCGCCGGCGCCGAGCGCCTCGGGCACCTGGAGGTACGGCACCTCGCCCTCGGCGCCCGGCTTGTCGCCGCAGTCGATGAGGATCCGCGTCTCGGGCGTCGAGAGGATGAACGCGGCGCGGCCGACCTCGCGGCAGCAGCCGAGCGTCGTGATCCGCACCCACTCGTCGTCGGACATCTCCTCGCGGTGGATCTGCCGGCCGACGCGTTCCAAGATGTCGCGGCGCTCCTCGCGCTCGTTCTTCAGGAAGCCGCGGACGTTCGAGACGGTCGAGGACTCGATCGGCGGGGTCCGGACGACCTCCGGGGTCCAGCCGACCTCCTGGGTGATCTCCCGGAGCGTCGAGCCGCGCCGCCCGATCACCATCCCGGGTTTCTCCGCTTCGATGACCACCTCGCCGGTGTCCTCGTGGAAGTCGAGGTCGGTCACGCCGGCCTCTTCCGGGATCACGCTGCGGACCGCTTCCTCGGCGCGTTCCGGCGGGGAGAGGGCGCTCGGGTCTGGACGGACCGTGATCCGCTTGCGGAGCTTCGACGCGAGCCGCCGGATCAGGTCGCCGTCGCCGGCGAAGCGCTTGGGGTCGCGGGTGTACACGACCAGCTCCGGTCCCTCGTACTTCACGTCGGTGACCGTGATGTCGTTCGGGATCTCCTGTTCGATCTCTGATTTCAGCGTATCGAGTTGCTTGTCGACTTGACTCATATGTTACCGCGGGTCGCCAGGGCCGCCGCCGAGTCGCACCGTATGCCGAGACGGGGCTCGTCGCCGAACGGTCGACCGTGACACAGCAGGCATAGTGGTAGTACTGTCCGTAGGTGATTCCGCGGGGAACCGCCAGCGAAAACCCGCTTGGGCGGCACTACTGTCTGCCAGTTATAAAACCCTTCGCAACTGGCAAGGCCCCTCCGCGCCAACGCGGCGCATGCGCGTCACGCCCGAGTTCGTCCGCGACGAGCGCGCGTGGGTCCGCAACCGCGCCCCGGTCGTCGTGCCGATCCTCAACGAGACCCGCGACCGACTGGGCCGCCTGTTCGAGACGGACGTGGATGCGGTGACCGAAGCAGAGTACCGCCGCGCGGTCGACCGCGTCTTTGCGGACGGCGAGGTCGCGGTCAACGTCGCCGGCTACGTCGGCCTGCTGCGCGACCTCGACGTCGCGGGCGACTACCCGGGGTTCGTGGTCGACGAGGTGCTCGGGCGGGAGCTGGCGGCCGCGATCGCCGGCGGGCAGCCCCTCTCGCTGCTCGCACAGGCGACGTTCCACGTCGTCGATGTCACCGTCCGCGAGGACGCCACCGCGGCCGACGCCGGGACCGCGGGCGCGACGACCTCGACGCGGCGCTGGCCGCCGGGTTCCAGACGCGGCTCCCCGGCTGGGACTGGCGCGACGGGCGGAGTCCGTTCGCGGTCGAGCCGACGGACGACGGGTCGGGGTGAACCGTCCGCTACGAGGAGAGCGATCGCAGGAGCGCGTACCCCTTGTCGACGAGCGGGTCCGGGAGGAACCGCGCGAGTACTCCGACCCGGGCGGCGGTGCCAGGTTGGACGCGGGCGGCGGCTGCGTCGCGCTCGCCGCGTCGACGATCGCGGCGGCGACGACCTCGGGCTCGACCGCGCCGGGCCCGTCGCCGCCGACCAGCTGCGCGTCGTCGAAGAGTTCGTAGTAGGT
>NZ_WPCE01000228.1 GCF_009742825.1 Halorubrum sp. CBA1125
GAGCCCCCGCCGACGGCGACACGTCTGCGGGCGACGCGGCGGATAACGACTCGACCGAGGAGCCCGACGAGCCCGGGGACGGCGACGGCGTCGTCGTCCTCGAGGACGGCGAAGTCGTCGAGGCGGGCGACGTCGGCGACGACGCCGGGTTCGCGATCGACCACGACGAACCGCACGACGCCGGCGACGACCCGAACGACACCGGCGACGACGACGGCGGTATCGACGAGCTCGGCAGCTCAGTCGAGGTCGAGGGAGCCGAGATCGAAGAGGACCCCGACGAGGACGACCTCCTCGGCGGACTCAAGATCGACACGACCGAGGAGATCGAGATCCCCGACCGCCTCGTCGACCAGGTGATCGGCCAGGAGCACGCCCGCGACGTGATCATCAAGGCCGCCAAACAGCGGCGCCACGTGATGATGATCGGCTCCCCCGGGACCGGGAAGTCGATGCTCGCGAAGGCGATGTCCGAACTGCTCCCGAAAGAGGAGTTACAGGACGTCCTGGTCTACCACAACCCCGACGACGGGAACAAGCCGAAGGTCCGGACCGTCCCAGCGGGGAAAGGCGAACAGATCGTCGACGCCCACCGCGAGGAGGCGCGCAAGCGCAACCAGATGCGGTCGCTTCTGATGTGGATCATCATCGCCGTCGTGTTGGGCTACGCGCTCATCATCGTCGGCCAGATCCTCGTCGGCATCATCGCGGCCGGGGTCGTCTACCTCGTCTTCCGCTACCTCAACCGCGGCTCGGACGCGATGATCCCGAACCTCCTGGTGAACAACGGCGACACGAAGACCGCGCCGTTCCGCGACGCGACGGGCGCGCACGCCGGCGCGCTGCTCGGCGACGTCCGGCACGACCCGTTCCAGTCCGGCGGGATGGAGACGCCGAGCCACGACCGCGTCGAGGCCGGCGCCATCCACAAGGCGAACAAGGGCGTGCTGTTCATCGACGAGATCAACACGCTCGACATCCGCAGCCAGCAGCACCTCATGACGGCGATCCAGGAGGGCGAGTTCTCGATCACGGGCCAGTCCGAGCGCTCCTCGGGCGCGATGGTCCAGACCGAGCCCGTCCCCACGGACTTCGTCATGATCGCGGCCGGGAACCTCGACGCGATGGAGAACATGCACCCGGCGCTCCGGAGCCGCATCAAGGGATACGGGTACGAGGTGTACATGGAGGACACCATCGAGGACACCCCGGAGATGCGCCGGAAGTACGTCCGCTTCATCGCCCAGGAGGTCGCGAAGGACGGTCGGCTGCCGGAGTTCACGGCGGAGGCCGTCGAGGAGGTCATCCTCGAGGCCAAACGCCGCTCGGGCCGGAAGGGCCACCTCACCCTCCTGTTCCGGAACCTCGGCGGGCTGGTCCGCGTCGCCGGCGACATCGCCCGCGGCGAGAACGCCGACTTCACCACCCGCGAGCACGTGCTGTCCGCGAAGGGACGCTCGCGGTCCATCGAACAGCAGCTCGCCGACGACTTCATTGAGCGGCGGAAGGACTACGAGCTGCAGGTCTCCGACGGCTACGTCGTCGGCCGGGTCAACGGCCTCGCCGTGATGGGCGAAGACTCCGGGATCATGCTCCCGGTGATGGCCGAGGTCACGCCCTCGCAGGGGCCCGGCGAGGTGATCGCCACCGGCCAGCTCAAGGAGATGGCCCAGGAGGCGGTCTCGAACGTCTCGGCGATCATCAAGAAGTTCTCCGACGAGAACATCTCGGAGATGGACATCCACATCCAGTTCGTCCAGACGGGCCAGCAGGGCGTCGACGGCGACTCCGCGTCGATCACGGTCGCGACCGCGGTCATCTCGGCGCTCGAAAACGTCGGCGTCGACCAGAGCCTCGCGATGACGGGGTCGCTCTCGGTCCGGGGCGACGTGCTCCCGGTCGGCGGCGTCACCCACAAGATCGAGGCGGCCGCGAAGGCCGGCTGCGACCGGGTGATCATCCCCGCCGCCAACGAGCAGGACGTGATGATCGAAGACGAGTACGAGGAGATGATCGAGATCATCCCGGTGTCGCACATCAGCGAGGTGCTCGACATCGCGCTGGAGGGCGAAGCCGAGAAGGACTCGCTCGTCTCCCGGCTCAAGTCGATCACCGGCTCGGCGCTCAAGGAAGGCAGCGTCTCCGGCCCCTCCAGCCCGAGCCCGCAGTAACCCGATCGCCACGACCACGCATCGATGCCCGACTGGGCGGCGTTCGTGGTCGCGACCGCCGCCCTGACGCTGCTGCTTTTGTATTTCACCCGTCGCTCTCGGCGCATCCTCGCGAGCGCCCGGATCGTCGACTCGCGGCGCCAGGTCGCCGTCGACGGCGACACCGACCAAGATGGCGACGTCGATCGGGACGACGACACCGACCGAGACGGGGACGCCGACCGGTCTTCGGACGCCAACCGGCGGAACCGACCGGTCCTCACGACGCGGCTGTTGTTAGCCAACGCGGCCGCCTCACAGGCAGTCGCGCTGACCGTCCTCGTCGCGATCGCGTGGTGGACCGCGGTGCCGGCGTCGGCGTTCGGGATCGGCGAGGCACACCCGGTGTTCGGCTCGAACGGACGGCCCTCGCTCGGCGCCCTCCGACTCGGCGCCCTTCGGCTCGATGCCGGCGGGCCGATCGTCGTCGGCGCTGGCGCGGGGGTCCTCCTCGCCGCCGGCAACGAGGCGGCCGCACGGCTCGGCGTGCGGGTCGGCGTCGTGCCCTCGACACGGCTCCGCGAGGCGATGGCGCCGACCGGCGTCGGCGAGTGGATACTGCTGCTCGCCGTCGTCCTCCCGGTCGTCGCCGGCTTCGAGGAGGCGCTGTTCCGTGGGGCGTTGATCGGGGCGCTCTCCGTCGGCTTCGCGGTCGATCCGTGGCACCTCGTCGTCGTCTCGTCGGTCGCGTTCGGGCTCGGCCACGGCGCGCAGGGTCGGATCGGGATCGTCGTCGCCGTCGCGCTCGGCCTCGCGCTCGGGGGGCTGTTCGTCGCCACCGGCAGTCTCCTCGCGGTCGTCGTCGCGCACTACGTCGTCAACGCGGTGGAGTTCGTCGTCCACGAGCGGTCGAGGACCGTTTCGTCGGGCTCGAGGGCGGGCAGAGCGGAGTAGCGCCGCCTCCCGCCCCTTTTTGTTCCGGCGGCGCCTTCTTCCGACAATGAGCGGGAAACCGACCGTCGGGGAGTACATGACCCGCGACGTGGAGACGGTCAGCCCGGACGAGACGGTCGCCGAGGTCGCACGGCGGATGGCCGAGAGCGACGGCCACAACGGGTTCCCGGTCACGAACGGGCGGACGGTCGAGGGGTTCGTCTCGGCCGCGGACCTCCTCCTCGCGGACGACGACGCCCCCGTGTTCACGGTGATGTCCACCGACCTCATCGTCGCGCACCCGGACATGAAGGTGACCGACGCCGCCCGCGTCATCCTCCGATCCGGGATCCAGCGGCTCCCCGTGGTCGACGACGCCGACAACCTCGTGGGGATCATCTCGAACACCGACGTCGTCCGCTCGCAGATCGAGCGGGCGACGCCGAGCAAGGTGGGGAAGCTGATGCGGACGCTCGAACAGATCCACGGCGTCGACCTCAGCGAAGAGCGCCGCGAGGTGCGGCTCACCGACCTGACGCCGACGCAGGCTCGCGTGTACGCCGACGAACTGGAGGGTCGTCAGTACGAGCTAGAGCGCGGGCTCGCGGAGCCGCTCGTCGTCATCGACAACGGCGGGACGCTCCACCTCGCCGACGGCCACCACCGCGTGATGGCCGCCCACGAGTCCGGGATCGAGACGATGGACGCGTACGTGATCGTCCCCGAGCGACCGATCGACCTCGGGATGGCACGGACCGCCGAGAAGGAGGGGCTCGACGGCATCACCGACATCGAGGTCGTCGACTACGCGCGGCATCCGCTCGTGGAGACGACGAAGCGACTGCAGTGAGCGGCCGAGAGACGAAGGCGGCCGCCACGACGCGGATGGCGCCGTGACCGGCGCGCTCGCCGAGAATCGACGGCAGCCTTTTGTCGGCTCGGAGAGAACTGTATCTCATGAGATCACGTCTCAAGAACGCGGTGTCGAGAGCGAAGTGGGCGGCGGTCGGCGCGGCGGTCGGCGCCGCG
>NZ_WPCE01000082.1 GCF_009742825.1 Halorubrum sp. CBA1125
GCCGGTTCCCGACCGAGATGGACGGCCGGTTCCCGACCGAGATGGACCCAGCCGAAACGGGCACGAGCGGACCGGCGGCGATCCGCGGCCGATGAACGACCCGAGCCCACGTTCCGACCGCGCCGACCCGGCCGACGGAGGGTGGGGAGATGGGCGTTAGCGTCTCTGCGTCCACCGCCATCGTCGTCGCGGGGATGTTCTTCGCGTTCACCGCGTTCTACCCGGTCGCGGCCAACGGCTTCGACCGCGTCACGGACGCCCGGCACGCCGAGACCGAACGGGCGCTCGAGCGGCAGAACACGGCGTTCGCCGTGACGAACGCGACGTACGACAACGCGTCCGCGGAGCTCACCGTCGAGGCCGAAAAACGACGGGGCGGTCGGGCTCGTCGCGGGCGACGCGACGCTCGTGGTCGGCAACGAGTACGTCGACGTGGGCGGCGCGGCGACGGACACGACGGTCGACGGCTACAGCGACACGGAACTCTGGCTCGGCGGCGAGACGCTGACCGTAACGGTCGACCAGGGTGACCTCGACACGAACGTCACGGACGGAACCCGCGTCGTCCTCGTCGTCGAGTCCGGCGTCCGCGCCGCCGGAACCGTCACGGAGGTGAGCGGGTAGATGGCGAGCGTCCCCGTCTCGCACCTCATCCTGTTCGTCGCGAGCCTCGTCATCGCCGCCGGCGTCGTCGGCACCGTCACGACCGGGGTCGACCGCGTGAGCGCGGCCGTCGAGGACGCCGGGCTCGACGCCACGGAGCAGCTCCGGACCGACGTGACGGTCATCTCCGACGCGCAGGCGGGGGTGTACGACGACGGCAGCGGCGAGGTGACGCTGCTCGTGAAGAACACCGGGACACAACGGCTCGCGCCGGACGGCTCGGGGATCGATGTCGTCTTCGACGGCGCGTACGTCCGGCCGAGCAACACGACCGGGGAGCTGGTCTCGGCCGACGACGGCGCCACGTGGGACCGCGGGGACGTCCTGCGGCTGACCATCGACACCGGCACGCTGGCGACCGGCGACCACCGGGTGTACCTCACGACAAACGGCGACGAGGAGCTGTTCCGGTTCCGGGTGGAGGCCTGAGATGCCGCGCGCAGACAACCTGCTGTCGCTCGGGCTCGGCGATCGCGACCGGCTCAACAAGGAGCTCGGCGGCGGGATCCCGCGGGGGAGTATCGTCCTCATGGAAGGTGACTACGGCGCCGGCAAGAGCGCCATCTCCCAGCGGTTCGCCTACGGCCTCGTCCGGGAGGGCGCCTCGGTAACGATAATGTCGACCGAACTCACCGTCCGCGGCTTCATCGACCAGATGCACTCGCTGGAGTACGACGTGGTGACGCCGATTTTGAACGAGGAGCTGCTGTTCCTCCACGCCGACTTCGACTCCGGCGGGGCGTTCTCCGACGGCGACGGGGAGCGCAAGGAGCTACTCAAGCGGCTGATGGACGCCGAGGCGATGTGGCGATCGGACGTGATCTTCCTCGACACGTTCGACGCCATCTTCCGGAACGACCCCACGTTCGAGGCGCTCGTCCGGAAGAACGAGGAGCGGCAGGCCGCCCTCGAGATCATCTCCTTCTTCCGGGATATCATCTCGCAGGGGAAAGTCGTCGTGTTGACCGTCGACCCCTCGGCGGTCGACGCCGACGCGATCGGTCCGTTCCGGTCGATCGCGGACGTCTTCCTCGAACTCGAGATGATCGAGGTCGGCAGCGACATCCGCCGGCAGATCAACGTGAAACGCTTCGCGGGGATGGGCGAACAGGTCGGGGACACGATCGGGTTCTCGGTGCGGTCGGGGACCGGAATCGTCATCGAGAGCCGCAGCGTCGCCTGACGCGCCCGAATCGACCATGACCCACAGTAGACCATGACCGAACACGGAACCGCGAAGCCGTCCGACGACCTCCGACAGGCGGCCATGCGGCGGCCCCACCTCAGAGAACACCTCCGCGAGTTCAAACAGATCACCGGGGAGTTCCCGCAGTTCGTCGAGGAGCCGAAACCGGAGTACGAGTCCGACCGCCCCAACGTGATCTACCCGGTCGGCGGACCGATCTACAGCCACATCTACGGCGACCTGGGACAAGACACCAAGTACTACACGGTCGAACCGGAGGTGTCCGGTCCGCAGGCGGCCGTCCTCGACGAGGTGAAAAACCGGCTGCTCGCCGTCAGCGGTCAGCACAGCGCTCCCGGCTCCGAGGCGGAGTACGACGACCTCATCGAGGAGCTGTTAGAGGAGGTCACGCACATCGACGACGCCGCGACCGGGTGGAAACGCGGCGTCTCGAAGGTGCTCAACATGGGGAAGCTCTCCGTCACCGAGGAGACCTACGAGAACATCCGCTACCGGCTCAACCGCGACATCGTCGGGCTCGGTCCGCTGGAACCGGTGATGCGGGACCCGGCCAACGAGGACATCCACGTCATCGGCCCCAGCGAGTGCCACGTCGACCACGGCACCTTCGGCATGCTGGAGACGACTGTCGACTTCGGCTCGAAACAGCGCTTCGACAACTGGCTGCGCAACATGGGCGAGCGAATCGGGGACCCGCTGTCCGACTCGGACCCCATCGTCGACTCCACGCTGCCGGACGGCTCGCGTATCAACATCATCTACTCCGACGACGTCTCGCTGAAGGGCTCCTCGCTCACGATCCGACAGGGCGAGGAGGTGCCGCTGTCGGTGAACCAGATCACCGACTGGGGGACGCTGTCGCCGGAGCTGGCGTCGTACCTCTGGCTCTGTCTGGAGAACGAACAGACCGTGTTCGTGGTCGGCGAGACTGCCTCCGGGAAGACGACGACGCTGAACGCGATTCTGTCGTTCATCCCGTCCGACTCGAAGATATACACCGCGGAGGACACCGCGGAGGTCGTGCCGCCGCACAACACCTGGCAGCAGCTCCTGACCCGCGAGGGCGGCGGCGAGGGCTCTTCCGACGTCGACATGTTCGACCTGGTCGCGGCCGCGCTCCGGTCGCGTCCCGACTACATCGTCGTGGGCGAGGTCCGTGGCGCCGAGGGGCGCATGGCGTTCCAGGCGGCTCAGACCGGCCACCCGGTCATGCTGACCTTCCACGCGTCCGACATCGTCTCGATGATCCAGCGGTTCACCTCCGACCCGATCAACGTCCCGGAGACGTTCATGGACAACGCCGACGTCGCGCTGTTCCAGAACCGGGTGAAACAGGGCGAGACGTGCTCCGGCGGGTGACGAGCGTCCAGGAGATCGAGGGGTACTCGAAGGAGATGGAGGGGGTCGTCACCCGCGAGGTGTTCACCTGGGACCCCGTCGAGGACGACATCGTCTTCCAGGGGATGAACAACTCGTACGTGTTAGAAGAGCAGATCGCGACGCTGCTCGGCTACGCCGACACCCGCGACATCTACGACGACCTGGCGTTCCGGGCCGAGCTGATAGAGCGCATGATCGGGGAGGACATTCTGGGCTACCACGCGGTGAACCGGGCCATCGACGCGTTCCAGCGCGACGGCGTCGAGGGGCTCCCCTTCGATATGCACCGGAACGTGAGGTGACCCGTGGCGGTGCGACAGGTCGGCGACGGGCTCGCGACCGCGGCACAACTCACCGGCGACGTCCTGGCGTCTTACGAGAAGCTCGACATCTCCAAGCGGACGTACGTCGGGGCGGTCCTGGTCCCTGCCGTCGTCGTGTTCCTCGCGACCGTCGCGGGGCTGTTCGTTCTTCCCCTGCCGCTCTCGGCGCGGATCCCCGTGCCGATGTTCGGCGGGCTCGTGTTGGTGGCGGCGATCGTCTACCCGAAGATCTACCTCAGCAGCCTGGAGACCCAGATCGACAACCAGCTCCACCTCGTGATGACCCACATGACGGTGCTGTCGACGACGAATATCGACCGCATGGAGGTGTTTCGGACGCTGGCGAACGAGGGAGAGTACGGGGCCGCCGCCGAGGAGATCCGCCGGGTCGTGCACCTCGTCGACACCTGGAACCAGAGCCTTGACGACGCGTGTCGCCGGCGGGCGGAGGAGGTGCCCTCGGACGCGATGGCCGACTTCTTCGACCGGCTCGGCTACACGATGGGCGCCGGCCAGTCGTTAGAGGCGTTCCTCGTCTCCGAACAGGACGTCATGCTGGCGAAGTACGAGACGCGCTACGAGTCGTCGCTGTCGAACCTGGAGGTGATGAAGGACCTCTACATGTCGATGATCCTCTCGATGACGTTCGCGCTGGTGTTCGCCATCGTGCTCCCGATCCTCACCGGGAACGACCCGACGGCGACCGTGGCGGCCGTCATCGTCCTCTTCGTCTTCGTCCAGCTCGGATTCTACGCGATGATCCGAGCGACCTCGCCGTACGACCCGATCTGGTTCCACCCCGACGGGCGCGCCCCGGGCGACCTGAAGCTCTGGGCGTCGCTCGGGATCGGAGGGGGCCTCTCCTTCATCCTCATCGGGATCACGACTGCCGGGATGTTCGGGTACGGGCCCGGACTCCCGGGCTTGTTGTGGTTCCTCGACGACGTCCGGCTGCCGCTGTACATCGCGGTCCCCATCTCCCCGCTCGTCGTTACGGGCGTGATCCTCCGGCAGGAGGAACAGGCGATAAGCGCCCGCGACCGCGAGTTCCCGTCGTTCATTCGCGCGCTGGGCGCCACCGAGAGCGCGAAGCAGTCGACGACGACGGACGTGCTGACGACGCTGCGCGAGAAGAACTTCGGCGACCTCTCGCCCGCCATCGAGCGGCTCTACCGCCGGCTCAACATGCGGATCAGCACGGCGGGTGCGTGGCAGTCGTTCACGCACGACACGCGATCGTACCTGATCCAGAAGTTCTCGGAGATGTACCTCGTCGGCCGGCGGATGGGCGGCGACCCGAAGCTGCTCGGCGAGCTGATCTCGGCGAACATGAACGCGGTGAACCAGCTCCGCGAGCAGCGGCGGCAGGCGGCCGTCACGTTCATCGGCCTGCTGTACGGGATCACGGCCGCGGCGACGTTCGCGTTCTTCATCGGGCTGGAGATCGTCGCGATCCTCGCCGACCTGACGGCTGACTTCGGGATCGACCAGATGGACATCGGTCAGATCGTCTACCCGAGCGCGTACGACATCCCGCTCATCGAGTACCTGTTGCTCACCGTCGTGCTGTTCAACGCCGCGCTCTCCTCGCAGATGATCCGGCGAATCGACGGCGGGAACCCCGCCAACGGGTACATCCACTTCGTGCTGTTGACGTGGCTCGGCGCCGTGACGGCAATCGCGACCCGGACGCTCGTCAACGCGATCCTGTCGATCTGAGCTGTCGATCCGGTGTCGTGGAGCCACGCTCTCGTCCCCGGATCGAGCCCGCCAGCGACGGACGACGCGGCCTTCTCGCTCCGGCAAGCTTTAACGCCGCGACCGGCAACAGACGGGTATGAACTGGCAGACCGACTGGGGGCTGCGTGGACGGATGGCGTTCACGATGTTCCTGCTCTTCGCCCTCTACGTCGTGTTCGTCGGCGTGTTGACCACGTACTTCGGCAACTTCCTGTTCCCGCTGATCATGCTCGGCGGGTTCTCGATCGCGCAGTACTTCTTCAGCGACAAGCTCGCGCTCCGGAGCATGGGCGCCCGCGAGGTCGACGCCGACGAGTACCCGGACCTCCACCGCCGGATCGATCGGCTGAGCCAGCAGGCCGACCTCCCGAAACCGACGGTCGCGGTCGCCGACACGCAGGTGCCGAACGCGTTCGCGACCGGCCGGAACAAGAAGAACGCCACCGTCGCGGTGACCACCGGCCTGCTCCGGTCGCTCGACGACGACGAGCTGGACGGCGTGCTCGCCCACGAGCTGGCGCACGTGAAGAACCGCGACGTGATGGTGATGACCATCGCGTCGTTCCTCTCCACCATCGCCTTCTTCATCGTGCGGTGGGGGTGGCTGTTGGGCGGCGACAACCGGCAGGGGGCGCCCGTCATCGTCGCGATCGTCGTCTCGCTTCTCGTCTGGATCGTCTCGTTCCTTTTGATCCGCGCGCTCTCGCGGTACCGCGAGTACTCCGCCGACCGCGGCGCGGCGCTCATCACGGGCCAGCCCGGCGCGCTCGCGTCCGCGCTGATGACGATCGACGGCCGGATGGACCGCGTGCCGAAGGAGGACCTCCGCCAGGAGGCCGAGATGAACGCGTTCTTCATCATCCCGATCCGCGCCGGCTTCATCGGCAAGCTCGCCTCGACGCACCCGTCGACGGAGAACCGCGTCGAGCGGCTCCGCGAGCTCGAACGCGAGATGGAGACCGCCTGATAGAACCCGGACTCGTTGCGGTCAGTACAGGTCCTCGAGACCTTCCTCGACGTGCGCGTGTTCCTCGGCGGGGAACGCCCCCTCCTCGACCGCGTCGCGGTACGCCGAGACGGCGTCGAGCATCTCCTCGCGCACGTTCCCGAACCGCTCCGCGAACGGCGGCGACCACTCGCCGAACCCCACCACGTCGTTGATCACGAGCACCTGCCCGTCGCAGTCGGGACCCGCGCCGATCCCGATCGTCGGGATCCCGACCGCCTCGGTGATCGCCCCGGCGAGGTTCGCGGGGACGTGCTCCAGCACGAGCGCGAACGCCCCGGCCTCGACGTGCGCCTCCGCCAGGTCGATCATCTCGGCGGCGGCGTCCCGGTCGGTCCCCTGTCTGGTGTATCCGCCGAGGCGGTTGACGTGCTGGGGCGTCAGTCCGAGGTGCGCCATCACCGGGATCCCGACCTCGGTCATGCGTCGGGTCGTCTCCACGGTGTGGGGACCGCTCTCGATCTTCACCGCGTCGCGTCCGCCTCCTTCAACAGCCCGCCGGCGTTTCTCACCGACTCCGCCTCGTCGACGCCGAACGACAGGAAGGGCATGTCCGCGACGACGAGGGCGTCCTCGGTCGCGCGCGCGACGACGCGGTGCGGCTCGCGACCTCGTCGTACGTCACGGGGAGCGTGGAGTCGTAGCCGAGCACGGCGTTGCCCATGCTGTCGCCCACGAGGATGACGTCGATCCCGGCCTCGTCGACGACTGCCGCCGTCGGCGCGTCGTAGGCCGTCAGCATCGTGATCGGCTCATCGCGGTCCCGCAGTTCCCGCGTCGTGGTCATGCTCGAACGATCCCGGCCGACCGGTTAAAGTCGCCGGGATCCCCGGCGTCGATCCGCGCGGGGCGCGTCCCCGCGGCCGACGCGACTGGGGACCGTCACCGATTTGCACGTCCGTCCCGGAGCCTCGGCCGTGCAACCTGTCGAACGGGCGGAGTTCGAGGGCGTCGACTACGCGTGGGTGATGCAGACGACGTTCGTCGTTACCATCCTCGTCGGCGCCCCGGTCGTCGCCGTCCTGTCCGCGTTCGTCACCCTCGACTCGTGGGGGGACCGAGCCGCCTTCGCGGTCCGGGTCGGCGCGCCGATCTGGTTCGTCACCGCCGTCGCGGTGGCGGCGTACGCGAGACGGGCGGACGCCGGTGACGGCGGCGTCGCCGGCGCGGATGGCGACGAGGCGAGCGCGCCGAGCGACGTCGACATCGACACCGACGACACCGAAGACGCCGACGACACCGACGACACCGACGCCGACGCCAGCGGTGGCTCCGATCGCGGCGACGATGGCTCCGGTCGTTCCGACTCCTAATCTCGGTCTCGGTCGCGTTCAGCGCTCGATCAGCTCCGACGCCCACGCGAACGCGACCCCGGCGCGCTCGGCGGCGACGGCGTCGCGGCGCGAGTCGCCCACGAACAGGGCGTGTTCCGGCTCGGCACCGAGCCGCTCGACCGCCGCGAGCAACGAGTCCGGCTCCGGCTTGTGTGACCCCACGGTGTCGCGGCCCACGATCGCGTCCGCCTCGACGGCGGCGTCGAGTCCGTGCGTCTCGACCGCGATCCGACAGGCGTGTTCGCAGTTGAGCGAACAGATCCCGACCGGGACGGCCTTCGCGCGCTCCCCGTCGGTGCCGTCCCGGTCGGTGCCGTCGCGCAGCCGCTCGCCGAGCGGGAGCAGCGTCGACTCGCGCGCGCCGGTGCGCTCGTGGAGCGCGATGGCCTCCTCGACCGGCGCGCCGATCCCGTACTGGTCGGCGGCCTCCAACAGCCCCCCACAGCTCGTCGGTCGGCGGCTTGACCGCGCGCTCGGCGTACACGTCGAGGACGGCGTCCGCGACGGCCTCCCAGTCGACGGCGAGCTCCACGAGGGTGCCGTCGAGGTCGTAGACGACCGCGTCGTAGACGGCGGGGTCGACCGGGGACCCGCTCATCGGCCCAACACCCCCCGCGCGACGATCGTCTTCTGGATCTCGGTCGTCCCCTCGTAGATCTCCGTGACCTTCGCGTCCCGGTAGAACCGCTCGACGTCGAAGTCGGTCGTGTACCCGTACCCGCCGTGGATCTGGAGCGCCTCGTTGGTGACCGACATCGCGGCCTCGCTGGCGCGGTACTTCGCCTTGGCGGCCGCGACGCGAGGGTCCTCGCCCGCCTCCGCCTGTCGACACGCCTCGCGGACGAGCAGGCGGGCGGCCGAGACGTCCGTCGCCATCTCCGCGACCGTGTGTCGGACGGCCTGGATGTCGGCGATCGGCCCGCCGAACTGCTCGCGTTCCGTCGCGTACGACGTCGCGGCGTCGAGCGCCGCCTGCGCGAGCCCGACCGCCTGCGCCGCGATCCCGATCCGCCCGCCCGTGAGCGCCCGGAAGGCGGCCGAGAGCCCCGCACCCACCTCGGTGAGCCGGTTCGCGGCCGGGACCCGGCAGTCGTCGAGGGTGATCCCCGTCGTGTCGGACGCCCGGAGGCCCAGCTTCTCCTCTTTCGGGCCGACCTCGAACCCCGCCGCGTCGGCCGGCACGAGGAACTGGGTGATCGCGGTTTCGTCGTCCGGATCGTCGCCGGGAGCGTCGTCAGGAGCGTCCCCCGGACCGCTTTCGTCGCCGGGGTCGCTTTCGCCGTCAGCACCCTCGGCGTCGGCGGCGGCCTTCGCGAACACGACGGCGACGCCGCCTCGCTCCCCGTTCGTGATCCACTGCTTCTCCCCGTTGAGCGCGTACTCGTCGGTCTCCGGGTCGTACGTCGCGGTCGTCTCCATCTCGGCGGGGTTCGAGCCCGCTCCCGGCTCCGAGAGACAGAACATCCCCACGGGGCGCCCCTCGGCCATCCTCGGGAGCCAGCGCTCGCGCTGGGGCTCGCTCCCGAACTCGGCGAGACAGGTGGCGACGAGACAGTGAACCGACAGCGCGGTCGCGACGGCGAGCGATCCGTACGCCAGCTCCTCGTTGACGACCGCGTAGGTCGTCGCCTCGGCGTCGAAACCGCCGTACTCCTCGGGGACCGTGAGTCCCGTCATCCCGATGTCGACGAGCCCGTCCCAGACGTCTTCGGGGAACGTTCCGGTCTCGTCGGCCGCGGCCGCTCCGGGGCGCACCTCCTCGACGGCGAACTCCCGGACGAGATCGCGGACCGCCCGCTGCTCGTCCGTGAGCGACGATCCGACGCGTGCTCCGGTCATGAGGACCCGTTCGGTCGCGTCGGGAAAAAAGGTGCGCGATAGTGGTGTGTTGTCAACTACCAAGGATCGTGTTATCGAACGTCACGTGGCAGGTTATCGAACACCACGAAGTGGCCCCGTTCGAACTCACTCCCAGAGGGGGTACAGCTCGTCGCGCGGCGCCTCGGCTATCCGCTCGCCGTCGAGCAACACCGCTCCCGGACCGTCGCCGGTCGTCCCCTCGCCGCCGGTCGCTTTCCCGTCATCCGCGTCCGGATCGGCCGCCCGCACCTCGCCGATCACGCCGACGTCGACGTCGATCGAGGCGAGCGCGTCGACCGCCTCGTCGACCCGCTCCGGGGGCACCGCCGCCAGCAGCGCGCCCGACCCGAACGTCGCGAGCGGGTCGACGCCCAGCGCGTCACAGCAGGCCCGCGTTTCGGGTCGAACCGGGACGCGGTCGCGCTCGACGGCGAGGACGGCACCGCTCGCGGCCGCGGTCTCGACGAGCGCGGTGAGCAGTCCCCCCTCGGTCGGGTCGTGGAGAGCGGTCGCGGCGTCGCGGATCGCCCGCGCGTCGCGGATCACGCTCACCTCGTCGAGGAAGCCGGCAGCCGCATCGAGCGTCGCCGCCGAGACGCCGGCGTCCAGACACGCTTCGCGGAAGTCGGTCGCGAGGATCGCGGTCGCCTCGATGCCGGCCCCCTTCGTGAGCAGGAGCTTCTCGCCCGGCGACGCGCCGCCGCTCGGGACGAACCGGTCCGTGGTGCCGAGCGCGGTCATCGAACAGAGCGGCCGCTCCAGCGACGGCAACACCTCCGTGTGGCCGCCGACGATCGCGACGCCGAGGGCGCTTGCGGTCTCGTCGACCTGCGTCGTGACCGTCCGCCGCCGCGCCGGATCGTCGTCCGGCAGGAAGAGCGTGTGCGTGAGCCATCGCGGGTCTGCGCCGCTCGCCGCCACGTCGTTGCACGCGACGTGGACCGCCAGCTCGCCGACCGCGTCGGCCGCCAGCGACAGCGGGTCGGCGGCGACGACGAGCGTCCCGGCCGCGCCGTCGAGGTCGATCGCGGCGGCGTCCTCGCCGTAGGCGGGACCGAGGTCGACGGCGGGGTCGTCCGCCCCGGTCGCCGCGAGCACCTCAGCGAGCGCCTCGGGGCCGAGCTTCCCCGTCATCGGTCGCGGAGCCACGCGACGACCGCCTCCGGGTCGGCGTCGAGGCCGCCGCCCTGCGCGAACGTCGGTCCACCCCCACCCCCGCCGCCGAACGCGTCCGTGACCGCGTCGACGACGGCACCGGCGTCGATCGCCGGAGTCTCGCTCTCGTCGTCGCCTGGGGCGTCCGCGCTCCCCGCGACGTCGTCCGCGACCGCGACGACGACGAAGGGCGCGTCGCCGGTGCCGACGGCCGCGAGCGCGTCCGGGGCGTCGTCCGTCTCCGCCGCCCCGCCACCCACGATCGCGTCCGCCGGGCCGCGCAGGTCGTTCGGGTCCGCGCCGTCGACGGTCCCGATCGCCCACGTCGCGCCGTCGACCTCGGTCGTCGGGAGTTCCCGGAGGCGGGCGGCGAGCAGGTCGGTCCGCGTCGCGCGGAGGTCGTCTTCGAGCCGGTCGGCCTCCTCCCGGAGCCGGTCGACCGCGTCGGGGAGGTCGGCGACGCGGGTGTCGAGGGCGGCCGCGGCGTCGAGGGCGGCGGCGTGGACCGCGGCCTCGTGGTCGATCGCCGTCGGGCCGACCGCGAACTCGACGCGGGTGACGCCCTCGCCGGGGTTGGAGCGCTCCAGCACCGAGATCGGGCCGATCTCGGCCGTGTTCCGGACGTGCGTCCCGCCGCAGGCGGCGACGTCCCACGGATCGGCGGCCGTCTGCCAGTCGGTCTCGCCGTCCATTCCGTCTGCTCCGTCTGCTCCACCCGCTCTGTCCGCTCCGTCTCCGACGACGTCAGCATCCCCGCCGACCGTCACGACGCGGACGTCCTCGGTGCCGCTCATCGCGCCCTCTTCGGTCTTCGTGTTGAACGCGATTCCCTCGATAGCGCGGGCTTCGTCTTCCGGAAGCGTCTCCCACGAGACCGGCAGCGAGTCCCAGACCGCCCGGTTCGCGAGCCGCTCCAGCTCGACGAGGTCCGCGTCGTCGAGCGGCGCCGCGGTGGTCAGATCGACGCGCACCTTCTCCGGCGCGATGTCGAACCCCGCGTACCCGAGGTCCTCACAGGTCCGGCGGGCCGCGCCGTAGAGCACGTGCGAGGCGGTGTGCGCCCGGGTGCAGTACGTCCGGAACGCGTCGTCGACGACGCAGGTGACGGTCTCGCCCGGCGTCACGTCGTCTGGGCCGTCGGCCAGCAGGTGGACCACCCGGCCGTCCCGGTCGACGACGCGTCGAGGACGGCCCCGTCTATCGTGCCGCGGTCGGCCGGCTGGCCGCCCGACTCGGCGTAGAAGTACGTCTCGTCGAGGACGACCTCGCGGCCGTCGACGCGTTCCACCGTCGCCTCGAACTCGCGGACCGCCGGCTCGGCCGGCGCGCGTGACGCGGTCATTGCCCGGTCGTGGGGCGCGGCCGAATAAATAGCTGGGCACCGGCGATTGTTTATAACTGAACGACGCGGTGCGGCCGGCGCGCTCCGGTGAGCGGCCGCCGGAGGCGGCAGCGAACCGAGCGCGAGGGAGGCGGCGAACGCGAGCGGCGAAGCCGCGA
>NZ_WPCE01000011.1 GCF_009742825.1 Halorubrum sp. CBA1125
AGAGGGGAGTTGATCCAGTAAATCTCGATATTGTCAATACTAACGATACAATATCAACGGATGCAATGACAGGATTTGGTGAACCACGAGAGTAACTCTTGGCGTTTGCAGTTTGAGACTCCGAATCACGTTGTCAATGTAACAGGTACTGATAAGATCCTCGTTGATGGAACACGAATAGATACAGATAATTAAGCGTTAGAAGTCTTATATCGGCCGATCTGGTCTGACCGAATCGAAACTGATTTTGTGCGAGATACGCGCGCTGTGCTGATCGCATCTGAATCACGGGAAAGGTGGCGTCGAGAGGGCATCTGTGGGGGGGTGTGGTCTCACGAAATCCTATCGGAAATAAAATAGTAGTTGCGATAAAACAGATGTTTCACGGCCGCCGTGGTGAACGACACGGGATTGTCTCTGAATCTCGATGCGAACCGCCCGGCTGTTCGATACGAGCGCTTCACGCGGCCGGGCTGGAACATCTCCATGGTCTCGTAACAGAGGACCGGTTTGTCGGTCCGTCGGTTGATCTCCGCCGCCTGCCGCGGATCGCTCTCAATAAAGAGAAGCGCCTCCGTCGAGTCGTAGACTTCTATCTTGTATTGCGCGTGATTTCCGCGCTCTTGTCGAGCCGCCTTACTCGGGAGGTCCATCATCACGAGGTTGTCGTACTGAACTCCGTGTTCGTCTAGCCAGTTTTCGGTCTCCGGTCGATAGGTCTCAAGTCTGCTCGTGACGAGATGTCCGATCCGTTGGTCCGGAACGATGTTCGGATCCACTGTCGACAGGAACTCCCGATACCGGTCCCCGTCGTCGTTCTCCATCGGCGTGGGGTCGCGACAGAGAACCCCATCGATGTCCACGCAGGCGTCGTTCAACACCGGGTGATGCATCGTGTTCCACTCAAATATCCGAGGCATAGGGACGACCTCTTCCCAGTGGTCGACGTATTCGCACCCTCGCGTTGAAACGTATATCGCGCCGTACGAGAGGTCGAACGGGAACTCGTGTTCTTCGAGCCTGTTCCGGGTTTCGGTCATTTGACTTCCCGAGCGAACGGAGTCGTCCACGACAAGCACGGAGTCGAACTCACGGAGGGAGAGATCCTCCGCGCACCGTTCGCCGGAGTCCATCAGGCGGCCTTCACAAAGCCTGTCAACGTCCGTCATCGGGACGTTAAGATGGAGACACAGGAGGTTTGCGGCCAACAGACCGCTTCGGGGGATCCCGACGACTAAGTCAACGTCCGAAAGGTTCTCCTGAGCGAACTGGCGGGTGTCGACGGTGAGATCCGCGACCCTCCTGTAATTCATGTTCTCCACGAACAATTGATGACCTCAAAGTTATCTCATGCTTACTAGCGGATACGTCGCCGTCCGCCGCGATATGTATGCCATTAATGAAGCAGCCATTTAATGGAGTCTGTCTCTAGGTCTTGTCGGCCGTTCCTGACAAGAATCGAGTAAATTGTGATACGCTCGGTACGTGTGTTCCCTATCTCATATGGAGTCACTGGCCAGTATCACCGCAATACGAGCGACCGATGTTATCGTAGACTGTCAGTACTATTTTATCCATCAAGCAGGAAAAGTAGTGATATGAGCCGGTTCAAACCGGTGATTCGGGAACATCCCTGCTCTAGCTTTTTCGTTCTCGCGTTCCTCTGGACCTATACGTACGATGCCATCATCTACGTGACTGTCGGACCTTCGCCCGGCCTGTTGCTGGGTGAACTCCCCCGTACGTGGGGACCACTTATCGCCGCAGTGCTTGTCACGTGGCTCCTCGACGGAAACCTTCGTGAGTGGGCCGGCCAAGTCACGAAGTGGCGCGTCAAGCCGCGGTGGTACGTCATCGCCATTGGCTTGCCGTTTCTATTCGCAAACGGACTTGCCGAAAGCGGCATCCATCTTATTACCGGTGGGTCGATAGAAGTACTCCCGTCCCCGTGGTGGCACTATGTACTGAATTTTGTTGTGGTGCTGTTCTTCGCGGGAGCCCTCGAAGAGTTTGGCTGGCGTGGGTTTGCTCAACCGAGACTTCAAGAGCGCTACTCCGCATTCGTCGCTGCACTAGGCATCGGCGGTATCTGGGTCATCTGGCATCTCCCGCTGTTTTATCTATTTGACTTTGCGGCGTACGACACTGCCGCTCTCTGGGGGACGTTTGGGGTGTGGCTTATCGCCCGGTCGGTTGTGTTCGCATGGATCTACAACAGCACTGGCGGGAGTCTACTCTTCCCGATGCTGATGCACGCCCTCGGCAACCTCCCGCAAGTGATAGTTCCAGCGACAGAACTCAACGGCATCGGACAGTATTCCGGCGAAATCCTGTTAGTACTGTTCAGTATCGGCCTTGTCGTCGCATATGGCCCGTCGTACCTGGCGGCTTCACCACCTGATCCACTCGTTCCTGGCAATTCTGCAAGAAACAGGTAGTGTGCGCGTTCGTTCTAACAGCTGTTTCATCTCTGCTGGCCCGAAATGAACGCTGGCGGTCTGCTGCATCCACCCTCTGTATCTCGCACGGAGTTCTGACACAATGTAGGTAGATCCGTACTGTGTGTCGGTGTGTGGACCACCTGGATTGACCGCAACTTGGTCAGTATCTGTCACTTGCTGAGGATTTCAACAAAACCTATCGTCTGTTTATACCTTGGTTCTGTGGCTGATGTGGGCTCCGATCTATTCGTCCCAACGTTCAAGCCGTGTCAACGCCAACGTTGACACACAGATGGCCACTGCTGACGAACAGATCCGCGTGAGCGAGCGGGTGAAACGGAGCCTCGACCGCCGTCGGAGCGAGGGTGAGAGCTACAACGATGTCCTCGAACGACTGCTGTCGGAGAAGAACGAGAGCGACTTCTACGACGGGTTCGGGACGGTATCTGACGAAGCGGCCGACCGCATCCGCGACGAGCGAGAGGAGGCGAAGGAGGAGCGGAAGGACCGGATGCGTCGGTTGAGCGGGACTCCATGAAGGTCTTGGACGCGAACTTCCTTATCGACTACCTGAACGGCGATCCCGCTGCGAAACGGTTCTACGAAGCGAACGACGGCGCCGATGAGGTATGGATCGTGCCGGCACCAGCGTACGCCGAGACGCTGGTTGGCGTCGGGAACCTGCCTGACGTCGATGTCGACGAAGTGATCGACGCGCTCGCATGGACTGAGGTGTACACCGTTGACGAGGACCTCTCGATTGAGGCCGGCTACATCGCCGACGATATCGGGCCAGAAGGTCCGTTCCTCGACGGCGTCGATGCGCTGGTCGCAGCGGTCGGTCGCGAACTCGACTCGCCGGTTGTATCTGCCGATAGTGACCTCACTCACGCAGCGACGACAAAGGAAGTCGAAGTGCTGAATTATCGAACGTCTCAGTAACTCGGATCTTCGGGACCTGTGCGATCACACGGGAAGTGACGCTCTCCGAATCTCGCCACGCTTTTGCGAAGGGGTTCGTCGAGAAATTCCGGCACGATCGGTCTGGGCGCTTCGCCGGGACCGGTGACTGACGCCGTCGAATCCTATGACGGATCCCGTACTCGTTTCTCTCGATCGTAACGGGCGTGTCGACTACGCCCACACCAACGGGATCCACCAGATGGCGAACGCCGAAATGACGAGGATCGCCGGAAGCGTGACGACGAATCCGATCTTCGCCATCTGTGGGATCGTCAGGTAGCCACTCCCGAAGACGATGGCGTTCGGTGCGGTGGCGACGGGAAGCATGAACGCGAACGAGGCGGCGAACGCGGCGGTTGTCATCAGCGTGAGCGGAGTGACGCCGATAGCCGCTCCGATACTCACCGTGATCGGCATGAACAGCGACGCAGTGGCCGTGTTCGACGTGACGTTCGTGAGCAGAATCACGACCGTCGCAATCAGCAGAACCATCCCCGCGAGTTCCGTGATTCCGAGGGTGGCGATCGCGTCTGCGACGACGTCGTCGAGCCCGCTCTCCTGAAATCCACGTGCGATCGAAAATCCGGCACCCAGTAACAATAAGACACCCCACGGTACCCGAGCGGTGTACTCCCAGTCGAGCAGTCGGTCCCCATCGACTGGGATCAAAAACACGAGGACGGCTCCGGCGACGGCGATCATCGCATCGGTGAGCATCGGTACGACGGGCTGGAGGACGAACGGCCGCGCGATCCAGCAAGCGGCGACGAGTCCGAACACGGCGAGGACGCGTCGTTCGCCGTTCGTCATAGCTCCTAATTCGCGCAGCTGCGCGTCGATGACGTCCGTCCGCCCCGGCCGACGATCGATCGTCGGACGCAGGACCACCACGAGCAGCACCCACGTGATGAGCAGGAAGATCACGGCGATTGGCACCCCGACCAGCATCCAGTCGAGAAAGCCGATCTCGACGCCGAGGCTCGACTCTGCCACGCCGGCGAGCACCGCGTTCGGCGGGCTTCCGATGAGGGTTGCGGCCCCGCCGATCGACGCGCCGTAGGCGATGCCGAGCATCACCGCCAACCCGAACGAGGTGTTCGGGAGTTCGGCCGCGTCAGATTCGAAGCCGTGGAGCAGTTCCCCCTCGACGTCGAGTGGATCGTTCGGCGCTTCGAGTTCGTCGCGGTCGAGCGGCGGGGTTTTTCGACCGCCGATCGCCGTGAGTTCGACGACGACGGCAGCCCCGATCGGCACCATCATCATCGCCGTCGCCGTATTCGAGATCCACATCGAGAGGAACGCGGTCGCTCCCATAAAGCCGAACACGAGCCCCTTCCCACTTGTGCCGACGGTGGAGATGATGAGTAGCGACAATCGGTGATGCAGGTTCCAGCGCTCGATAGCGAGCGCGATGAGAAACCCACCGAGGAGCAGAAAGACAATCGGGTCGGCGTACGGTGCCGTTGCACTTCCGACGGTCATCACGCCAGTCGTCGGGAAGAGAACGACGGGGAGAAGCGACGTGACCGGGATCGGGATCGCCTCGGTGACCCACCAGATGACGACCCACGTCGTGCTCGCGAGGACGGCGGTCACCTCGGGAGTGAGTCCGAACGGCGTCACGAGGGCCAGTCCGAGAAACGAGGTCGGTCCGAGAACCAGGCCGATAGAGCCGCGGGACACGCCGATATTCGAGAACATAGCTGTGGATTCGAACACGACGTGTATTATACGCTTTCTCTGATCGGGATGGACGCCGCTACGGCCGCGTCGTCCTCCGAGGACCGCTCTCATCTCATCGTGACTCGGTTGTGGGCCCCGCGAGCGGCGATAGTCCCACGTTGCAGAAGTATAACACCCACGAGCGTAGGGTGATACCCGCACACCACGAGACGTAGCCGATAAACAAGAGAGATCGAACGAGCCGATGTGACATGTTCTCTTTTCTGCTCTCTCGTGTCCTGTTGGTGCGGTTTTTCAGTTCGTGGGGGAGGATGGCGTGGGCGGCGGGGCCGAGCGGACCGGGGCTTCCAAGGACTTAATTACTCTTGGTTAGACTGTCAGGTCATGTCTGATATTCCGACGCGGACGTTGCCGAGCGGTGACGAGCTGCCGCTCGTGGGGTTCGGGACGTGGGCGCTCGAGGAGGAGTCGTTGGATGGGGCCGTTCGCGCGGCGCTCGACGCCGGGTACGGTCACCTGGACACCGCGGAGGGGTATCGGAACGAGGCGGAGCTCGGCGAGGTGTTGGCCGAGTACGACCGTGAGGAGGTGTTTCTCACGTCGAAGGTGTCGCCGGAGCATCTCAACTACAATTCGGTGATCGAGGCGTGTGAGGATTCGTTGGAGCGGTTGGGGACCGACTATCTGGATCTGTACCTGATTCACTGGCCGAATCCGGCGATTTCGCTTCGGGAGACGCTGTCGGCGATGGCGAAGCTCCACGATCGGGGGTTGATCCGGAACGTGGGCGTGTCGAACTTCTCGGCGTACCAGCTGAGCTGTGCCCATCACGTCGCCGACGTGCCGATCGCGGTCAACCAGATCGAGTTTCACCCGTACTTCCAGCGGCCGGACCTGGTGGAGTACTGTCGCGAGTCCGACACGGTGGTCGAAGCGGCCGCGCCGCTGGCCCGAGGCGCGCTGTTCGACGACGAGATCGTTACCGAACTCGCGGAGACCTACGACCGCTCACCCGCCCAGATCGTGTTGAAGTGGGCGGTCGACCAGGGGATCGTGGTGTTGCCGAAATCCAACTCCCCGGCGCACGTCCGCGAGAACCTCGCGCTGTTCGACTGGGAGCTGGACGCGGACGACGCGGCCCGGCTCGACGCACTCGACCGCGACGACCCCGTCTACGACACCCCCGCGCACGACTGGACCTGAGTGACCGACGGATCCGCGTGACCGACGGACGGATCCGCGGCGCGTGACGAGGTCCGAGGCCGGCGCGCTTCGATCGGTGTGACCGTCACCGACCCCGATCGAGCGGGACGTATCGGTCGAGGAGGAGGTATCCGATCGTGCCCGCGAGGAACGCGACGCCGACGTTCGTCACCAGTCCGAGCAGGCCGACGCCGACCGTCAGCGACAGCCACTCCGTGTCGAGCCCGGCCCGCACGAGTTCGACCGCTATCAGCGCGAGCACCACGCCGAGCATCGGGAGGGGGAACGCGGCCACGACGCCCACCCCGATGACGGCAGCGACCGCGTAGATCGCGCCCAAGATGAGGTTCGAGCCGGCGGTTCGAGCGCCGAAGGCGTACTTCCCGGCCACGCCGCCGCTCCCGTGGCACATCGGCATCGCGCCGAGGGGGATCGCGACGAGGTTCATCGCCCCCATGCTCGTCGCCAGCTCGTCGGCCGAGACGTCCGCGTCGTAGTAGTCCGAGAGCAGGAGCGAGGTCGCGACGGCCGCGTTGCCGACCGTCATCGCCAGCTGTGCGAGCGTCCCTTCGAGGGCCGCGATCGACACCGCCTCCGGACCCGGCAGGCCGACCGCGAGCGACGGCACGGCCGGTGCGGGCACTCCCGACTGGAGGACCGCGACGCCGACCCCGACACAGAGGACGACGAGCGCGCTCGCGCGCCGGTAGCCCGCGAGCACGGCGACCGCGGCGACGCCCGCTGCGAGGAGCGCGAGCGGGACGTTCCCGAGGCTGAGGTGGACGCCGGTCTCGAGGAGAATGAGCCCGACCGCGACCTGGACGCCGCGGACCAGCGGCTGGCCGACGAACCGCGTGACGTGGCCGAGCGTCCCCGTCGTCCCGACGACGAGGAGGACGACGCCGGCGAGCAGTCCCGCGGCCGCGAGCTCGCCGGCGGTGAGCGAGCCCGCGATCACCAGCGCAGCGAGGGCCTTCATCGGCTCCACCGAGACCGGGAGCCCGTAGTAGAGCCCCCACACGACCTGAAACGCTGCAAATCCGAGGAGGAGGTGCGCGAGCGAGAGCTCGGTTAACGCTCCGATGGCGACGACGACCGGGAAGACCGTAACCGAATCTCCCAACGCTCCGGTGAGCTCACCGAACGAGATCTCGATCGTCTTCGCCCGTCCGTACTCGCTCGGATTCACCACTGCTGGTCGCTTGGGTGTGCCAACCGTATGAACCTGTTCGGTAATCGGATCCGGTGGCGTTGTGCCATCTCGTACTGTAAATCGATTACGTGTCCGGGGACGCGCCCGCGGTGAGTGCGGTTCCACCGGCCCGGACGTCGAACTTCGGCTGTGGTCGTCGGAACAGACCGGGCTCCACGAGCGTCTCGCGACGCTGGTTCAACAGTCGCGTGGCGGCGGAACGCACGGGCCCTCAAAGCAACGTCGGATCGACCTTCCGCCCCACCAACAAGAGGCTCCCGACGAGCATCGCGAACGCGACGGGGACCATGAGCTGGAACCCCGTGACGATCGTCGCGCTGGCTTGGACGCCGATAACGAGGAGGATCGTCGGACCGCAACAGGCCGCCCCCGACAGCAGCGCCGGAATCCCCGCGATCACGCCGGTCGATCCCTCCAGTCCGCAGGCACGGGGCTGGACGAGACCGAGGTACGTGAGCGCGAGGTTCGCGCCGACGAGGGCGGCGAGCGCGATCGCGAGGAGTGCGTTCAGCGGCGAGAACAGGTACGTGATCGGTCCCGCAGAGATGACCGCGATCGCACCGAACCGGAAGAATCCGAGGCTCGCAAACGCCCGCGAGAGGTCGTCGGCGACGCGGACCGTCACGCCGGATCCGCCGCCGAGAGCCAGGTCGCCGACGGTGAAGAGGTACGCGACGAGGTAGGTCAGTCCCGCACCGACGAGGACGAGCCGGGAGTCCCGTCGCGTTCGGGCGACTCCGAGCGCGGCTCGCGTTCGCGCGAGCACGTCGACCGCGGGTGTGAGGCGACGGAGTGTGAGGCGGCGATCAGTTCCGGGCATAGAGGGACGTCTCCGGGTAGAAGCCGCTCCAGGCGAACCACATCGCGTCGAACGCGAGCAGGCGCGCTCCCGGGAGCGCGGTCGGATCGTACGTCTCTCCGCTCTCGTCGACGATCCGGCCGTCGCGGTACTCGAACCGCTCTGCTTCGGGGTTCTCGAAGACGTACCCCGTATCGAGCGTCGGTTCGTACACCGCGACGACGGGACGCTCGCCGAGCGTCCCCTGGATCACGTTCCGCTCTCGGAGCGTCGACTTCTCGAACGCGGCGGCCCCCGCTGGCGTTCGCGTTCCGATGACGACCTGCTTGGGTTCGAGCCGATCGTTCCCGGACAGCGACTGGAACAGCGGTTCGGAATCCGGCTCGTAGTACCCCGAGCGGGGATTGTACGAACCGTACGGGTCGTACTCGTAGTTGTTGGCGAACCCGGAGTCGCGTGAGAGCACTGCCGTGTCCGGATGCGCGTTCCGCCACCGCTCCCAGGTGGTCCAGACGACGCGAAACTGCGAGAGCGATCGGATCGGTGGCTCTTCGTTCCAGGGACCGGGAATGGCGGTGGAGAGCACCTGCGGCCACCACGTTTCGGTGGCCCGATCGTACATTATCAGGTTGTTATTCACCAGCCGACCGGAGACGCCGAAGGTCGTCTCGCCGCGCTCGAACCCCATCGCGGTCCCGGTGAGGGGACAGTATGTCACGCTGACGGCCCTCCCGTCGACGACGTCGTTACAGATCTCGTGATGCACGAGGATCGACTGCGGGTACGCCTTCCGGTCGTCGCTCCCCGCGACTCCGAACACGGGATCGCCGGGATCGAGCCACTCCGACGCCTGCTCGGCGGAGACGAACGACGGGTCGTCGATAGAGGGGATCCCGTCCTTCGGCGGGCCTCCGGACACCGCCAGCTCCCGGATATCGGCCGGGTCCATCAGTAACGGGAGTCGGTCGTCAGCGGTCGGCACGGGCGCGGTTCCCGCGGCGACCCGGACTCGTCCGTTGCGTTGCTCGCGATCTCGCTCTCGGAGCCTCCTCCGGCGCTCCGGCTCGTCGCACCGCGGGACCCGCTGAGACACCCCGCGAGCGCGCTGACGCCGAACGTAGCGAGGACAGATCTGCGCGTCGGCGTGCGACTCATACCCACACCTTCGCGCTCGATGGACAAAAGCGCGCCCTAACCGCGAGGTAACCGCGTTCTGCCTCCTCACCGGTCGACGAGACCGGCGTCGCTCACCCACCGGTACGAGACGCCCAGGACCGCCCCCCAGAGCGCGTGGGCGAGGAGCCCCGTGAGCGTGAGATTCGGGACGGGTGCCGGGATCCCGAGGAGTCTGAGCCAGACCGGCATCAGGAGTCCCGCCGCGACCAGCCAGAGTGCGATCCCCCAGCCCACGCCGAGGAGTCCCGACCCGACCGCTCCAGACGCGACGCGACGCGCACGCGGCGTGGCGCTCCCGGCGGCGAACAGCAGCCCGAAGACGACGCTGTGGAACAGGTGCGTGATCCATCCTACGAGGGGGCTCTGGATCCCGTATAGCGACCCGATGACCGGCAACACGCCGGTCGCGACCTGGAAGAAGACGCCCATCGCGACGCCGCCGAGAATCCCGCCGGCGATGGCCCCGAGGAGCGTCGGGACTCCGAGACCGATCGTCTCCGGGCTTATTCCCTCCCGTTCGTCGCGTGGCAACACGACCGTGATCTTCGTCCCGCTCCCGTCGCCGTTCGCGGTACTCACCCGGATGTCGCCCCCGAACTGGACGACGAGCAGACGCACGACCTGGAGACCGAACCCGGCGGAGGGGTCGTCGAACTCGGGGAACTCACCCCTCTCGAGCAGCGCCCGTTGTCGTTCCGGAAGCCCCGACCCGTCGTCGGCGATCGACAGCTCGATCGCGTGGGCCGTCTCGCTGATTTCGACGGTGAGGCTCGCCGACTCGCCGTGGCTGGCGGCGTTCTGTAACAGTTCGCGGACCACGAGCGCGACGCGGTCGTCCACGGCGGTTTCCGTGTCGGCGGCGTGGACGTCGACCCGCGGGTCGACGTCGTGGGACCCCCGGAGCGCGGCGACCTCGTCGCGGACGATCTCCTCGAGATCGGTTCGGCCCGTCCGGCCGTTATCTCTGGCGACGACCTCGACCTCGTCGATCGTCGCGCGGATCCGCTCGACGGCCCGACGGATCGCCGCCGTCGAGGCGGGGCGGTCGCGGTCGCTGTCGCTCAGCAGGTCGGCGTGTCCGTCGATGATCGTGATCGCGTTCAGCACCTCGTGTTTGAGCAGCCGATTGACGAGAAGCGCGCGGTTCGCGGACCGGCGAATCTCCCGCTGGTGGCGGAGTACCTTCCCCGACCGGATCCCGGTGAGCGTCCCACCCACGGCACCGCCCAAGAGCACGTTCGCGGCGAGCAGGGGCGACTCGACGCTGACGGCGGCAGCTCCGGTGCGAAGCGACTGGTCGATCGCCGTGATCCCCAGCACGACGGCCATCGCCGCGATACCGAGGGCGTGCCACCGCGCGACCGTGTTCACGTACTCGGTCGCGAACGGTCCGACGGCGAGTGCGACGCCGTAGACGCTCAATCCCAATCCGACGACGAGCGGGAGCACCCCCGCGAACAGAAACGGGAGTGCGGCGTCGATTCTGAGCGTCTCCGCGACGAACAGTCGGGTGATTGCGAACCCCGAGACCGCGACGAGCAGCCCGGCCGGCTCGACCCGGTCTGTCAGGCTCATCGTTCCCTGTGCCTCCGGAGCAGGAGGCACCGGCGCTCGCTCTCGGCGTACTGCGCCCGGCGCACGTGCGGCACCACCGAGGAGGGTATCACGACCGGATCACTGTCACTGTCGATCGTAGAACGCCGGCGTGAGTTATAGCTCCCGGAACAGACGGCTGACGAGGATTCCGGTACGCGGAGTACCGTGTAACCGGCAGCCAATCCACTGTGGTCGTTCCGCCGACGCACCACCGCTGTCGACTCGTCGACGTACCACCGCTGCCGATACGCCGAACTGAAACGGCCACGCTCGTCGCTATCCCCTCGCGTCGACGCCCGTGTGAGGCGGGTACCCGAGGTTCGGTTCTCGTGGGTGCCGGAGCGACACTCAGAACGTGATGATCTCGTAGTCGTCGTCGACCAGCGAGCGGATGCTCGGGTGGCCGTCGTGGTCGTCGAGCGTTACCACGCCGGCGTCGGCGACGGCGTCTTCGACGCCGAACGCCCCGGAACAGTAGTCACAGACCGAGGTGTCGTCGCGGACCGCCTGGTACAGTTCGTGGTAGTCGCTGTCTTCGTCTTCGAGTTCGGGAATCCACTGCGTCCCCGCCCCGTCGAAGATCAGTTCGACCTCGTCGCCGTCGGCCTCGGCGAATTCCTTTGCCGCCTCGAGACCGTTCACGAGTCGACCGACGTTGGCGTGCCCGTCCGTTCCTGCGAGGATGATGACTGCTGCTTTCGCCATTACGCCTCCCAGTACTATCCGTGCCGATATATTTCGGCTGTAGTTGTGTGGTCCGGGTACGCTCCCGAGAAAGGTATATATACGATAGATGTCCCGCAGAACTCTGGCGTCGTCTCCGGTCCCCTATTTGCATCCAGTCTCGCATTCGGCTCCGGTCTCCTATTCGTCTCCGGTTTCGTGTCTGACCGCGTCGGCGGCCCCGAACCGACTAGTGGGTGTGGCCACCACCTCCGCGACTGAACTGTCCGGAGAACCCGCGTTGGACGACTTCGGACAGGGCGGGGTGGATGTGGACGGACTCGCGGATGTCCTGGACGGTGCCCGATCCGGCGTTCATCGCCACGACGACCTCTTGGAGGAGATTCGACGCTTCCGGACCGATGATGTGACAGCCGAGGATCTCTCCGTCGAGGTCGATGATCGCCTTCAGGAATCCGTCCGCCTTCATCGCGTCGCCTCGCGCGGTCTCGTCGTATCGGTACGTCCGCGTCGCGTACTCGCGGTCGGCCTCCCTGAGGTCCTCCTCGCGTGCGCCGACGCCGGCCACCTCCGGCGAGGCGAACACCGCGAACGGCATCGCGGTGTAGTCGACCGCCTGCAGTTCGTCGCCGAAGAGGTTCCGGGCGACGGCCTGTGCCTCGTGGTTCGCGCTGTGTTTCAGCAGGTACTCGCCGACGACGTCGCCGAGCGCCCACACGCCGTCGGCGGTCGTGCGGAGGTACTCGTCGGTCTCGACGAAGCCGCGGGCGTCCGTCTCGACGCCCGCCGAATCGAGATCGAGGCGATCCGTGTTCGGCGTGCGACCCGCGGCGACGAGCAGTTCGTCGCCCGTCACGGTCACGGAGTCCTCGTCGACGACGCCACCCTCGTCGTCGCCTTCTCCGTACTCGTACGGGTGTGCCTCGACGGTCACCGTCCCGTCCGCCTCCGAGACCGCGGTGGCCGCGTGACCCGTGTGGACGGTGAATCGCTCGGCGTACCGATCGGTGAACGCGTCTGCGACCTCCTCGTCGGCTTCCGGGAGCAGATTCGGACGCCGTCCGACGATCGTCACGTCGCTCCCGAACGTCCCGAAGAAGTGCCCGAGTTCCGCCGCGATGTACCCGCCTCCGACGATCACGAGGTGGTCCGGCGGCGTCTCGAACCGGAGCGCCTCGGTGCTCGTGAGGTAATTCACCCCCTCGATACCGTCGATGTCTGGAATCACGGGGCGGGTTCCGGCGGCGATGAGGACCGTTTCGGCCTGGACTCGGGAGCCTTCGTCTTCGCCGCTCACGATCTCGACCGTTCGCTCGTCGACGAACCGGCCTTCGCCCTCGTAGAGGTCGTGTCGGGGAGACGAACGCAGTCCCTCTCTGATCGACGCCGAATCGGCGCGGACCTCCTCGTTGACTTCGCGGACGATCGCCGAGAAGTCGACGTCGGCTACGTCCGCGTCGATGTGAAACTCACCGGCGCGTTCGATCGTCTCCAGCACGTCCGCGTGGTAGAGCAACATCTTCGACGGGATACACCCGCGGTTGAGACACGTCCCGCCGAGCGGTCCCTTCTCGACGACCGCGACCGACAGTCCCTGGTTCGCAGCCACGTTGGCTACGTCTAGCCCTGACCCGGAGCCGATGACCAGAAAATCAACTTCGTCCATGTCGCACTTGTAGCGGGCCTGTACTAATAATCACCCGCGGGCGTTCGACCCGCGTACACTTCCACCCGTGTACACTTCCATCCGCGTACACTTGCTGATCGCTACCCGAACGGATCGGGGGCGACTGCCGGAGAAGTAGTGGGAGATCGTGTCCCTCTGACGAGGGGGAGGGGGATGATGCACGGATGACGCTCGGACGGTGGGGGGACGCTACTCGGAGACGACCGAGTACGCGACTGCAACCGGGATCGCGTACACAACGTGCCCGACCGTCGAGACGATCGTCGCCGGGATCGCGACGTTCGGGAACGGCGGCGCGCCGGGAAACCCGAGCGCGCCGAGCCAGATCGGCATCACGAGCACCGCCAGTACCACCGTGGTCAGAACGCCGTACGCGACGGCCAGCCCCAGCGAGCCCCGGAGGCTCCGGGCGGTCTCGCGCAGTCCGCCGACCTCGACCAGCGCGACGTAGCCGAGCCCGAGGACGACGCCGTGGAACTGGTGGATAGCCCAGCCCGCGGCCAGTGCCGGCCCCTCGATCCCGTACATCGCCGGGATCGCCATCTCGAGGAGCGGCGGGGGCATGACGTACATCATCATCAATCCGAACGGGACGCTCCCGACGAAGCCGCCGACCGCCCCGCCGGCCCACTGTCGTGACGTGACGCCCGCCGCCGCGGACGCGGTTCCGGTCTCAGTTGCCATGTTGGGTTACCACACGTACTCTCCCTCGCGGCGACGTATTAACGCTAAGCTGAGTGATAGGTAACCGGGTTACCATCGGGAAATCGCGTTATAGCGACGACGAGGTCGGTCGAGTCAGTTCGGCCGAGTCAGTCCGATCGCATTCGTCCCGGCGAGATCGTCGGGTGCGGTCGCGAGCCGGTCCAGCGCGCTGGAGCCACCGCTCGCTTCCGCCGTTGCGACCGCTATCGGCTCGCGACCAACGAGACGTAGCCGATCCGTCCCTCTTCGGCTGCGGCCTCGAGGGCCTCGATCCCGTCGAGGATGTCGGCCCCGTGCTCCCCGAGCAGCGGCAGGAGCCGCTCGTAGTCGATCCGATCGCCGATCTCGTCGCGCATCCTCAACAGGTCCTCGCGGTGGTCACGGACGTCGTCGACCGCGAATCCGGCGTCCTCCACCGCCGCGATCGTCGCCGACCGACTGCTCGCGTGTTCGAGACACAGCGCCCGGACGATCGAGTCCGGCAGCGGGGGGAGGTCGCCCTCGACGACGACGTCGGACAGCGCGAGTCGCCCGTCGGGGCGGAGAACCCTGCGCGCCTCCGTCAGCGCGCGGTCCCGGTCCCCGACGAGACAGTAGACGCACTCGCCGAGGACGACGTCGACGCTCCCGTCGCGGAGCGGGAGCCGCGTTAGGTCTCCGCGAAGCGTCGCCGCGGCGGCGACGTCGGGATCCCGGTCGACGCCGACCGCGTCCGCGCCGCGCCGCCGGGCGGTCGCGACTCCCTCTCCCGCGCCGCACCCGACGTCGACCATTCGCGTTCCCGCCGTCACGTCGGCGCGGTCGAGCAGGGCCTCCGTCGCCTCCCGTCCGCCGGGGTGGAGCGGGCCGTCGAGGACGGTCTGGAGCGTGCGCCACGGGTTCGCCACCGCGGACTCTATGAGTCCCTTCATCTCAGTCCCCGTCCGTCGGGAGCGCCCCGTCACCCTCGCCGGCGGCGTCCGGCACCGGTTCGTTCACGGCCGGACGCCCGCCCCAGCCGTTCCGCGTGCGGATCGCGTAGCGACCGTCGTCGGTCGTCATGTTGTAGCCACAGAAGGGGACGAGCTCGCCGTCCTCGGTCGGCACGGAGATACAGCAGTTGTCCAGCCGCTCGGCGTCGGCGGCGTCGGCGTCCATGAACCCCGTCAGCGACACCGGGAGCGCCCGGTCGAGGATCTCGTCGGCGCCGGCGGGTAGCTCCACGCTCCCACAGCAGCCGGTCGAACAGCAGGCGGCGTCCTTGCCGGCGGGCGTGTTCGCGATCAGCTCCATCCAGTCGGCCTCGTCGACGAACCCCGACAGCTCCTCGAACAGCGCGTCGTCGAGGAACTGTGTCAGCGCGACCGGGCCGTCGTCGGTCGGGAACAGCGCGGTCGCGGACTGACAGTACGCCGAACAGCACGGGACGGGCATGAGGTCTCGCGGCTCGATCGCCGCGAACCCCTCCGCGAGCCGCTCCGCGGCGGTGTCGAGCGAGAACCGTCCGCGGTCGGTCTCGTACCGCCCGAAGTGGGCGACCGGCTGGAAGTTCACCGCCTCGACGACGTCGAGGTTCTCCATCGCGTACCGGACGATGTCGCCCATCTCGTCGTCGTTGGTGCCGGGCACGACCGTGGGAACCAACACGACGGGGAGGTCTGCCTCGCGGCAGGCGTCGACGGCCGCGCGTTTCGTCGCCGCCAGGTCGACCTCGCGGATCGCCTCGTACGTCTCCGGCCGGAGCCCGTCGAACTGGAGGTAGATCGCGGTCACGCCGGCGTCGGCCAGCCGCTCGGCGTAGCGGTCGCGCTCGGCCAGCGCGATGCCGTTGGTGTTGACCTGGACGTGCTCGAACCCCATCTCTCGGGCGAGTTCGACGAGGTCCGGGAGGTCCTCCCGGACCGTCGGCTCGCCGCCGGAGAACTGGATCGGGCGCGTCCCACCGCTCTCTACGATCGTCTCGAGGAGCGTCTCGACCTCCTCCGTGGGTCGGTGGCTCCCGCCGGGGCCCGAACTCGCGAAGCAGTAAGAACACGAGAGGTTACAGTCGGAGGTAACCTCCACCACCGCGAGACAGGCGTGGTCGTTGTCGACGGTGAACGCGCTCTCCGGGTCGAACGCGGCGTCGGGCTCGAACCCCGCCGCCCACTCCCAGTGGTCCAGCGAGTCCCAGACCCGTCGCGTCGTCTCGCCGTGCTCCGGACACTCCCGGTGGAGGTACACCGACTCCTCGTCGGTCACGTACTCGCCGGGAACGCGCTCGAGACAGGTCGGACAGAGGCTCGTCGTCGAATCGAGCCGCCGGTCGGCGTCGGCGTGGGCCATACGATGGGTGACGAGGAGGACACCATAACCCTCGGGCGGTTGTGTGTGCGTGTCGGCCGAGCGCGGCCGGCTTTATGTCGTCGTGGCTCGGAGAGCCGGCGTGAGCCGATCGATCGGAACCGAAGAACCGACGGACCCGACCGTCGACGGCGATTCTGGCGGGACGAACCCCGTCGTCGACGGCGAACCCGACGAGACGAGCCCCGACCCCGAACGTCGAAATCGGCTCGTGGCGTCGCTGTGGCCGTGGCACGACGACGGTTCGAGCGCCGACGTCGAGATCGTCGTCTACGTGGTCACCGGCACCCACGGCGGGCTCCGCATTCCGGAGCGCTTCTGCCGGGAGTGTCACCGCTTCACCCGCGCGGCCGACGTCGCCGCGGCCCGCGTCGACGCCGACGTCCGGGTCAGCGTCCGCTCCTGGTGGACGCACCTCCCGTTCGCGCTCCGTCGCGGCGGCTACCACGCGCCGGTCATGGTCGTCGGCGGGGACCTGTTCCGCCAGGGACACGACGTACCGACGCCGGAGGAGGTCGTCACCGCCGTCGAGGAGGCGCTCGCATGACCCTCGACGAGACCGGGCCGGTACCCGACTTCAAACTGGAGAACGTCGCCGTCGGGCCGGACCCCTTCTCGCTGTCTGCGCTCCCAGACGACGTCGAGTTCGCCGTCCTGTTCTTCCAGCGGGACCACTACTGTACGAACTGTCGCCAGCAGGTCCGGACGCTCGCGGACCGCATTGACGCGTTCCACGACCGGAACGCGGAGGTCGTCTCGATCGTCCCGGAGCCGGCGGAGCGCGTCGCGGAGTGGCAGGACCGCTACGACCTGCCGTATCCGCTGCTCGCGGATCCCGACGCGACCGCGGGCGAGGCGTACGACCAGCCGGTGCGGTTCGGCGTTCTCGGACGGTTCAGCGACTTCCTGGGCCGAATGCCCGAGGTCGTCATCGTGGACAGACGAGGCGCGGCATCCCGGATCGCGTACGTTCATCAGGGGTCGTCGACGTTCGACCGGCCCGACGTGGACGAGATCCTCTCTGAACTGGACGCGCTCACCGCCGAACGCGACGGCGCCGACGGGTGACCGTCGACGAACCGTTCAACCTCCTCGCCGTCGCGGGAAGTCGCCCCCTGGGAAACGACCGGAGACTACCTCCGCGGCGAGTCCGTTGAATTCGTCCGTATCGACGAGCGGGAGACGGGTACTCGACCGTCATCTTGTGAGACCGCCATCTCGTGATCGGGTGCCGCGGAGAGATGTACGAGAATAGTGCGGGATCAAATGTTATCTATCTGTTAATTTATATTCTCGTCATGTTCTATTTTTGTTCTATTAAAGTTATTTATGTTTCGTAGTACAGAGAGGGAGCCTCGATCGAGGGGTCCGTTTTCGTATCGATAACGGCCGGTCCGTCCACGTCGGACGCGGTATGTAACGCAGTAGCGAACTCGTCGCCGGACTCGACACGGATCCCCGTTGCGCCGAACCCCTCGGCGACGGTCGCAAAGTCGACGTCGGTGTAGTCGACGCCGAGATATCGCTCCCCGTACGAGTCTTGCTGGTGCTGTTTGATCGAAGACAACTGCTCGTCGTTGAACACGACGACGACGAGCGGGAGGTCCTCGCGGACACACGTTTCGAGCTCTTGTGCCACCATCGAGAAGTCACCGTCACCGATCACGACGTACACCGTGACCGCGTCGTCGCCAGTCTGGGCACCGAGGCCAGCCGGAAAGGCAAATCCCATCGTCCCGAGACCGACAGATTTCAGAAAGGTTCCAGCATTCGTAATCGGGATTAAACTTGACCAGAGGGTGTTCTTTCCAGATGCCGAACAGATAATGTCGTCCGGATCCTTCTCTTTGGTAATCCGCGTGAGGGGAACGTACGGATTCACCAGTCCGGCGTCTGTATCTTCGAGCGCGTCGTCGTCGGGATTCGTCACCGCTTCGAGCTCATCGCGGAACTCCCGGTTGTACTCGTCCATTTCCGGAGGTTCTGGCAACGGGCCGTCGGTCTTCTCACGCAGTGATTGTTCGAACTCCCGGGTGAACGCCGTCGGATCCGCGAATACGGCCTGGTCGACCGAATACTGCCGCGCGAGTTCCCCTTCAGCGAGCGACACCTGGACGATCTCTGCGTCCTCGAACAGCGTGAAGTTGAACGTTTCAATGTCGGTGAGGCTCGTGCCGAGTGCGAGGACGAAATCTGCGTCGTCGGCGACCGACTTCGCCGCGATTCGCCCGAGCGTACCGAGCGCGCCGAAACAGTACTCGTCGTACTCGGAAACCACTCCCCGAGCGGTGAGCGACGTGAGTAGCGGACACCGCGCGTACTCCATGAGTGACTGAAGAGCCTCATCTGCGCCGGCGAGCAGCGATTCACCCCCGGCTAAGACGATCGGATTCTCCGCCTCGAGGAACCTCTCGACCGCCGAATCGACCTCCGTGTCTGGTGGTCTGACCCGGTTTCTGGGTGGGGACGGCCCGGGCGTCGCCGCGAGGGCTTCCCGTACTTCTTCGACGGTCTCTTCGGGGAGTTCCTCGGCGGCGACGTCGCTCGGTAGGTCGATATGTATCGGTCCCGGACTGCCGGTATTGAGTCGGTTCATCGCCTCCCGCATCACCTGGGGCACCCGTTCGACGTGCTCGAGTCGGACGTTCCAGTCCGTGACCGGCTCGAACATGTCGAGGTGGTCCACCTCGTGCCACACGTCCCGTCCGAGGGATTCGGATTCTGCGTTTCCCGTGAGCGCCACAACGGGTATGTTGTCCTTGTACGCGTCGGCCATCCCGTTGACCAGGTTCGATGCTCCGGCACCCACGTGGCCGATACAGACGGCGGGCTCCGTGGTCGAGCGGGCGAATCCGCTCGCCGCGAGCGCGCCCGACTGCTCGTGTCGAACCGGTACGTAATCGATGTCTGGATTCGATCGGAGTGCGTCAACGTAGTCGAGGACGCTTTCGCCGACGACGCCGTACGTTTTCGAGACCCCCGCCTCTTGAAAGAACTTGGCCACAGCGTCAGCTACTCGCATATACTTATCCTGTGGTGGATCCCTAATAAACGTTGGCGGTTACTCATTCCAGGTGGGATAGACCTGGGTGAACGCGACGAGTTCTGCCACGGCAGCTTCAAACAGCCGTTCGCCGGTTTCCCGATCCGCCGCAGACGGCGTGCCAGAAACCCCCGTTTCGGTCATTTCATCGAAGTGTTGCGGGTAATATACTGCGGCGGTTCCGAACAGGTCGGTACGACCGAACCCGTCGTGATCCTCGCGGATAAAATCCTCTCGTTGGTCCCCCACCAACTCCTCGGAGAGGTACAACAGCAGTGAGGTCTCTAGCTCTCCCGCGTGGGAAACACCCCCCTGTGTCGACTCCCGAACCGTCGCGATCTCTTCGGCGATCAGATCCCAGTACGAGAGCGTCGCGACGGAGACTCCCGCCTCGAAGCGGAAGTCGCTGGCCGCCGTGTTCAGGAGCGATCGATTGCCACCGTGACCGTTGACGACGGCGAGGTGTTCGAAGCCTGCCTCGAGGAGGCTGGACAACACGTCTGAGACGACGCTGAGATACGTCTCCGAAGAGAGCGTGATCGTCCCGGGAACCCCGCCGTGGTGCGGTGAGTATCCGTAAGGGAGCGCCGGCAGTGCGAACACGTCGTCGCCCTCCGCGGCGGCCGCCCTCACGACCGACTCGGCGATAAACGTGTCCGTTCCGATGGGGAGATGGCCGCCGTGCTGTTCGATCGCGCCGGTCGGCAACAGGACGACCGCCTCTTCGGGATCGACCGATTCGAGGTCTCGCCGTGTGTTTTCCGCCCAAATATGTCGGACCATGTCACGGATCCGTTCGGTAGACCGCTTTCTCGTGGGTGTAGAACTTGTACGCGCGCTGGCCGAGTTCCTTGTGCGTCTCGGACGACGACGCTTTCATCCCGCCGAACGGCATCTGAATGTCGGATCCCGTCGTCGTGCCGTTCACTTTGATCACACCCGCCTCGACGCTCCGGACGAAGTCTCGAGCCTTCGCCATGTCTGCGGTGAAGACACTCGCAGAGAGCCCGTAGTCGATATCGTTTGCCACCTCGAGGGCTTCGTCGTAATCTGCGACCTCGATCACGGAGAGAACGGGCCCGAAGATCTCCTCCTGTGCAACGCGCATCTCGGGGTCGACGTCGGTGAAGACGGTCGGTTCGATGTAATATCCCGACTCCATCCCGTCTGGACGGTCTCCACCGGTACGCAGAGTCGCGCCCTCCTTTTGGGCGAGGTCCACGTACTCGAAGTTCGTTTCGTCCTGATCGGCCGAGACCGCCGGGCCCATGTCCGGATCCTCCATCCCGGGGCCGATCGTGAGCGATTCCGCGCGCTCGACGACCGCATCGACGACCCGTCGTGAGATGTCCCGATGGACGATGAGACGACTCGTCGCCGTACACGCTTGGCCGGTGCCACCGAACGCACCAGCGATGGTCGCGTCGGCCGCGGATTCTACGTCCGCGTCGGGCAGCACGACCAGCGGATTCTTGCCCCCCATCTCCGTCTGGATCGGGATCCCCCGACTCGCGACCGTTTCGCCGATGTGGCTTCCGATCTCCGTGGAACCGGTGAAGGACACCCCGTCCACGTCCTCGTGCGTGGTGAGGTCGTCACCGACGGTCGACCCGGCACCGACGATCAAGTTCACGACGCCATCGGGAACGCCCTCTGCCGAGAGAATCTCGACGAGCCGTCTCGCGATCATCGGCGTCTCCGAGGACGGTTTGAACACGACGGTGTTCCCCGTGGCCAACGCCGGTGCGAGCTTCCACCCCGGCGTGCCGATCGGGAAGTTCCACGGCGTAATGAGCGCGACGACGCCGAGCGGTTCTCGAACGGTGTACGTGAACGTCTCCGGGTCGTTCGACGGGACCGTGTCTCCCGTCGATCGCCGCGCGTACCCGGCGAAGTAGCGGAACATCTCGGCGGTGCGTGCCACCTCACCCCGACTCGACGAGATGGGTTTTCCCTCCTCCCGAGAGATGGTCTCTGCGAGGTCCTCCAGTTCGGCTTCGATCCGGTCCGCGACGTCGTACAGCACGGCGTCGCGCGTATCTGGCGTCGTCTGACCCCACTGCGTGCTCGCCCGTTTCGCAGCGGCGATAGCGTCCGCCGTCTGTCCCCCGCTCGCTCCCGGGAAGGCTCCGATCGGCTCCGCCGGGTCGGCCGGATCTCGAACGACTATCTCGTCGTCGCTTTGCCCCTCTCTCCACTCGCCGCCGATAAACTGATAATTTGTTGTCATGATCTGTTGCTGGTGGTCGCGTCGGTCAACGTATCGATGTAATCTCGAACCGCCCGTTCGGCGTCGTACGCCGGTCGGTACTCGAATTCGGCGTGGAAGCGGCTGTCGTCGAGCGGGGCGGGAATTGGGGCGTTGTCGCCGTCGGCGACCGAAACCGCCGCCCCTTCCGGTGCCTCGGCCTCGGCCAGTGCGGCCAATTCGCGGACGGTGACGGTGTGTCCAACGATATTGTAAATCGCGTGCTCGAACTCGCCCGTCTCCAACACGGACGCGAACAACGGCCCGGTGTCGCGCTCGTACAGGAGGTCCCACGTCGTTTCGCCGTCGTGTAGCTCGATCCGTCCGCCCGCGGCGACCGTCTCGAACATCTCGACGATGAACGGTTGCGCGCCCGGGTATCGGCTCGGTCCGTATATCAACGGCAGGCGGATCCCCGCGATGTCCAGATCGTACTCCTCCCGGTACATCGAACTCAGGTACTCGTTGTGGGACTTACAGGCGCCGTACAACGAGTTGGGCGCTGTCGGGCTCTCTTCGTCGACGGTGTCGAATCCCAACTCGTCGTAGTACTCGGGCGTTCCGTACACCACCGTCGAGGACGCCCACACCAACGAGTCGAGGTCGAACTGCCGGGTCGCCTCCAGAACGTTTCCGAAGCCCGTGACGTTCGTGTTCGATGCGTGATACGGATCGTCCTCGGCCGAATCGAGCAGCCCGTTCTCCGGAGTTCCGTAGTACGCCAACTGGATCGCAGCCGTCACGTCGTGACTCGTGATAACGTCGGACAGGTCCGCGAACGACGTCATATCGCCCCGCTCGAACGTGTAGTTATCCTCGTTTCGACCGTCGACGTCCCCGGGCTGGAGATCGAATCCGACGACGTCGTGGTCCCGCCGCAGCAGTTCGCTGACGACGTACTCGCCGAGGTAGCCCGACGAGCCAATGACTAACACTGTCATCGATCTCCAAGTTGGGCGGAGGACCGGTAAATATCTTACTCGTGGACCGGCGGAACCGATTTGAACCCGCCCGCAGATATACGACCGATGTCACTCGTTGCGAGCGTCGTCGGCACCGGGAAGATCGGCGAAAAGCACGCGAAGATCCTGTCCGCGATGCCGACGGTCGAACTGGGGCCGCTCGTCGACGTCGACCGCGACCGTGCCAACGAGGTGGCTACCCGGGTCGGTACAACGACCGGAAGCGTCGCAGACGCCGTCTCGGCGGCGGACTGTCTGTTCGTGTGTACTCCCGACGACCAGCACACCGAGATCGCGCTTCGCGCGATCGAGGGCGGTCTACACACGTTCGTGGAGAAGCCGCTCGCGGCCACCGCCGCCGAAACCGAACGTCTCACGGCCGCTGCACGAGAGAGCGATGCGATTCACACGGTTGGTCACGTGCTCCGGTTCGACCCCCGATATCGGTCCATCCGCGACGCGGTACGTACCGGCGAGATCGGTACCGTGGTCTCGGTGACGATGGAACGATTGGTCAAACGATCGCGAGCCCGACGAACGGGCGGTGAGTCTCCCCCGTGGATGCGGTTGGGCGTACACGATTTCGATCTCGTCGAGTGGCTGTTCGATACGGAGATCGTTCGCCTCGCGGCGGCGGAAGCGGCGGGTGCACTCGCTACAGAGGGATACGACATCGACGAGTCCGTGTCGCTCCTCGCGAAACTCTCCGACGAGGGAACGGCGACGTTCACGCTGGGGTTCTCGCTTCCGGACGGCCATCCGGGTTCAATCGTCCGAACGGTCGCGACTGGAACCGACGGAACGGTCTCGGTCGACGCGTCCGGAACCGAGGTACAGCGCTGGAACGAGGATTCGGGCTCGGCCGTCGATACCCACCTGTGGCCCGACATCTCCGGTGTGCCTCGCGGCGCGCTCGAACGGCAAGATCACGAATTCATCCGGGCGATACGGTCGAACACCTCGGCGCCGGTTCCATTTGCGGACGGGCATCGAGCCGTTCGGATCGCAGAAACCGTCGGCGACGCGGTCGATTCCCGGGGTCACATCGGGGTGGGCGACCCGGGACCGCGAGATCTGTGACAACAGTTTTTACTACTTAGCTCTCACGGGCGGTATGGAAGTCGCTAGCGTAGACGCTATTCCGCTGTCGTACCAGCTCGGTGACGGTCGGGGGTACGGAAGCGCCCGTGGCACCGTCACGCAGCGAACCTCGACGCTTATTCGTGTCGAAACGGGAGACGGGGCGGTCGGTTGGGGGGAGGCGTTCGGGCCGCCGAAGTCGATCGCCACGCTCGTCGACGAGCTGCTGACCGATATGGTCGTGGGAATGGACCCGTACGAGGTGGAGTCGCTCTGTGACCGAAACTACACCGGGCTCTACCACTTCGGCTCTCGGGGCGTCGTTCAGAGTGCGATCAGCGGGATCGACATCGCACTCTGGGACCTGATCGGGCGCGTGACGGGCACCTCCATCGCCCGGCTCCTCGGCGGGCGAAACCGCGAACACGTGACGCCGTACGCATCGACGATGTACATCACCCAGTGGGGCCAACCGCCCGCAGAGCCGATCCAAGCGGCGGTCGACGAGGGATTCTCGGCGGCGAAAATCAAGATCGGGCGGAATATCGAGGACGACGTCGAACGGGTGCAGATCGCTCGCGACCGACTCGGCGACGACGCACGTCTCATGGTGGACTGCAACGGGAACTACCGCCCGGAGCAGGCTATCGAGTTAGACGACGCGCTCTCACCTTTCGACGTGAGTTGGATCGAAGAGCCGATCCCTCCCGAGAACCGATCCGGGTACGCCGAACTCAAGCGCGCTATCGACACGCCGGTGGCAGCGGGCGAGGCCTCTTACGGCCGATTCGAGTTCAAAGAACTCATCGACGACAGAACGGTTGACGTTGTTCAGCCCGACGTGTGCAAGTGTGGCGGCCTGTCCGAGGCCCGGTTCATCGCGAAACTCGCAACGACGGAGAATCTCGCCGTTTCACCTCACGTGTGGACCGGTGCCGTCGGTCTCGCGGCGAGTCTACAGTTCGCCGGGTCGCTACCGAACTATCCCCACTCCACGAACGTTCCAGAACCGGTCTTGTTCGAAGTCGATCGCGCCGATAACGGCCTTCGAGAGGAGCTGCTCACGGAGCCGTTCGATTTCGCCGGTGACACGCTCGAAATCCCCGACGCGCCCGGACTCGGTGTCGAACCCGACCCCGCCGCGATCGAACGGTATCGCGTCGATCAATCCGGGTAAGCAACCTCCTCGCGACCCGCCGGGTGCCGGGAGCGTACTTTCATATCCTTCCCGCGAATACGTTCGAGTGATGCCGTCACCGAAGGCTATCGGACTCATCGGTTTCGGACGTATCGGTCAGTACCTGGCGGATCGGATCGCAGAAGACCCCCACACGACGTTGCGTTTCGTCTGCGTCCGGGATCCGGCGTCGGTTTCGGAGTCGACGTCGGTGTCAGATTCGAATGTAGCCGTCGTTCCTGATCCCGGCGATCTCACCGACCGAGACGTCGATCTGATCGTTGAGGCCGCACACGCCGACGTTCTCGCCGCCCACGGCGCCGATCTCTTGGAAGTGAGTGACGTATTGGCCCTGTCGACGACGGTCTTCGCGGATCGGGAGGTCGAAGCGGAGCTCTCGGAGGCGTGCGACGCCGGGGGAACCCGGCTGTTCGTTCCACACGGCGCCGTGCTCGGAACCGACGGGCTCCAAGACGGCCGGCCGTCGCTGGAGTCCGTCACTATCACGACGCGAAAAAATCCCGACAACATCGACTTCGAACGGGCCGACATCAGTTCGGCCGACGTCGACGCGGAGACGGTGCTATTCGACGGGTCAACGCGTGATATCTGTGGGAAGTTTCCCCGGAACGTCAACTCACATGCCACGATCGCTATCGCTGGCATCGGGTTCGACCGAACGACCTCGAAGCTGATCGCCGACCCCGCGGCGTCCGAGGCGACCCACGAGATCGTTGCGGAGGGACCCGGCACCAGACTGGAGATCACGCGTGTCTCCTCGATCGAAGGCGTCACTGGCTCATACACGCTCGATTCGATCTGGGGTACCGTTTCGAGGATCCCCGATCACACGCCCGGCACGACCGTCGTCTGAAACGCGAAACGGCTCGTCGCTGCTGCGTACCGTGGCCGTCGAAACCGATTAGTACCCGGCTGTAATGCTGTGTAGCATGTCGACAGTCCACACCGTGGAGATCGTTTCTCAGCCGGTCAATCTCTCCGAGTCGGATGCCATGAAGCAGGTGGAGGGACGGTTCCTCGATCGCATCAAGTCTACCGTTACCGACGTCGAACCCGTCCGAGCCACACGCCGATATAAGCCGTTCTACTCGTACGACGTGACACTCACGAAACGAATCTTTCGCGGTGAGGACGACGTCCGCGAAGGGAACCTCATCGTCGACGCACTGACCGACATCGCCCGACCGTTCACCGCCGACGAGATCGAGGAGGTCTCGACAGAAGTTCCCGAAGACCAGGTCCTCGAGCCCGAAGTCCCGGAGGAACAGGCCCGAACGACGGCCAACGGTCGACGGATGCAGGTCGAGCATCGAGAGGGTGGCAACTTGGAGATCCTGGGTGAGCCGCAGCTGGTCTACAAGCCCGTGTGGATCGTGGAACTGTCCAACGACGAGGTCCGCGTCGTCGACGCCGTCGACGGGACCGTGTTCACCGACATGCTCCTCGGCTAGGCGAGACGACTGCCGCGTCGCTAACGCGACGCGAACATCGGTGACGCAACGAAAATCGAAACCGCACCGAAGACGAGCAGCGATCAGTACTGGACCTGCTTCAGCGCAGCATCTGCTCGTTCTTCGAGATCGTCTATCTCTCGACCGCCATCGGTCACCGCCGGCTGCCGCACGTTCTTCGGAATCCCCTCTTCGCCCTCGACGTAGCTGCCGACGACGAGGACGACGAGAGCCAGTGCGAACCCGATCCAGCCGACGTAGTACGACGGCATGTCCGGGAACAGCGCGTTGATACTCGAGACCCAGCCGTACGAGTAGTTGAGCATCAAGAACGCGTTCACGCCGCCGCCGATGGCCATACTCCAGAAGCTGGCGTTCGACGTTGCCCGTCGCCAAGCCACGCTAGCGCCCAGCGCCGGGATGACGGCCCACCCGATCGTGAGGTACGTGAGGATCAGTCCGATGATCGTGTCGAAGAACAGGGCGCTGTAGAGCGTGATCGCGGCGTACGCGAGCGTGATGATCCGCGAAACCGCCAGGACCCGCTCTTCGGAGGCATCCGGTTTGTACGCCCGGTAGAGATCGTTAGCAGCGAGGGTTGCGGGGCCGAGCAAGTACCCGTCGCCGCTGGACATCACCACGGCGAGGAGCGCCGCTGCAACGAGACCGGCGAGGTACGCCGGCAACAGCTCTTGAGCCAGAAGCGGGAACGCCTGGTCCGGATTCTCCAATCCGGTACCCAAAACCAGCCGTGCGTAGGCACCGATCGCGGGGGAGACATACGCGATCAACACGTATCCCATCCCCCCGAAGATCGGTGCCCAGTAGGCGACCTTTAGGTTCTTCGCGCTCACCATCCGCTGCATGTTGTGATTCAAGAAGAGGTCCGCCAGCCACAGGAAGATCAACGTGACGAAGAACAGCCATCCCATGGTAAGGTCACCGAGCGGTGAGAGGTGCATCGCGTTGAAGAAGTTCTCCGGGTAGACCCCCGCGTCCTGCACGGACGCGAAGCTCCCCTGTGTCACCCAGAGGTAAAGCACCATGCCGACGGCGGCCAGCGTCGTGATGATGATCTGGACGAAGTCGGTGTATGCGACGCCCCACATCCCGCCGACGACGGTGTAGATCGTCACCATCGCCGCACCGATGACAACCGCGGTCTGGAGCGGTACGTCGAAGAAGACGCTCACGACCGTTCCGAAGGCGAGGAACTGGCCGCCGAGCAGACCCAGGCTGACGATGAGGTTCAACACCGTCATGACGAGCGCGTTCTTGTTGTCGAACCGCATCCCGAACCACTCGGATATCGAGAAGGGATTGACTTTCCGCAGCACGACGGCCATCAGCAGTGCCCAGAACATGAACCGGATCGCTGCACCGAGCGAGTACCAGGCACCGTACCAGATGTCCAGGTACCCGAATCCAACGATGCCGAGTAGCGTGACGCCACCCCACTGCGTCGCCAACACCGTCCCGACGAGCACGATCAATCCGAGGCTGCTGCTCGTGCTGAAGTAATCGCGGAACGTGTGGGTTCGTCGCGCGCCCCAGATACCGATCACGAAGATCGCGATCAGGTACGCGATGACGATGTATCCCTCAGTCGTGAAGAGTGACTGTGTCATCGGTTACTCCCTCCATTCTTCGGTTCCTTCGTTCGGTTCCAGTACCCGGTCGTAGAACACCCACCCGAATCCTACGAACGCGAGCATGTACACCAGTATGACGACCGGTGAGAATCGGATGAACATCGTCAGCGGAAAGGTAACGAAAAACACGACCGAGACGGCTGCCATCGAGATCAGGGCCCACCGCATCGTCCGGGACGAAATCAGGTAGTTACCGACCGGTACCTGATCTCGAAGCGATTGGAGGTGGTCGAAATACCCTGATTCTATCCGCTGGACGTTGATCGCCGTTGTCGCCGGTTGTTGGTCGTCTGTGGATCCGTCTGTCACAGTTCATCACCCATGTTTATCGACACCACAGGACACGATTATATAACATCCTACTTAAATTTTGCCTGATATCGGCTGTTCAGCTCTGTGGATGCGGATACTCGTCGAACTGGCCCCGCTCTTCGGAGAACTATCGGCGCTATCGATCGTCGAAACGTAGAACGTTCATAGGGTGTCATCGAATTGTTCACACAGCATTAGCTCCCTAGTGAATCGGTTAGTGTAGGTGAGAGAACGAATGATTGCGGTGGCGCGCCCGGGAGCGGGCCGGAGGCCCGCGACCGGAGCGCGAGGGATGCGGTGAGCGCTCGAAGAGCGCGAACCGCGAGGCTGGGGACGGCGTGAGGTGCTGTGCGGTGCCGTTCGGGTCGGGACCCAAAGGGGCAGCCGTGAGGGCGAAGCCCGGCGACGTAAGGACCGCAGACCGTGAATGAAGTGAACGGTCGAGGACCACAGCGAGCCGCGCGAGTCCTCACGGCTGGGGCTTTGGTGAGTGTTCTTCCCCGGTGGCCACCGACCCATCTCGAACGTCCCGAGTTCGCTCAACTATCCCTCTATCGTACCACTAGC
>NZ_WPCE01000171.1 GCF_009742825.1 Halorubrum sp. CBA1125
GCCGCCTCGGCTTCCACCGTCGTCCCGCCGTCGGGGACGGGATTCCCGTCGGCGTCGAGCGCGACCACATCGGTCAGCTCCATCTCGCCCTCGGTGAGCGTCCCGGTCTTGTCGAGACGACGGTGTCGACGTCGCGGGTGCGTTCGAGGACGTCTCCGCCCTTGAACAGGACGCCGTTTTCGGCGCCGATGGTCGTCCCGACCATCGTGGCCGCGGGCGTCGCCAGCCCCAGCGCGCAGGGGCAGGCGATGAGCACCGCCGAGGCGAACACGACCACCGCGAACTCGAACACCGAGACGCCGCCGCCCGCCGGCGCGGGGCCGCCGGCGACGGGCCCCCACAGCGGGAGCGCGTCGACGAACCCGGCGAGCGTCTCGGGGAACAGGAACCAGAGGCCTCCCCACAGGACGGCATTCGCGATGACCGCCGGCACGAAGTACGCGGAGATGCGGTCCGCGAGGTTCTGGATGTCGGGCTGGCGCGACTGCGCCTCCTTCACCGTCCGAACGATCTGCTGGAGCGCGGTGTCCTCGCCCACCTTCGTCGCCTCGACGACGAGCACGCCGTTCTCGTTGATCGTGGAGCCGACGACCTCGTCGCCCTCGCCCTTCTCGACCGGGACCGACTCGCCGGTCACCATCGACTCGTCGACCGCGGACTGGCCGTCGACGACGACGCCGTCGGTCGGGATCTGCTCGCCCGGCCTGACCTTCATCCGGTCGCCGATTTCGACGTCTTCGAGCGGGACCTCCTCTTCGTTCCCGTCCTCGTCGACGAGCGTGGCGGTGTCGGCTTCCATCTCCAGGAGCTTCCGGAGCGCCTCGCCGGCCCGGCCCTTCGAGCGGGCCTCGAGGTAGTTGCCGAGCGTGATGAACACGAGGATCAGCGCCGCCGTGTCGAAGTAGAGGCTGCCGGCGATCAGCCCGGCGAGGACCGCCACGGAGTACACGTACGCGGTCGTGGAGCCGAGCGCGATCAGCACGTCCATGTTGGCGCGGCCGTTCCTGACGAGCGCCTTGTAGGAGTTCTCGTAGAACGGGCGCCCGAGGACGGCCTGAACGGGCGTCGCGAGCGCGAACTGGACCCAGCCGAACCGCACGCCGAAGACCGTCTCGGGAAAGAGAGCGCCGTCGAGGAGCAGGTGGTCGGCCATGAAGACCAGAAGCGGCGCCGAGAGCGCCGCGCCGAACAGCGTGAGCCGGAGCTGCCGCCGGATCTCCTCCTTGCGAGCGGCGTCGCCGGCGCTCTGGCCGCTGTCGGCGTCGCCGGCCGAGCCGTCGGATCCGTCGTCTCCGCTCCCCTCGTCCGCGCGCACCGGCGAGTATCCGGCCCCCTCGATGGCGTCGTAGAGGTCGGATAGGGAGGCGTCGGCGGGGTTGTACCGCACCTTCGCCTCGTCGGTGGCGTAGTTCACCTCGGCGTCGATCACGCCGGGCGTCTCCTCCAGGGCGGTCGCGTTGGTCTCGGCGCAGTTCGCACACGACATGTCCGTGATCGCGATCGTGGCCGTCTCGGAGACGGCGCCGTAGCCGGCCTCGTCGATCGCGGCGTAAATCTCGCGCAGCGACACCGCCTCGGGGTCGTACTCGACCGTCCCCTCGTCGGTGGCGAAGTTGGCCGAGGCCTCGACGACCCCGTCGAGCGATTCGAGCGTCTCCCGTACCGTCGTCGAACAGTTGGCACAGGACATGCCCGTCACGTCGAGCCGGGCCGTTCGCGTTTCCATGGGTACCCGTACGGTCTCGTCCTTTAGGCGGTTTTCCACTTTGATATCGCGGTTTTTCTCCCCCCGAAACTTTCGATTCCAAATCGTCTCCGAGAGCAATCCGGCGCCACCGAGTCGCCGTGGGAGTCGAGGAGTAGTCAGAAGATTCCGGGCAAACCGTACGGCGACGACCCGCAGTCGCCGGAGAATGCACCTACCCGAAAATTAGTTATCTGTCGTATGTTTTCCGAGAGTTCACCGAGATAGTATAGTTTCGGTCGAGTGGTACATGGAGGCACATCTCGTTTTGAATATCGGACGCGTATCGGACTGAACCGACCATCAGCGGCGTATCATCGAACGAATTTTCGGAGACCAACTGGCAATCGAATCCGCGTCACTGTCGAGCCTATCTCGTTGTTTCGCCACCGCTCGACGCGGGTTCGAAGGCGATCGTCGCTCGATCGCGACGATCGACGCTCCGAGACACACATATAGAATACTGAATATATTGAAAATTTATTCGTCTCTCGTCGCGGCGCGAAATACGATGACAGGGTGCGTCCGGACGGCTGCGATCGCCGACGGATAGATTTAACAGCGAGACGGTCGTGACGTTTATATATCGATGGATCAAGTCACGGAACCGGTCACGCGCGTCGATGTACGGAACATCGGCGGGATCGACGAGGCGTCGGTGACGCTCCCTCCGGGCGTCTCGATCCTCACCGGACGCAACGCGACGAATCGGACCTCATTCCTGCAGGCGCTCATGGCGGGACTGGGTAGCGAGCGGAGCTCGCTGAAAGGCGACGCCGACGAGGGAGAGGTCACCCTCGAGGTCGGCGGTGAGACGTACACGCGGACGCTGAAGCGGCGCGGGAACTCGATCGCGTTCGGCGGCGACCCGTACCTCGACGACCCGGAACTCGCCGACCTGTTCGCGTTCCTCTTGGAGAACAACGAGGCGCGCCGAGCGGTGGCGCGCGGCGACGACCTCCGGGAGATCATCATGCGTCCGATCGACACGGACGCCATCGACGCGGAGATCGAGGCTCGAAAGCAGGATCGGGAGGAGATCGAAGCCGAAATCGAGCGTCTCGACGGGCTCGAACGCGAACTCCCGGAGCTCGAAAACGAGCGGGAAGAGAAGGCCGAAGCGCTGGCGGAGGCCGAAGAAGAATTGGAGTCGGTTCGGGACCGCCTCGACGACCTCGACGCCGACCTCGAGGAGAGCCGTACCCAGAAACAGGAGCTCGAGGAGGCGTTCCAGCGCGTCCGCGACGCTCGGTCGGAGCTCGACGACCTCGAGTTCGACCTGGAGACGGAGCGCTCGACCCTGTCCGAACTCGAGGCCGAACGCGACGAGGTCGCAGAGACGCTCGACACGACCGACGCACCGGACGAGAACCCCGACCGACTCGCCGGACGAATCGACGAGCTGCGCCGCCGGAAGCGAGCCCTCGACGACACGGTGAACGAGCTCGGCAGCGTCATCAGCTTCAACGAGGAGATGGTCTCGGGCGACGGCGTCGCCCTCGACGGCGAGTTCGAAACCGTCGAAACCGAGGTCGCGTTCGGGAACGGCGGCGAGTCCGACGACCCGACCGAGGCGCTGACTGCCGGCGACGAGACCGTCTGCTGGACCTGTGGCTCGGAGGTCGGCACCGAGCAGATCGAGGCGACGCTCGACCGCCTCCGCGACCTCCGGTCCGAGGCGCTCGACGAGCGCAACGAGGTGCAGTCGACGATCCGCGAGCTCAGCGACGAACAGTCGACGATCCGCAAGCGACAGCGGGAGGTAGAACGCGCCGATGAGCGCCTCGCGGAGATCGACGAGGAGATCGAGACGGCCGAAGAGCGCATCGAGAACCTCGAAGCCCGGATCGACGAGAAGGAAGACGAGATCGAGGAGCTGGAGGCGGCCGCCGAATCGATCGACGTCGAGGGGTACGACGACGCGCTCGAGCTCCACCGGGAGGCGAACGGGATCGAGCTCCGGATCGAACGCCTCGAAGACGAGATCGAGGAGCTCGACGAGGAGATCGCCGACCGGGAGGCCGCGATCGAGGAACGCGACGAACTCGAGGCCGAACGGGAGGCGATCGGGGACGAGCTGACCGAACTCCGGACCCGGGTCGACCGGATCGAAGAGGAGGCCGTCGAGGGATTCAACGAGCACATGGAAACCGTCCTCGGCATCCTGGAGTACGAGAACCTCGACCGGATCTGGATCGAGCGCCGCGAAACGCAGGTCCGGGAGGGACGGCGCAAGGTGACGCAGACGCGGTTCGACCTCCACATCGTCCGCTCGTCTCCCGACGGCGCCGCCTACGAGGACACCGTCGACCACCTCTCCGAGAGCGAACGCGAGGTGACCGGATTGGTGTTCGCGCTCGCCGGGTACCTCGTCCACGAGGTCCACGAGACGGTCCCGTTCATTATCCTCGACTCGCTCGAGGCGATCGACTCCGACCGGATCGCCCGCGTCGTCGACTACTTCCGGGAGTACACCGACTACCTCGTCGCGGCGTTGCTCCCCGAGGACGCCGCGGCACTGCCCGAGGAGTACACCTACGTCGAGCAGATCGACTGACAGCGCCGGGGCGACGACCCGACGCGATCCGTTCTTCGTTACACCGTTATCTTTGTAACAGTCCAGCGCTTACGTCGCGGCATGGCAGAGGAGACGAGCCGCTCGGACGCGACGGATCGCCCGAACACGAAGGTCGCGCGGGTCATCGAGGAGTACGAACTCGAGGGGATGGGCGCGCAGCTCGAGGCCGCGTGGACCGGCGAATCGGGCGAGCGGACCAGCCTCCGGGACCTCGCGGACGAGTTCAACGAGGCGGTACTGGAGGCCGCGCTCCGAGAGACCGGCGCCGCCCCGCTCGATTTCGAGGTGTCGGGCACGTACGAGGCGTTCAAACACGGCTCGGGGCCGGATGCCACCCGGGCGCGGCGGCGGTTGGAGCGCGAGGGAGTGGACGTGGACGACCTCGCGAGCGACTTCGTCACCCACCAGGCGATCCACACCTACCTCACCGAGGCGCGGGGGGCGAGCCTTCCCGAAGACGACGCGGGTGCGGCCGACCGGAAGGTGGAGACCATCGAGAAGCTGCAGGGCCGGGTCACCGCGGTCACCGAATCGGCGATCTCGTCGCTCGCGACCGCGGACGAGCTCGACCGCGACGACTACGACGTCCTGGTGGACGTCCGCGCCGTCTGCCCGAACTGCGGGGCCGACACGTCGGTCAGTGAACTGATCCGCCGCGGCGGCTGCGGGTGCGCCGAGACCGACGCGTGAGACGAGTGCAGCCGCACCGCGCCGACGAGTGGTTGAGTCCTGCTGACGCGCGACGTACCCACGGGGCGACTTGCCTGTACGGAAACGTTTTCAATCGTTTCGTGGATCGTTTCGGACATGGACCTGGAAATCGAGGGCAACGCGGCGCTGGTCACGGCATCGTCGAGCGGACTCGGGAAGGCGTCGGCGAAGGCGCTCGCCCGCGAGGGGGTCGACGTCGTCATCAACGGCCGCGACGAGGAACGACTGGCGGAGGCGAAAGCCGAGGTCGAGTCGGTCGCGGCCGGCGAGGTCGTCGCGCAGCCCGGCGATCTCACCGACGCCGACGACGTTACGACGCTGGTCGAGACGACCGTCGACGAGTTCGGCGGGATCGACCACCTCGTGACGAGTGCCGGCGGGCCGCCGTCCGGGTCGTTCCTCGATACGGACGACGAGGACTGGCAGCAGGCGTACGATCTGCTCGTGATGAGCGTCGTGCGGCTGGCCCGCGAGGCCGAACCTCACCTCAGCGCCGGCGACGGTGGCACCATCGTGACGATCACCTCGCGGAGCGTGAAGGAGGCGATCGACAACCTCGTGCTGTCGAACTCCGTGCGGATGGGCGTCATCGGGTTAGAGAAGACGCTCTCGAAGGAGTTCGCTCCGGCGGTGCGCGCCAACGCGGTGCTGCCCGGACCGCACGAGACGGCCCGGATCCGCGAGCTCGTGAACGACGCGGTGGAGCGCGGCGAGTACGACTCCTACGAAGAAGCGATCGACCAGTGGGCAGAGAACCCGCTCGAACGCATCGCCGATCCGATGGAACTCGGCAACACCGTCGCGTTCCTCTCGTCGCCGAAGTCGGGCTTCATCAACGGGGCAGCCCTGCCGATCGACGGCGGGGCCACCGGCGCGAACCTGTGAATCGCTCGGAATGAAACGGTCCGAGAGACCGAACTGATCTCTCGGACCGCTGGACTGCGCGGTGACGCTCACGCCGAACAGTCCGGCGTTCCTGAAGTCGAAGGAGTCCCACTACGTCGAGAACACCGACGCGAGAGTACCGTCGGTCGTGACGTGTTCACACCGGACGGTCTTTCGAGTGTGAAGAGAGTGTGATAAACGGTTCTCATACCCGTTCTTCGATCCGTCGGTTCACACAATATAGGGAACTCATAGATCGATCGGAGAGGACGCCAGCATACGCCGAGGCGCCAGCGAGGCGTTTCACCGACGGCGAGGTGAACGCC
>NZ_WPCE01000031.1 GCF_009742825.1 Halorubrum sp. CBA1125
GCGTCGCGACGTGCTGGCGTTCGAGCTCTGATACCGCCGAACGGTCTGTGACGGCGGCGAGAACGACGAGAAACCCGCACCGGGGGAAAGGGAGGGGAGGCGCGTCGCCGAAGCCTGCGAGACGACGGGTGCTGCGGCTCAGTCCCGGATCAGTCGCGCGTCGCCGTCCTCGACGATCACGTCGAGTCCGTGTTCGTGGACGAACGCGGCGGTGTAGTCGGGGACCACCCGCTCGGCCGCGAACCGCGCGCGGAGCGTCGGAACCACGTCGAGCAGGTCGTCTCCGGTCTCCAGCGCCGGCGTGGTCTCGACGAACTCGACGTCCAGCCCCGCGTCGCGTCCGCGCTCCGCGAGCGTCGGCAGGCTCGGGTCCGCGAACGCGCCGTCGAAGTCGATCGGCTCGGTGAACCCCGCGTAGTAGGTTCGCCCGCGGGTGGACGGACCGAGCACGACCCCGTTCGTCCGGAGCTTCATCGCGGCCGCGTCCACGATCGTCCGCGAGAGCAGCGGGGCACTGGGTGTGACGACCGCGACGGAGTCGGCGCCCTCCTCGCGCAGCAGGTGCGTGACGGTGTTGCCGGCGCGCGCGCCGAACGAGGACCCCACCTGCCGCTCGAAGCGGACGTCTCCGGTGTCGCCGAGGGTGTCAGCGACCAGCGCGCGGAGCTCGGCCTCGGGGCTCGTGTCGGTGCGGTGGTCGGCCGGGAGGTCCTCGTCGACGGGGTAGTTGACGAGGAGGTCGCCGCCGGAGCGGTCGACCGCGAGGACGGCGTCGCGGAACAGCGCCTCGTACAGTTCGCCGGCCTCGGCGGTCGACAGCGGCGTCGACTCCGCGAGCCCGGACGCGACGAGCCCCTCGCGGGGCGGGTCCGCAAGCAGGGCGACGACGGTCATACCGGACCGAGTCGCGGGATCGCCTTGAACTCGCCGTTTCGCGGCCGACCGGGCGCCCGTCGCGCGCCGGCGGCGAGCTCAGTCGAAGTCCCGTCGCATCGCGATCTCGAACCAGGGGCACAGCCTGAGCTGACGGTACAGCGCGGGGTTGTCGTGGAGGTGCTCGTAGTCGGCCCACAGCATCCCGCCGATCTCGGCCTCGTCGGGGTCGAGCGACGCGTCGTCGAGGGTGACCTTCAGCACCGCGCACACCTCCCACTCGACGCCCTCGTTCGGGTAGTACCGCTTGTACTCGAACTTGTCCGTCACCCGGAGGTCGTCGTACTGGTCGGGAGTGATCCCGAGTTCCTCCTCGAGCCGCTTTTCGGTGGCGTTCGCCTGTGACTGTCCCTCGACGGGGTGGGAGGCGACGGTGCCGTCCCAGTGGCCGTCCCACAGCCGCTTTGACGGCGCGCGCTGAGCCAGCAGGATCCGGCCGTCCGCGTCGAAGACGAGGCAGGTGAACGCGCGATGGCGGATCCCGTCGCCGGTGTGCGCGTCGAGCCGGTTCACCGTCCCTTGCTCGTCGTCGTCGGGGTCCACGGCGACGACGTCCTGGCCCGCGTTCTCGTGGTCCGTCTCGGTTCCGCCGCCGCCGGCGGGGTCGCCCGGCGCGGACGCGTCCTCGGAGCTCATGCGAGCACGGTCGACCACCAGGACTAATAAGGGTTCGATAGTCGGTCGTCGTCGATCCTCTCCCGTCACCGAGTGGCACGGTTCCCTGGCGCCCGGCCGACGCCGTTCGCGGCAGCGGTTCGACGCTCTTAACCGCCTGCCGGAGCTACTACGCGGGGATGAGTGACCCGGCGCTCGACGTCGTCGAGTTCGTGTTGACGACGCACTTCTACACGGAGCACCGCGACCTCGACGAGAACGACCTCCCGCCGCGGTTCAGGCAGGTGTTCTGGTCGGACGACGCCGCCGACGACGCCCCGGGCGGCGTCGAGCGACCGCTGAAGGCGACCGACGGCGTCACCCGGACCGCGACGGGCGTGGACCGGCCCTGGGAGGCGGTCTCCGACCTCCTCTTCACCCAGCGGACCGACTTCTCCGGCGAGATATCGCTGACGCAGCCGTCGATGGCGCTGGAGTGGTACCACGACAACGCCGCCGCCGACCGGATCGCCGGCAACCCGACGCTCGTCGCCGCGCTGGAGGCGGCGGATGACCTCGACGCGCCGGTCGACCACGAGGAGGCCCGCGACAACGTCCGTCCGGTACAGGCCGACCGCGTCTGGATCGACGCGCTGTTGGACGAGTACTTCGACGAGGAGGAGGACGCCGAGATGCTCGATCTCGTCAACGTCAGGGCGCCCGAGGAGATCGAGACGACGCTGGACGACCTCGTGCTCACGGGCGACCAGGAAGACGAGATCCAGAAGATCGTGAAGGCGATCGAACACCGCGAGTACCTCGCGAGCATCGGGCTGCGCGAGATCGGCAAGCTGCTCTTCGTCGGCCCGCCCGGCACCGGAAAGACGACCGTCTCGCGGTCGCTCGCACACGAGCTCGGCATCCCGCTCGTCGAAGTGAAGATGTCGATGATCACGAGCCAGTACCTCGGCGAGACGGCGAAGAACGTCGAGAAGACGTTCGAGGTCGCCAAACGGCTCTCGCCGTGTATCCTCTTCATCGACGAGTTCGACTCCGTCGCGAAGACCCGGCGGTCGGACGAACACGCCGCGCTCAAGCGCGCCGTCAACACGCTGCTCAAGTCGATCGACGAGGTGTCGCTCGTCCGCGACGAGGTCCTCCTGATCGGCGCGACGAACCATCCGGACCAGCTCGACGCCGCCGCGTGGCGTCGGTTCGACGAGATCGTCAACTTCCCGAAGCCGGACCGAGACATGCGTGCAGACATCCTGGAGGTCGTCACCCGCGAGATGCAGATAGCCGACTTCGAGCCCGAGGCGATCGCCGACCGGACCACGGGCCTTACCGGCTCGGACCTGCGGATGGTCCTCCGCGAGGCGGTCCTCGGTGCGCTCACCGAAGACCGGATGACGATCACGCAGGCCGACGTGATGGAAGCCGTCGAAGACTTCGAGGAGCGAGACAACTTGAAGAATATGGACATGATCGACGGGGAGGGCGCCGAGGTGCTCGGCGAAACCGACGGCGACCGGGGCAGTGACGACCACGACCACGATCACGGTCACGACCACGGCACAGCCGATCACGCGCAGGATTGACGGCGCTCGCGGGTTCGGACGCTCGCGCCCTTTCCGCTCTCCGGTCGTTCGTCTCCCCGTGGGCTGGAGCTCTCACCCGGGTTCCGCGCCCGCCACTTTATGAGCCACCGGTGCGACGGGGGTCGTATGAATCGCGGTCAGTCGTTCCTGCTGCTTCTCATCGCGGTGGTCGCACTGGTGACGCTTTTCGTCATCGCACCGTTCATCGAGTACGTCATCGCGTCGGCGATACTCGCGTTCGTCCTCTACCCGTTCCACGTCCGACTCTCGCGACGCCTCAACCGATCGTTCTCGCGGCGGGTCGCGAACACGACGTCGGCGCTCTCGCTCATCCTCGCGTCCATCGTGTCCGTGATCCTCCCGCTCGTGTACATCTCACTGGTGTTCGTCCGCGACCTCACCGCGATCGCCACCGGTGACACCGACCTCAAGATCGCGGTCATCGAGGCGCAGATCGCCGAGCTCACCGGAGAGGAGGTCGCGATCGCGGAGCTGCTCACGACTGCAGGCCAGGTACTTGTCAGCACGCTCTTCGGCGGCCTCGGTGGGATCGTCTCCAGCGCGTTTCGGGCGTCCGTCGGGCTGACGCTCGCGGTGTTCCTCGTGTACTACACGCTGCTCGACGGGCCGGCGTTCGTGCGGTGGCTCCGGTCGACGATCCCCCTCCCGCCGGAGGTCACCGCCGACCTCGTCGATCGGGTGAACGTGATGACCCGGGGAGTCGTGATCGGCCACATCTGGGTCGCGCTGCTACAGGCCGTCGTCGCGGGCGTCGGGCTCTGGGCCGCCGGGGTTCCCAACGTCGTCTTCTGGACGTTCGTCATGGCCATCCTCGCGCTGTTGCCCCTCATCGGCGCCTTCTTCGTCTGGGGACCGGCGGCCGTCTACCTCGTTCTCATCGGCGACGTCGTCGCCGGCGTCCTCCTCGCGACGTACGGCGTCTTCGTCATCGCCATGGTCGACAACTACGCCCGTCCGATCGTCATCGACCAGCAGGCGCACCTGAACCCGGCTATCGTCCTCCTCGGCGTCTTCGGCGGCGTCTACTCGGTCGGATTCACCGGGCTCTTCGTCGGCCCGATCGTGATCGGCGTGCTCGCCGCGACGCTCGACACGTTCCGCGAGGACTACGACGTGATCTGAGGAGACGACCCTCCGGAGACGCGCCGCGGACACACGTCGCCTCTCACGGCGGTCCGCGCTCGATCCGCGCCGCGATGAACCGCTCTTCTCCCGGCGTCAGGTCGTGGTCGGACGCGCGGAAGTCGTCGAGACCGGCGCGGTAGCGTCGCGTCCGGTCCGTCCCCGTCGCGGGGGTCGCCGGCTCGTCCGCCGGCCGCTCCAGCTCCAGCTCCGCGATCCCCGTCTGCTCGCCCGTGTACGCGAACCCGCACTTGTACAGCGCCTCGTAGGCGAACGGGTTGTTGACCGCGATCCGGACGCGGTCGTACCCCTCGTCGTGCCGCGCCACCGTCTCCCGGATCAGCCGCGGGCCGAGCCCCTCGCCGCGTCGGGCGGTGTGGACGGTGACGTACCGGATCCGGCAGCACGTAGCGTCGGTGCGGTCCGGAGAGAAGGAGACGGCGGCGACGACGTCGCGCTCGAACGCGTCCGGGTCGACGGTCCGCGGGAGCGGTTCGTCGGGCTCCCACTCTGGGACGGCCGCCGAGCCGTCTTCGGTCCGCAGGACCGCCTTGCCGGTGTCGCCCACGACGAACTTCCCGGCGTACGCGAACGCGCGGTAGTCGAGGCGGAGCGTCGCCCCCCCGCCCGGCTCGCCGAGCAGCGCGTACTCCATGGCTCCGATTCGTGTCCCGACGCGAATAAGTCGACCGGCCGCCTGATCGATCCTATGCACGGGTTCGGCGACGTCCGCTTCTTCGACCGGCTCGCGCCGCTTTACGACCGCCTCATGCCGCCCGCAGACGGGCGGGCGCTGGCGGACGGTCTCGACCAGGCCGAGCCGCCCGATAGACCGGCTCCTCGACGTCGGCGGCGGCTCCGGCCGCGCCGCGGCCGCCCTGCGCGGCCCGGAGCGGATCGTGGTCGACATCTCCGTGGGCATGCTCGCGCGCGCCCGAGAGCGCCGGGGACTCGCCGCCGTCGCCGGGGACGCGGGGCGACTCCCGGTGCGCGACGGGGCGGTCGACGCCGTCACGATCGTCGACGCGTTTCACCACCTCCCGGACCCCGACGCGGCGCTCGCGGAGGCCGCTCGCGTGATCGCGCCGGGCGGGGCGCTCGTGATCCGAGAGTTCGATCCCGACCACCCCCTCGGACGGTTGCTCGTCGCCGGCGAGCACGTCATCGGCATGGCCTCTCGGTTCCGACCGCCGGACGACCTCGCCGCCGCCGTCGAGGACGCTGGGTTCGAAGCGGCCGTCGTCGACCGCGGGTTCGAGTACACGATCGCGGGCGTCAAACCACCGTGATCGCGTTCCGGGGGCCGGCGACCCTCATCCCCCGAGGAAGTCCTTCCGCACCTCCTCGTCGCCGAGGAGGACCTCGCCGCGGTCCGTGTAGCGGTTCTCGCCGCCGACGAGGACGTACCCGCGGTCGCAGCGCCGGAGCGCCTCCTTGGCGTTCTGCTCGACCATCAGCACCGCCGTCCCCGAGTCGTTGATCCGGTCGATCCGGTCGAACATGTCGGCCACGAGGTCGGGCGCCAGTCCCGCGGAGGGCTCGTCGAGCAGCAACAGGTCGGGGTCCAACATGAGCGCCCGCCCCATCGCGACCATCTGTCGCTGGCCGCCGGAGAGCGTCCCGGCCTTCTGGTCGCTCCGCTTTCTGAGTATCGGGAAGCGGTCGTAGATCGCCTCGACCTGGTCTTCCGGGACGCTGTCGAGGATGTACGCGCCCATCTCGAGGTTCTCGCGCACGCTCAGGCCGGGGAAGATGTTGTTCGTCTGCGGGACGAAGCCGATCCCCTCGCGGATGATCTGCTCGGGCGGGAGCCCCTGGATCTGCTCGCCCTCGAACTCGACGGTGCCGCCCATGTGGGTCGTGAGCCCGAAGACGGTCTTCATCACCGTCGACTTCCCCGCTCCGTTGGGACCCACGACGGTGACGTACTCGCCGTCGGCGACGTCCAAGTCGACGCCGGAGAGGATCTGGAGGTCGCCGTAGCCGGCGTCGAGGTCGCGGAGCCTGAGGATCGCGTCGCCCTCGATGGTGTGCGTGGTGCCGGCCGCGACGGATTCGGTCGCTGCCGCGTTGTCGGACCTCGCGGTCACCTCCGCGTCGCCTTCAGTCGTCGGAGTCGCCTCCGCCTCGTCGATCGCGGCGATTCCCTCCGTCTCGTCCGCGGTCGACGCTCCGTCTTCGCTCATAGGTCCTCCCCCAGGTAGGCCTCGATGACCCGTTCGTCGTTCCGTATCTCGTCGCCGGTGCCCTCGGCGAGGACGCTGCCCTGGTGCATGACGATGACGCGTTCGCAGTTCTCCATGATGACGTCCATGTCGTGTTCGACGAGGAGGAACGTGTACCCCTCCTCGCGCAGCTGGTGGATCCGATCGAGGAGCTTCTCTTCGAGCGTCGGATTGACGCCCGCGAGCGGCTCGTCGAGGAGCACCATCTCCGGGTCGGTCATGAGCGCGCGGGCCATCTCCAGCAGCTTCCGCTGACCTCCGGAGAGGTTGCCGGCGTGTTCGGTCGCGAGGTGGTCGATCTCGAAGAGTTCGAGGGTGTCCCAGACCTGCTCGCGGAGCTCCTCCTCCTGTTCGACGACCGCGCTCCGGAGCCCGGGCGTGACCGACCGGATCGCCGACTCGCCGATCTGGCCCTTCGGCGCGAGCATCAGGTTCTCGAGGACGGTCATCTCCTTGAGTTCGCGCGTGATCTGGAACGTCCGGACCAATCCCTTCCGCGCTATCTCGTGGGGTTTTCGGCCGGTGATGTCCTCGTTCTTGAAATAGACCTTCCCGGCCGTCGGCTCGTGGACGCCGGTGATGCAGTTGAATGTCGTCGACTTCCCGGCCCCGTTCGGGCCGATGAGGCCGGTGAGCGATCCCTTCTCCACCTCGAATGAGGCGCCGTCGACGGCGGTGACGCCGCCGAACTCCTTGACGAGCCCCTCGACGCGGAGCGGGACGCCCGCCGGCGTGCGCTTCGCCGCCTCCTCGACGGCGCTGTCGTACGCCTCCGGCTCGTCGCTGCGCGTCGCCCCCGCGGGCTCCGAATCGCTACTCATCGCTCTCACCCCCGTTCGGCCGCTCGGAGAGGTCGACGGCGGCGGCCGTCTCGATCCGGTTCCCGAGGATCCCCTCGGGGTGGCGGTGGATGATGAACACCAACACCAGCCCGAGGAAGACGAACTGCAGCGGCGCGATGTTCTCGGTCGCGTACGCGAGGAACGAGATCGGGTCGAGCGAGGCGACCGCGGCGGCGAACGACGGCGGCGTCTCGGCCTCGATGAGCCCGCGGACCGTCCCACCGACGCGCCGCGGACCCTCGAACAGCACCGCCGCGAAGACGATCCCGCCCATCACGGAGCCGGTGTTCGAGCCCGACCCGCCGATGATGACCGCGATGAAGACGTAGAACGTCAGCAGCGGCATGAACTGCGGGGTCGGCGAGACGTTACCCTGGCTGCCGAACCAGAGGATGCCGGCGAGCCCCATCAGCGCGCAGCCGATGACGAACACCTTGATCTTGATCAGGTTCACGTTCTTCCCGAGCGAGCTCGCGACGAGCTGGTCCTCGCGGATCGCCTTCAGCGCTCGGCCGAACGGCGAGCGCCCGAGGCGTTCGAGCAGGACGTAGAAGCCGACGAGGAAGACGGCCAGCACGCCGACGTATCCCCAGTCGATCAGGATCGTGTGGGCGATCCCGAGCCCCCCGTCGCCGAACACGCCGAAGACGAACTCGCCGAACGCGGTCGCGTCCCCGCCTGCCCGTCGACGAGGAACAGCTCGCGGATAGGGTTTCGCGGCATCCCCATCCCGCGGCCGCCGCCGGTTCCGGCGCCGATCGTCTCTCGCAGGAAGGCGTCGAACGCGGCCGACTGGAGCGTCAACCGGATGATCTCCGAGAGCCCGAGGGTGACGATCGCGAGGTAGTCCGCCTTGAGCCGCAGCGCCGGCAGCGCGGCGACCGCGCCGACGAGCGCCGCCATCGCCATCCCGGCGACGATTCCGATCGGGAGCGGCAGCCCGAACCCGGGCGGGCCGAACGCGGGGTCCGGCGACCGGACGACCATCCCCATCGTGTAGACGCCGACGGCCATGAAGCCCGCGACGCCGATGTTGAACAGTCCGGTGTACCCCCACTGGAGGTTCAACGCCAGCGCCGAGAGCGCGTACACGAGCCCGAAGAACGTCAGGGTCTCCAACAGCCCGACCACGCTGTTGAGCCCGTCGGTGAACGTCAGAAGCGTCGCGGCGGCGTATATCAAAAGCAGCGTCCCGAGGACGAGCCCGATGTCGCTCCGGCGCGCGGCGTCGGCGACCGCGCCGAGCGCGCTGGCGGGCGCGGCGTCCTCCTGTAGTTCCTCGTCCGGCGAGCCGTCGGCCGATACGTCGCCGTCGCTCGGAGCGCCCTCATCTGGAGCGTCGGCGTCACCCGGCGAGCGGTCGTCCGGCGTTCCGGCGTCGCTCATGCGGTCGTAACACCTCCGAAGAGCCCCTCGGGGCGGAGCAACAGCATGAGGATCATCACGGCGAACGCCGCGGCCTGGTTGAAGTCCGAGGAGATCCAGATCGTCGACGTCGTGAACACGATCCCGATGACGAGCCCCCCGGCGATCGCGCCGTACACCGACCCGATCCCGCCGAGGATGACGGCGGCGAAGATCAAAAGGAGGAGCAGCCAGCCGAAGTCGAACTGGATGGTGCCCCGCAACAGCACGTAGAGGTACCCCGACGCGCCGGCGAGACCGCCGCCGAGGATCCACGTCGCGGTGACGACGCGCTCGGTCGGGATCCCGGTGATCAGCGCCAGGTCCTTGTTGTCCGCCATCGCCCGCATCGCGGTCCCGAGCTTCGTGTGCTGGAGCACGAAGTGCATCGCGAGCATCAGCGCGACCGCCGAGACGACGATCGTGAGCTCGTGGGCGTTGACGGCGATCCCGAGCGGGTCGAACGCGAGGTTCGACGCCTCGACGGTGGCGGTGACCCCTCGACGGTCGGCGCCGTAGACGAACTGGATGAGGTACCGGACGACGAGCGCCGCGCCGATCGAGGCGATCAGGAGCGCGATCCCGTCGCGGTCGCGCATCGGCTTGTAGAACGCGCGGTCGAGAGCGATAGCGATCAGCGCGGTGAACGCGAACGACGCGATCAGGCCGACGAGGATGGCGCCCGGCGTCGTGAGGATGTGTGCGCCGATGTCCGCGGGCGACGCGTTCCCGGCGTCGCGGACGGTGAGAAGCGCCCGGACCGGCACGTCGCCGAAGCCCGCGATCAGGAAGGCGACGCCCCAGCCGGTGAACGCGCCGGTGCTGACGAGGTCCCCGTGCGAGAAGTTCGCGAACGAGAGTATGCTGTACGTCATCGAGAGGCCGATCCCCGCGAGCCCGATCACGAGGCCGATCACGATCCCGCTCCAGAGGTTCGACCGGAGCCGACCGAGAGAGAGGCTTCCGCCGATCGGCCCGAGCGACACCCCGGCGAGCATCGCGAGAAGGTCGACGAGCAGCAGGCCGCCGAGGGCGACGACGAAGAGCAGCCCCGGCTTGGCCCGCGCCGTGTCGAGAACGGACGAGTCAGTCGTTTCCATGTGTGCGTCTCACTGCCGCAGACTGAGACATGGAGAGATAAATAACTCGCTGTTTCACAAACGCGGACACCCGCTTCTCGGCCGTCTCAGTCGCCGCCGGCGGCCCGCGCGCGTTGCCTGGCGTCCTCCGGCGACCGCCCCTCGCGGAGCAGCGCCTCGACGAACAGCTCGCCGGCCTTGTACGAGGATCGGACCATCGGGCCGGAGGCACAGTAGAGGAACCCGAACTCCTCCTCGGCGACCGCGCGCCACGTCTCGAAGACGTCCGGGTGGACGTACTCGAAGACGTCGAGATGCGAGCGGGAGGGCCGGAGGTACTGTCCGAAGGTGACGACGTCGACGCCGACCTCGCGGAGGTCGCCGAGGGTCCGATACACCTCGTGACCGTACTCGCCGACGCCGAGCATCAGGCTCGTCTTCGTGTGGACGTCGGACTCGCGGTCGACCCGGTCGAGCACGGCGAGCGACTGCTCGTAGCCGGCGCGGCGGTCGCGGACCGGCCACTGGAGCCGCTCGACCGTCTCGACGTTGTGGGCGATCACGTCCGGGTCGGCGTCGACGATCCGGTCGATCGCGTCGGGTTCCCCCCCGAAGTCGGGGATGAGCGTCTCGACCAGGATCTCGGGATCGCGGCGCTTGATCTCGCGGATCGTCTCGGCGAAGTGCGCCGAGCCGCCGTCCGCGAGGTCGTCGCGGTCGACGGACGTCAACACGACGTAGTCGAGTCCGATTTCCGAGACCGCCTCGGCGACGTTCGCGGGCTCGTCGGGGTCGAGCGGCCCCATCCCGCCGGTCTCGACGTCACAGAAGTTGCAGCCGCGCGAACAGCGGTCGCCCATGAGCATGAACGTCGCGGTCCCGGGGCCGTCGCGGCCGCCATCGGCGGCGTCCGCCGCCTCGCCGTTTTGGGGCGTGTTCGCGCCCCCCGACCAGCACTCGCCCAGGTTCGGGCAGTTCGCCTCCTCACAGACCGTGTTGAGGTCGCGGTCGCGGAGGCTCGCCTTGATCTCCGTGAACCGGCTCCCCGACGGGGGGCGAGACTTCAGCCAGTCCGGCTTCCGGCGGCCGCGTTGCATGGGCGGTCCTTGGCGCCCGGGCGCAAAAGCGTGCGGGTCGACCGCCTTCGACGCGGGTCGATACGAGCGGGTCAGTCTCCCAGCAGCGCCCCGCTCTCGACGACCGTCGCGAACTCGCCGCGCAGATGTGCGAGCGCGACTCGGTGGGACATCTCGGGGCCGATCGTCGCGCAGTCGTGCGCTTCGCGCGCGTGAGTCGCGGTCGCGTCGGCGACGACGTAGGCGTCGTACCCGCGGTTTTCCGCCGCCCGAACCGTCGTCGAAACGCAGTGGTCCGTGGTGAGCCCGCAGACGACGAGGGTCTCGTAGCCCTCCTCGCGGAGCCAGTCGTCCAGGCCCGAGTCCAGAAACGCGCCGTTGACAGACTTCTCGAAGGTCGGCTCGCCCTCGACGGGGGCCGTCTCCGACTTCCAGGCGAACCCCGGACGGTCCGGCCGCAGCGGCGAGTCCGGCTCGGTCGACGCGTGTCGGACGTGCGCGACGGGTCGACCGTTCCCGCGCCACGCCGCGAGCAGGTCGGCCGCGACCGATTCCGCCTCGGGATTGTTGCGCTCGCCCCATCCCGGCTCGTCGAAGCCGGTCTGGAAGTCGACGAGGAGGAGGACGGCGTCGTGGGGAATCGGGGAGCCGCCGTCAGTCATCGCCGAGTCCGGACGTGACGACCGGCGCGTCTCCTTCGGCGGTATCGCGGTCGCCGCCACCGTCTGCGGGCGACGCTCCGCCGTCCGCGAACCGCCGCCATGCCCCCGGTTCGAGCCACGCCTCGGAGACCTTCGGGTGCTCGCGGGTCGGTCGGAGGGGACACGCGTCCGGGCTCTCGGCGTCGTCCTCGCGAAACAGGTACTGTCGCCACTCGCGGTCGCCCTCGGCGCCCCAGTCGCCGAGATCGGCGTGGGGACAGACACCGTCGTACGCCGCCATGCGGTCGCGGATCGTCTCGCGGGCCTGCTGACCGGTCTCGGTGTCCGCGGTAACTCCCTTGAAGACCGCCCGTGGCTGGAAGGTGATCTCCAAGCTGACCGCCGAGTAGCGGCTCTTCCGCTCGTCGTAGAAGGGTGCCCTGGAGGTCGGAAACAGCGGTTCGCCTCCGAAGCAGAACTCCCAACGGGGCGTGTCCGGATCGATCGGAATCTCGTCAGGCCACGGCTCAGGGTCGTGAACATGGAGGAACGCTAACACGTGCCAGAGCCGCTCGTGGTAGTGCGCCTCGCCGGGATCGCCGTCGGGCGGGCGGAAGAAGACCGCGAGCGGGGCGCGCTCTGCGTGGTCCGGATACGCGTCGAGGTACTCCACCAGTAAGTCACGCAACCGGAGCAACGCGGCGGGGTCGGTCGTCGACTCGCAGGCGGCGTACAGCAGTTCCCCCTCTCGCTCGGCCTGGATACCGAAGTAACAGGGGAACGGGGAGCCGTCGCGCTCGCCGAGAATCGACTCGCGGAAGGTGCGGTAGTGCTCTCTGAGCCACGCGGGTACGTCGTCGAGCCGATCGTGGAGCGTCTCCTGATCCAACAGCACGCCCTCGGTGCCGGGCTCGTTCATGGAACCGATCGTTCGCGCAGGTGCATTTGCTTTTCGTCGAATCCGACCCCTCGAGAAGCGGAAGCGACGGGAGAGCCGGCTCAGTCGCCGGCGACCGCGAACCGCGAGGCGTCGCCGTCGGCGGTCGGCGTGGTGACGAGTGAGACGCCGACGGTGAGGACCGCAGACAGCACCATCAGTCCGAGCGCGACGTCCCAGCCGCCGGCGAGGGTGGCGGGGAGCGTCGGCACGAACGGGATGACCGACGAGAGCACCACGAGGAGGTACACCGCCTGCGGGACGGCGACCCCGACGACCATCCCGGTGCGGGTCGTCCGGTCCCAGTAGAGCGCGCAGATCACGGGGAGCGCGAGCAGCGCGAACCCGGAGAAGGCCGTGTCGCCCACCTCGATCAGCGTTCCCGGGCGGAACAGGCTCGCGACGAACGCGAGCGTCGCGAAGACGGCGACGCCGACCCGCGCGACCCACGCCTCGCGCCGCTCCGAGGCGGTGCCGACGAGCGGCCGGTACACGTCTCGGGTGAAGTACGACGACCCCGAGAGCAGCATGGAGTCGGACGAGGACATCATCGCGGCCATCGCGCCGGCGACCACGAGCGCCGCGAACCAGGTCGGGGTGTACTCGGCCAGCACGACCGGGAGGACGTTCGCGCCCTCGGGCACCTCGACCGGCATCCCGACGGCCCACGCGCCGAGCATGAACGCGGGCAGGAACAACAGGAGGACGAGCACCGGCCACAGCGCGAACGACCGCTTCAACACCACGTCGGACTCCGCGACGAAGAACCGCTGGTTGATCTGCGGGAACATCGTCACGCCGAAGGCGATGGTGATCGCGGTGGAGATGATGAACCCGGGCGTGTAGACGCCGCCGCCGAAGCTCCCGAACTCGGGGCGGGCCTCCACCATGGCGCCGGTCGCCGCGCCGATTCCGCCGACGGCCGACACGACCCAGATCGCGGCGATCCAGACGACGGAGAGCATGAACAGCCCCTGGACCGTGTCGGTCCATGCGACCCCGCGCATCCCGGCGAGGACGACGTAGAGGATCATGAAGACGGTGACGAGCGCCGCGCCGCCCCAGTAGGGGACGGTCCCCCCGGTGAGACCGACGAGCGCCTCGCCCGCGCCCATCTGCTGGAGCATCACGTACGGGAACAGCCACAGCAGGCTCACGCCCGCGACGAGCGCGCGGAGGCCGACCGATCCGAACCGGTCGCCCAGCATCTCGCCGAGGGTCACGTACCCGTGACGCTCGCCGATCAGCCACTGCTTGTAGCCGATTCCGTACCACAGCACGGCGAAGAGCACGCCGTCGAGCGTCCCCATCACGATCAGCCACTCCGGTCCGGCGGCGAACGCGAGGTTCGGCCCGCCGAAGAAGGTGAACGCCGAAAGCAGCGTGGCGAAGGTGGTGAAAAGCAGCACGACGGTCCCGATCGACCGGCTCGCGAGGTAGTAGTCCTCCGCGGTGCTCTCGGAGACGCGGTAGGCCACGAGCCCGACCGCGAGCGCGAACAGCAGGTACCCGACGACGATCCCGAGCGACAGGCCGACCGTCATCGCCGGTCACCTCCGGTGGCACCCGTCACAGGTCACCCCGCGCGTCCGGATCGAGGCCCATCACGCGCTCCCACGCGCCGCTCTGGACGAACCGCGCGAACAGGGCCGCACACAGGCCGAGCCACGCCACGTGCCACCAGATCCACACCGGAAATCCGGCGAGGACCCGATCGACGCCCCACAGCGGCCACGGAACCGCCAACACGACTAACACCGTGAACGTCGGTATCCACAGCAGATCTCTCCACGATCGCATCGTGATTGTCGTTTCCGGTTCGTTCGAGATAAATCTTGCTCTGTCGATTCAGAAGGGGTTGTTGTAGAAAAATTCTCTTCGAATAGCGTGTCGCGGGTACGCGTGCGATAGCTATTTTCCCCGACGTCGACAAGACCACACGGGCGGCCTCTGCCGCCCGATCATCACCATTCACCATCCATGAACGAAACCGAAAAATACCTGATTCACGCCTCCATCGCGGCCGACGGCGTCGTCGAGCGGAGCGACGTCGTGGGGGCGGTGTTCGGCCAGACGGAGGGGCTCCTCGGCGACGAGCTCGACCTCCGGGACCTCCAGGAGTCGTCCCGGGTCGGGCGGATCGACGTCACCGTCGAGTCCGAGAACGGCCAGTCCTTCGGCGAGGTCACCGTCGCCTCGCGCCTCGACAAGGTCGAGACCGCGATCCTCGCGGCCGCCCTGGAGACGATCGATCGCATCGGTCCCTGTCAGGCCTCGCTGGAGGTGACGAGCATCGAAGACGTGCGGGCGGCGAAGCGCCGCGAGGTCGTCGAGCGGGCCAAGGAGCTGCTCGCCGGCGGCTTCGAGGAGACGAGCCTCGCGAGCGACGACGTGTTAGCGGAGGTCCGCGACGCCGCCCGCGTCGAGGGGATCGCCGACTACGAGGGGCTGCCCGCCGGACCGCGCGTCGGCGACTCCGACGCCGTGATTATCGTCGAGGGGCGCGCGGACGTCTCGACGCTGCTCGACTGCGGGATCAAGAACGCGGTGGCGGTCGAGGGAACGAACGTGCCCGACGCGGTCGCCGACCTCACCGAGTCCCGGACCGTGACCGCCTTCCTCGACGGCGACCGCGGCGGCGAGCTGATCTTACGCGAGCTCGCGCAGGTCGGCGACGTCGACTACGTCGCGTTCGCGCCCCCCGGCGAGTCCGTCGAGGACCTCGACCGGAGCGCCGTCTTCGAGGCGCTCCGCGGGAAGGTCCCGTACGCCAGCCTCGCCGACGAGCCGAACCTCCGCGAGGCGGCGGACGAACGCGAATCGGACGTCACCGACGCCGTCGAACCGCCGGACTCCGATTCGGAGACGGAGGACGGCTCGATCGCCGCCGGCGACGAGGACACCACCGCCGACGAAGACGACGCCATCGCCGCGGACGGCGTCGGATCGGCGACGGCGCCGCCAAAGACGCGCAGCGAGTCGGCGGAAGACCCGGCCGCGTCCGCGGACGACTCGGCCGTCGTCGAAGGCGACGATGGCGGCGAAGACACCGTCGAAGACGACGATGCCGACGAACGCGGCGCTGCCAAAGACCACGACGCAACCGACGAGCGCGACACCGACGAAGGCACCGATGAAGACGACGACACGGCCGAGCAAAGCGACGCTGCCGGTCCCGGCGGCGACGCCTCCGACACCGCTCTCGAAGACGCCGAACCGCGGTCGATCGAGGAGCACGTCCAAGAGGTGGTCGACGCCGAGAGCGGTCGCGCCCGGCTGCTCGGCGACGACCTCGGCGTGCTCACCGAAGTCGACGCCGCGTCGGCGTTCGACGCGGTCGAGGACGCGGAGACCGCGCCGGAGACGGTGGTCGTCGACGGTCGGATCGACCAACGGCTCCTCGACGTCGCCGCCCAGCGTGGCGTCTCCGAGCTGCTCGGTCGCGAGGTCGGCGAGTTCGTGAAACGGCCGATCGGAACGCGCGTGCTCACGGTGGGCGACCTCCGCGCCGGCAGCTGAGGCCGCGGCGGAGTCGCCGCCTCTCGTTGTCTCCCGTCGGTCCGCCTCTCAGACCACTCCGAGAGCGCCCAGCAGCGCGAACAGGACGTCCCCGTAGGTGAGCGAGACGACCAGCCCGACCGCCATCGGGACCACGAACGGCATCCCGGGCGAGACGAGTACTCGGTCCTCGCGGGCGACCACCTCGAGGCCGCCCCGCAGGGTCTCGGCGTCGGTGCCGTAGGCGCTCCCGTCGATCTCCGAGAGGAACCGCGCCGCGGCCCACGGGTCGTCGGCCGCGCCGTCGCCGTTGTCCGTGTCACCGCCGCCGCCCCCGTCTCTGTCGCCGCCGTCGGCGGAGAGGTTCCCCCGGACCGATCCGCCGTCCGTCTCGACATCCGCCCCCGCGTCGAGATCGATCCGACCGTCCGTCGGGGCGCGGGTTTCGCCGACGCGCTTCGGGTCACGGAACCGGTCGGGAGCGCTCCGCAGGTCCGCGAGGCTGATCCCGCGCCAGCGCAGGTACATCCGGAGGGCGTCCAGGTCGAGCCCCGACCGGGTCGTCCCCTCGTCGTCCTCGAACAGCCGCCCGTGGCGATCGGGCAGCGAGTCCGTCGCCACCGGCCGCGCGAGGAAAGCGATCGGCGAGATCTCGCCGCGGCGAAGGTTGAGCACGGCGAGCCCGACCGGGTACGCGAGCCCGAGGAGCACCGTGTTCGTGAGGATCGTCAGCGAGAACACGCCGAGCTGGGTGTCGACGAGCGGGAGCGCGAGCCCGGCCACGTCGTAGGCGGGGAACGTGGGGAAAAGCACCGCCAGCGCGATCAGCGCCTTCGCGTCCGCCCCGCCGAACGCGCCGAAGTACCAGAACGCGTAGCCGAGCGGCGCGACGACGAGCAGGCTGATCCCGGCCCGCAGGAGGAACAGCCGCCCGTCGACCCCCGCGAACGGCCACACCAACGCCGCCTCCCAGCACAGGAGCAGGCCGCCGAACAGGTACAGCGGCGGCCACAGTCGGTTCGGGAGGCGTCGGGTCCGGACGTCCCGCAGCGCCGCCCACGCGAAGACGGGGACGGCGAGCAGCCTGAGGACGTCCGGCAGCGTCGCGAACATGTCCCCACCGGCGGCGGCGGTCCAATTAGGCGTTCGGGTTCGGCTATCGATATCGATAGCCGCCGCGTCGGATCGCGCCGGTTACCCGTCGGGAGGCCGACCACTCCCGGCCGGCCGGTCCGCGCGCCGATCGAAGACGTCGAGCACCGGTTCGGGGTCGGCGAGCCGCGGGATCCGACGCTCGCGGTCGCGGAGTTCGACGATCACCGCAGCGTCCCGAGCCGCTCGTCGAGGCGGTCGCGCTCGACGCGGAGGTCGGTCTCGTCCCACGGTTCGACGCGCCAGAGCGGGGTCGAAAACAGTCGGTCGTACGCGACGAGCCCGCCGTCGCCGACGCGGTACTCGACGGCTCCGTACCGGAGCCACACGTCGATCGCGGCGAGTCCCGCGGGCGTCGCGACGCCCGCCACGACGAGGAGGCCGACGGTCGTCCACGCGTCTCCGAGCGCGAAGAGGAGCGCGCCGACGAACGGGACCGCGGCGAGGTACCACAGGCCGGGGTGACGGCCGATCGTCGCCGGCACGCCAGCCAGTCGGCCGCGGCGTGTCGGGCGGACCACGCGCCGCGGGTCAGAGAGCGGGTCGTCGATCGGATCGGGGTCCGGCGGGTCGTACGAGAGGCCGAGGTCGAGTGCGGACGACTCGTCGAACGCGACGAGCCGGTCGAAGTAGAGCCCCGCGAGGTCGAACGCGAGCTTGAGCCCGAGGATGCCGAGCAACAGCGGGAGCCCGATCGCGTCGGGATCGACCGCGCCCAGCTCGGCGTCGGTTCCCACCGTCGCGGCGGCCACGAGCATCACCGTGAACAGCGCGGCGAGGAATATCGCGGCGCCGCGGGCGAACACGCCCTGAACCGCCGTCTGCGCGCTGTGCTCGCGGTACCCGCCACCGTAGAAGTAGTCGACGAGCGTCGAGGCGCCCTCGCCGACGAAGATCCCGACGGTCGCGAGCGTCACCGACGCCAGGGCGTCGGACCCGAGCGCGTCACCGCCGGCGATCCCGACCGTGAGCGCCCCCACGAAGATCCAGACCACGCCGAGTATCGGCACGACGAACGCCAGCACGAGCAGCGACGAGAGCCGGACTTCCACGCCGGTGAGCGGGACGCTCACCCCGACGCGCCGCTCCGCGAGCGGCCCGATGATCAGCGCGGTCGGGTCGATCTCCGAGGGGCGTCCGGCGAACAGCGCCCGCACCACGGCCCAGACCGAGGCGACCCCGAGCTCGAACCAGTAGAGGGTGATCAGCGCTGCCGCGTTCCAGCCGAGGGCGACGACCCCGACGATCGGGAGCAGGTTGGAGACCGCGACCGAGAGCGCCCGGAGGCGCCGACCGCGGGTGAGGGCCGGCAGGAGCGATTCGGATCCGACGGAGGGCATTCGTCCGGATTACCAACCGCGCACAGGTAAAAATCGGGGTTGTGCGCGCCGGCGAACGCCCGACGGGACAGGGGGGCAGGTCACCCGAGACGGATCACGTCTCGCGGCGTCCCGGGCCAGCGTCGCGGTTCAGGTACAGGTACACGAGCACGGGAACGATCGTGAACACGAGCGTCGCGAGGAACCACGCCAGCGCCCGGTCGCTCCCGCGCGCCTTCGCGTCCCGGTAGATCCAGGCGGCCACCGCGAGCACGATCCCGTAGACGACCCCGTAGTAGAGCACCGACCGGAGCGTCTCGAACTGGAGGAACACCGGGTCCATGGGCGCTCAACCGGGTCGACGGGGAAAGAGCGTGGCGGTTCGTGACGGTTCGCGGCGGTGCGAGTGCGACGGTGTGAGTGCAACGGTGTGAGTGAGCGATGCGGGTGCGGCGGCACACTCGCGGCGCCGCTCGTCCCGGTCACGTCACCGCCAGGGCTGCGACTCCGCGGTCAGTTCCCCCGCGAGGTCACGGCGCATCGCGTCGGCCGGGTCGCTGACGTTTGCGAGCGCCCACATCAGCTTCACCTTCGCGGTGCCGGGGAGGGTGTCGCCCGCCTCGACGACGCCGGCGTCGAGGAGGTCCCGACCGGTGTCGTACACGCGGTCGCAGACCCGTCCCTCCAGGCACTGGCTCGTCATGGCGACGGTCGCGCCGTCGTCGACGAGCGACTCGATCCGGGGAATGAGGTCGGTGTGAACGTGCCCGAGGCCGGTCCCCTCGATCACGACGCCCGCCTTTCCGTCGAGGTAGTCCCACGCCGCCGGGTCCATGCCGGGGGTGAACTTCACGAGTTCGACGTCGGGATCGAGGTCGCCCGCGAGGTCGACGGCGTCGGTGTCGCGGTCTCCGTCGGCCCCCTCGCCGTCGGGGTGCGCCACGGGCTCGCGGTTCCACGTGATCGCCCCCTCGGCCGCGTCGCCCTCGGCTCCCGCCTCGACGGCGGTCTCGTAGTCGATCACCCCGAGCGGCTCGGCGCCGACCGTCTCGAAGGCGTCGCGCCGCGAGGTGTGGTTCTTGCGGACGCGGGTCCCGCGGTGGAGCGCGCAGGCGTCGTCGGAGGGGGTCGCGTGCATGCAGACCAGCGTCTCGGCGTGGTCGGCCTTCGCGGCCTCGACGGCGCAGACCGCGTTCATCACGTTGTCCGAGGAGGGGCGGTCCGCGGAGCGCTGGCTCCCGGTGAACACGATCGGGACGGGCGCGTCGAGCATGAACGAGAGCGCGGACGCCGAGTACTGCATCGTGTCCGTGCCGTGCATCACGACGACCCCGTCGGCGCCGGCGACGACCTCCTCGCGCACGGCCGCGGCCAGCTCCTGCCAGATATCGGGGTTCATGTTCTCCGAGAGGATGTTGGCGACGACGCGCCCGCGGTAGTTCGCCCGCCCGGCGAGTTCGGGAACGGCCCGGAGGACGTCCTCGGCGTCGAACTGCGCGGTGACCGCGCCCGTCCGGTAGTCGACGGTGGAGGCGATGGTCCCGCCGGTGGAGATGAGCGAGATCGTGGGGAGGTCGTCGTCGAAGGCGATCTCGGAGACGGCGTCTCCTTCCTCGTCGTCGCCGCCCGCGTCGACCTCGCGGGCGCCGGATTCGAGCACTTCGACGTCCGCCGCCTCGCGGTCGATACCGACGTTGTACCCGCCGTCGAGCTTGACGACGAGGTGGTCGCGAGTCGTCGAGGGGAGCAGTACGCCCTCGTTCGTGACGTCCCCGCGCTCGACGCGGACGCGATCTCCCGGTTGCATGCGACCCGGTTCCGCCGCGGCGGACTTGAATCCAACCGTTCGCGGCCGACGGCCCGTGACCCCCCGCGTCGGACTCAGC
>NZ_WPCE01000069.1 GCF_009742825.1 Halorubrum sp. CBA1125
GAGACGATCTCGGCGCGGTCGAACCCGCGCCACGCGAGGTACCCCACCGCCAGTCCGCCGAACGCGACGTACTGGCCGAAGAACAGGGTGAGCACGACGGTCGCGACGAGCGTCAGCCCGCCCGCGACGGCGTCGATCGCGAAGATGCCGAGCCCGCTCGCCAGCGCGATGAGGGGACCGAGGACACCGAGCAGCAGCGCGGTACCGATCGCGACCGCGACGGCGCGAGGCGTCGCGTCGCCGGATCGAGGCGCCACGTCGTCGGAGCGAGGCGTCGCGTCGCCGGAGATATCTGTCATCGTCGTCCGTACGACTCGTCGGCGTAAAACGGTTGTTCGTTCTCGGGCCCGTGCCCGCGGGGACGCTCCCCGTCGACACGCTATCGGCGTGTCAGCTCGTACCACAACACGGCGGTCACCGTCCGGCCGTCCCGGAGCCCGTCGTCGAGGACGGCGGCGAGCAGGTCGTCGTACGGGACGGTGTCGACCGCGATCGACTCGTTGTGGTCGAGGTCGCGCTCGGCGGTCGGCTCACAGCCGGTCGCGAGGAAGTGGTGGTGGACCGAGTCGGCGATCCCGTTCGTCGGCTCGACGGCCGTCAAGCGCTCGAAGGTGGCCGCCTCGTAGCCGGTCTCCTCGGCCAGTTCGCGGGCGGCAGCCCGCTTCAGATCCGCCTCACGGTCGCCCGCGTCGCCGTCGTCGGGCGTATCGCCAGCGTCGTCGTCGGACGTATCGCCGGCGTCGTCGGGCTCCACCGACCCCGCCGGGAGCCCGCGGTTCACCCGACCGACGGCCTGGCGCCACTCGTCGATCACGACGACGTCGCCGTCGGGGGTGAACGGGAGGATCACGACCGCCGGCGCCTCGTCGACGTAGTGGAACCCGTCCGTCTCGCCGTCCGGAAAGCGCACCTCGTCGCGTCGCACGTCGAACCCGGGACAGCGGTAGTCGATGTCGGTGTCGAGCGTCTCCCACGAGAGGTCGTCCATGCGTTTGGGGTCGTCGCTCGGGGACGTAAATCCCCTCCTCGGCCGGCGTCGCCGTGTCCCTCGCCGCCGCCCGACGCTTCACTGAGACCGCGACGGGGTCCCCGACTCACCCCGGAGACGGTCGACCGCGAGATCGATCAGCCGGCCGCTGCCCCACGCGAGCGTTCCCAACACGAGTGCCTGCACGCCGAGGAAAACGAGACCGTCCGGCCCGAGGAACGCGGCGAGACGCTCGGCGAGCGACCGCCCCGAGAGTCCGAGGAGGTAGTGGTCGGCGCTCTGTCCGAGCAGCGCGGCGTAGACGGCGCCCCACGAGGCGAGCAGGCCGCCCCGTCGAAACGCGAGCGCCGCGGCCGTGAGGACCCCGACGGTCGCGGCATCCGCGGCGAGGAACACGACCCCGCCGGTGACCGCGAACACCCCGAGCGCGTAGGCGGCGAAGACGAGCCCGAAACACAGCGGCGGCACGACGAGCCGCGGGTCCGGGTAGTCGCCGTCCCGCTTCCGACCGAGGAGGAGTGTGCGAAGGGAGGGCATACCCGGTCGATGTCCGCGACGACACAAAAAGGTCGGCTCGGATCGTCGACTCGTCGGCTCAGTCCCAGTCGCCGAGCGACGCCTGGCCGTCCCGGGGACGTCGCGGGCGGCGGTCCCCGGGGTCCCCAGAGTCCTCGGGGTCGTCCTCGCGGTCCACGGAGTTGTCCTCGCGGTCTTCGCCGTCGCCGGTTTCTTCCCCCTCGGCGGTCGGTTCCGCGCCGACCCAGTCGGTGAGTTTCCCGCCGTCGCCGCGATCGTCCTCCCCGTCGCCGCTGGCGTACTCGTCACGCTCACCGTCGCCGCCGACGTGTCCGTCGCCCTCCCCCTCGCGGTCGAATCCGGTCAGCGTCGCCTGGTCGCTCTCGGCGAAGTCCAGCTTCGAGACGCGCACGCCGAGCTTGCGGACCCGGGCGTCGTCGAACTCGTCGAGGAGGTCGAGCGCGACCTCCTCGACGAGGTCCGGGTCGTCGACGGGGCCGGGGAGGCTCCGCGCGCGGGTGTTCACCTCGAACGGCGGCTCGACCGCCTTGATCCCGATGGTCCGGTACAGACACCCGCGCTCGCGGGCCCGGCGGGCGACGTCGGCCGCCAGCGCCCCGACCGTCTCCCGCTTCCGGTCCGCGTCCGCGGTCGCCGGCAGCGACGACTCCCGCGAGAGGCTCTTCGGGAGCCCCGCGGCGTGACCGCCCGATCGTCGTCGCCGCGAGCGCGGCGGTACAGCTCCCGGCCGCGGTCGCCGAGCGCCTCGCCGAGTTCGTCCGGGTCGGCGGCGGCGAGGTCACCGGCGGTCTCGATCCCCATCTCGGCGAGCGTCCGCTCGGTCACCGGACCGACGCCGTGAATCTCGGCCGTCGGGAGCGGCGCGAGGAACGACGCGACCTCGCCGGGCGGCACGACCACGAGCCCGTCCGGCTTGTCGGCGTCGCTCGCGACCTTCGCGGTCGACATGTTCGGCGCGACGCCGACGCTCGCGGGCACCCCGGCCTCGCGCTCGATCCGCGACTTGACGTGGCGGGCGTAGCCCTCGGCCAGCGTCCGCGCCTCGGCCGGTCCGGCGGCGGCGCTCGGCGGCGGGGCGGCGTCGGACGGATCTCCGCCGCCGGCGACATCCCACGCGGTCCGGTCGGTGACGTCGAGGTACGCCTCGTCGACGCTCACCTCGCGGATGGTGTCGGCGCAGTCGCGCAGCACGGCCTTCACGTCGCTCGCGACGTCCTCGTAGAAGTCGAGGTCGACCGGGAGGTACCGTCCGGTCTCTGCGGGGTCCGGCGCGTCGGGATCGTCGGGGTCGGCGCGTCGGGGGAGCAGCTCCAGCGCCTCCGAGATCGGCATCGCGCTCTCCACGCCGAACGCGCGGGCCTCGTAGCTCGCGGTCGCGACCGCGCCGACGGTCGCGTCGGGCTCGTACCCCATCCCGACGACGACGGGCTCGCCCGCGAGGTCGGGGCGGCGCAGGCGCTCGCAGGAGGCGTAAAAGCAGTCCATGTCGACGTGGCACACGACGCGGTCGCTCGCGTCGTCGCGCGTCATGTGCGCATCCGTGTCGGAATACGCAGCCAATGTGTCTGGCCCCTCCGCGCCGTCGTCGGTCATCGGATGTTCATCCGAACTATGGCCAGCAACACACTCGAACCTATCGACCCGCGAGAGGCGTACGAGTTGTACCTCAACGACTGCGAGGGAGAACTGTCACCCAACACTGTCGAGGCAAAACAGTACCGTCTTGGCTTCTTCATACGGTGGTGCGAAGGGGAAGATAACGACGGAGAGCCCCGCCTGATCAATCTCAATCGATTGAATGGACGTGACCTACTCCGCTACAAAGCGTGGCGACAAGACGGCATTACGACGGTCACACTCAAGACACAGCTATCGGAGCTGCGGGAGTTTCTCCGATTCTGTGTCTCAATTGACGCCGTGGACGAATCCCTCCCCGAGAAGGTGACCGTTCCGTCGCTCGAACCAGGGGAAAACGTCCGTGATACGTTGATGGATCCCGACGAAGCGACAGCGATACTGAGTTTCCTCGAACAGTATCACTACGCGTCGTTCGACCACGTGCTCATGCTGTTGTTGTGGCAGACGGGAGCGCGGATCGCGGGGATCCACGGGCTTGACGTCGACGACGTGAATCCCGAGGAGGAAACGATCGAACTACGCCATCGTCCCGAACAGGGAACCCGACTCAAGAACGGAGCCGATGGAGAGCGGATCGTCGCAGTCCCCGAGACGACGATCGCCGTCGTGGAAGATTACATCGACGTGAACCGTCCCGCAGTCACGGACGGCAACGGACGGGAGCCGCTCTTTGCGACGACGAACGGGCGGATGCACAAACGGCACCTCTCGAAACACGTCTACAAGTGGACGTGTCCGTGTCAGTACAACCAGCCATGCCCCGCGGATAAGGATCCGATGGGGTGTGAGTACACGGGGGGATATGATAGTGCAGTCGAATGTCCCCACAACACTCGGCCCCATGATATTCGCCGCGGGGCGATTACGTACTGGCTGAAACGAGACGTCCCCGACAGAGCCGTGAGTGATCGGATGAACGTCTCCGTCCAAACCCTCGATCGGCACTACGACGCGAGATCGAAGGAGGAACGAGCCGAACAGCGACGACAGTATCTCGCAGACGTGGCTTTGGACGAAGACTAACAGTAATATACCTCAATATTCTTTTAGCTATTTGTTTGTATTCACTATCTGATACTGTTTTCCACCGTCTCGACTGACGGAACAGACGGCGGGGTTACTCCGACGACAGCGTCACCCCGACGACGTAGTCACCCCGACGGGAGCCGTCACAGTCAGGCTGTCGTCAGGGGTCATAGAATAGGAGTTACATCGGTTTGTGGAGGACCGCTCTACCCGAAAGGATGAACCCCCTTTCCCTCCCCGTCGAATGTTCCAGCAAGGGGAGTAACGTTGCCTCGTTGAACCCTCACGGCAATCTCACACCGTCGGGGAGGGTCGGTGAGCCGTGGCAGTCGCAGACACGCGCCATTGGTTCAACTCTCCCCTAAACACATATACAGACAACGGGGTATCCGTCTCTCACCGTCACCCGTTTCAGGGGATACCCGTTTCAGACAATCATCTGCGTTAAGACAGAATATGCGTATCGTTGGGTCGGATACGGGGAAGATCCCGTTAACACCGGCTCAGCGTGTGCGCGCGCCTGTCTCAACGCAGTTTCTCTCGTTGAGGGGATATTCGGGTGGCTGACGCTATCTTTTCGGGCATCAAATGTTGATCAGATGGGCCGACGATCGTCTTGGGTCGACCCAAACGCGCCAACCCTCAATCTCACTTAGAGGGGAGTTACGGTACAATTCTGTGGGTCGATTCTCGTGAGAGGATAAATCCCCTTGGCCCCTCCATCGAAGTTCCAAAAACGGGGTGTAACGTTGCCTCGTTGAACCCTCACGTCGATGTGAGACTTACATCGGCGACTCAGGAACAGGGAAACACCCTCCAAGAACAACTACCAGCAAAATTTGCTATCAATTCGGAATCTTCCTGTCCGCAGTAGGGGTATAGGTAGGTAAACGCTCCTCCTCCTCGTACCCTTCCCCCACGGCGATAACTATCCCTTTGGGATAGTGATCTTGTGGGGAAGGGATACGTCGTCGTCGTCGCGTCTTACCTATTGAGCAAATCCCTCAATGGATTTGTCGTGGAGGGGTGTGTCGGTGGAGGGGGATACACGATGGCGGATCGTCGTGTCGTCGGGGATTCTACCGTGGTGAAACCACACGTGAGCTGACGACGACGGAATAGATCCCGCCGTAAGATTATTACCTATAGAAATATTATCAGCAAAAAAGATGCGATTTAGTGATACCGAAGAGATAGCGCTTGAAGCGTGCCAGGAATTAGGGGAAGTTCACACCAAGACGGAGGCACGTCGTCGGTTCGACGTCGGGGACAACGCGATTCGAGTCGGATAGAATCGTGAGAGTAAATCACCCATAATATCAATCTCTAAATAGTATATAATTATCTGATATGGTGTCCGTTGACGGGGATCTGACGTGGTGATCGACGGGGATCCCACGCGTAATTACTTGATTACGTAATTGTGTATGATACTGGCGATCGTTAGGGAAAAAGTTCGGGAGAGGGACCACACGGGGGTGGGGTGGGTAGCCACGGCAGCCCATCCACTCGATTAGGGGGGCCAGCTATTCAACCGTCGCTGCTATTTTCTGTCACCCGATTAATTGAATCTCTATGACACCTAATAGCGAAGATGAGAGGGGACTGGTTACGAAAGATGGGGTGAATACGGAGCTGTTCTCAACGACCCACGTCCCGTGGGGAAGATACGCAGGGAAGTATCTACTCTTTGCCGTCGCGTTCTCACTCATATGGTGGCTTGTGTTGTACGGAGTTGCAACAGGGGGCGGGGGTAGTGTCATCCTCGTGTTCGGGGTTATCGTTCAATCAATCGTCCTCATCGGTCGATTATATCTTTCTGTGGGACGAATGTTTGAACACGGTTTACGGAACGCCGCGGGAGGATAAACTACGGTGCGCCTGGCCCGTACCCCCACTGAAACTCTTCCAGTGGATCGTTGTCGGTGGGGCTGTCCCCCGTTCGAGCGTCCTTGACGCTGGATTCCGTTTCAATCAGATCGGGGTCGACGGACATGGAGACGGACAGCTCCGTCCGAGGGAGGTTATCGTCGGACGGAACAACCGAGTGAACAGCCTCCTGAATCTCGTACGAGAGCGGATCCACGTTAGCCGTCACACCTGCACACGCAGGCGTTGCGACGACACGATCGAAGGGGCGGAGCATTGGGGCGATCGTCGTCGTCATCGATCCCCCCGAAACTTCGTCTAAGGCTTCTTTGAGTTGTTTCGCTGCCGTCTGTTCGGCGTCGTCCGTATCCGTAACTGTCTCTGTCGTCGTCTGTGTCAACTCTCCGCCGAATCGCTCCACGAGAGGGGGGTATGTCGCTGTCGCTTCGGGGTACGTGTCACCGAACGGCGTATTTACCTTCCAGTCGCCAAGTGGAATTGTCGCCCCCGCGTTCCCTTTCAGTCGGAGCGAAGTGAGCGGGCGCATCTCGTAAAGGGCGTTGTTCTGGATAACGAACGGTGGGTCGTTGCTTTCGGGGGTGAGATCGTATTCGGCGGCGTCGTCTTGCACTGCGGTTAACGCAAGTCCCCGATCTCCTGATGGCTGAAACCACACACGTACGTTACCGATTTTCTGAATCCACGCCACAACGTCGGCGAGTGTATCTCTGTTCGTTGAGAACTGATATTCGTACTGGCCTTTGTCTGGAACGCCGAACAGCTCAATATCGGATAGTGACGGATCCTCCAAGATTGGCTCAAAGGCCCGTCGCTGTCCGATGGTTTCGCCGTCCGTATCGATTACGACATCGGTGAAGACACGCTGTCCGTCGACGTACGCATCACGGATCGCCCGAAGTACATCTTGTACCGTCGCGCGATTGAAGCTCATCCCTGCTTCAATTCTCGTGAGGAATTTCATCGGGTCGTAGATACGGAACCGCGCTCGGTTCGTCCCTTCTCGTGACCCGACGGCAGCCACGTACCCGCGGAACAACACGACAGGCTCGCCGACTGTCTCCCCACTATCGTCTATCGGGTGCCCGATTACGTCCGCCGTCTGAATTGCTGGGGCTGGCTGTTCCGAGGGGAAGTCTCCGTCGTCCCCACGGAACGCTTGGGGCAGAACCCGCGGGAGGGGTTCCGACTCCGTGGGGGTAAAGGCGGTTACGTGGCGTGTCCAGTTCGAATCTCCAACCCCCTCGATCGGAATGGTCACCTCCGCCCGCCGAGTGATCGCCGTCGGACCCACCTTCCGCTCGTGGAACTGTAAGCCGTCGTTGACAACGGGGAGCCGAACCGCTCCCCCGTCGGGCTGATGGACGACGACTCCGAGCGGTGACTCACAATCGGTATGACCAGTATAGTCGTACATCAGTTGTCACCCGTCTGTTCGATCCCGTCTTCTTCGTCTCTACCCTTGGGGTCAGCCGTGGCGACACCCGATCTTTCCGCGGGTGTCTCAATTTCGCCCAGAGTCTCGCCGTCGTGTCTCAGAACTACGCCACAGGCGGATATGTGGGCATTTTCAGGCACGTCTTCACGGCGAAGGTATCGGGTCTTCTCACTCTCTCCGTTGTCGTCAGAGGGCTGTTGCTTGTTACTCATGAGATTCTGCGGGGGATTCTGGTGGGGAGTACTGGATGGGGGCGTTCCCACTCTGATCGCGAGGTTTCACGTCGAACTTCTCGGGATTCGCCTCTACGTACGACTCTACCAAGTGCTCGATGGCGAGATTTTTTGGCCCCTTGTTGTTCTCCGTATCTTCGTCAACATCGGAGTTGAGATCGATCCCTCGTTCGTCGGCAACCGCACGACCGATCTCGTGGAGGGCGCTATACAACCGTGAGTTAACGGCGATTGATGAGTGTCTGTAATAGTACATTTTTTGTAGCGAAAAGTCCGCCGTGAGGCGGGGAGATACATGAGCAGAGTTTCACTCGACAACGGGGGTGAGGGAGACACCCCACCCCGACCGACTTCTGCGACGGACCCACCTCGTGAGAGGCCGAACATCTCGTACCCACCCGCTTTCTCGTCCGTCGTCTGCGTTGTCATCTCACCAACTACATCAGCGAACGCATCAGTCGGACCAGTCAGTTACTTTTGTTCGTGTAGCCGATCCTCGATCTCTCCGACAAACTCTTTCTGTTCGGCTTCGTCCATCTCCGCGACTTCCTCGATCGCCCCCTCTCCGTATTCTTCAACGAGATAGGCTAAGGCGTAGAACGATTCGCTTATTCCATCCGTTTCGCTGGCGTTGCGTTGGAAGTCAGAAAGCTGCATCCCAACCCACGGATTCTCACAGGTCACGTCGAAGGTTTTATTCGAGATTATTGCTTTGCTGCCGCCTCGACTTTCGATCCAAGAATGGTTTACCGTCGTCATGAATTAATCGTCGGTAGAATCGCGTTTGTCGTTGATATGCTGACTCACCAGCGCACTGACGACTGCCCCGTATGGAACATTATCTGTATCAAACAGTTCGACAGCCGCGTCGTCGAGACGTTCCCGCTCACGTTTTGACACCGCTATCGTTTTGTCTCGGGTAGCCATGATGTAGGGGACCCTCCATATACCCCTTGTATCCCCATCCACTAAAATCCATCGAAATCTTCAAATAGTAGTTCGATTCAAAGTATATATCTACGTGTATTCCAGCAATTTCTGTGTGAGAGATTGCGGGGTCTTCGGGGTAGTTTCCTGTGTCACGAAACCCCGTGGGGGAGCTGCAGGAGCCTCGCCAACCACGTGAAAAATACATGCCAGAATTAAATCCGAATGGCTCCTCAGATCCCCTAAATAGCATATGGTTTTTAATCAAAAGTGAGGTATGGTAATATGATGGAGCGTATACTACTTGATACGAAATTCTGGATACATCTGAAAGAAAATCCAGATAAATTCAAACAGTTCTATACCTGTGTCAATGGAAATGATGATATTGAGGTGCTCTTTGCTTCCCCGAATTTTATTGATTTAATTAAAAGCGAGCAACAGGATGCAATAGCAAAAGTTGTGGCCCACACTGCAGATTCATATCTCCCCCCACTACCTGATGGTGGAGACAGATATCCAGTCACAGAAGATCCCCTCAGTTTGATTCCAGATCTATCATTTCAACAACAGCTAAGAGAGGAAACTGCCAGCTATGACGAGGAGACAACACTCAGAATTATGTTTAGGTCTTCTAATTTTAGTGCCCCAGATTACGATTGGGGTGAAGAGTTACACCGTTATCGCTCAATAGTAGATGAATACGGGCTAAAGTATCTGATGGCAATAGCGTTTGATGATTATCTTGAACTCGGAGATGATGGAATCTATCATCTTGATCAGAGTAATATAGAAATTATTGAATTTTTGAGAAAAATGTCACTCGTATATCGTATAGGGGTTCTGGATCCAAATGAAGATCCAGACCCAAATGACATGAATGACCTTGCGTTGTGTGCCAGCGCAATTGTTAGTGAATGTTCTGTGTTTGCTATTGAAGAGAAGTGGGTAAATGTGGATATAATCGGAGATATGATCAGCGACCTTCTTACTGATCAGGATATAGAGGTCGTGACCGAATACAGCGATCTCCTACCAACGATAAAAAATCAAATCGGATCGGAAGATGGTGATAGGTAGCCTTTTTGAGCGGTTTTAGCCCCTACGTAGACTCTCTGTCAACAGTATCCTCCTGCAACAACGTGTCGACACACGCGATCGGGGAGGTCCTCCACCCCGTTCTCAGACCGCCGATCTCTCGCTAATAAACGTGCAGGGGAGTCGGTGGGGCACACCCCTCTTATTGGGTTTTGATTTCCTATGTATTAGCGTAGAAGCCGATTACGCCGATGCGGGGAGGTACAAGTGGGTAGCACCCGTCACTACACATATCGGACTCCGCCCCAGGCAAAGACGCCCCCGCGCCCTAACGCGGGAGCGGGTGGGTCCGATAGGTGACAGACCCATGTCGACGAACGCAACGACGGGCGAAAAGCCCACCGACGCAGACGGCGCACAGAGTCGCAGAGATAGCAGTCACACCGACGAACACAACACGGAGACGACGGGGGGGACGTACCACCCCCTCGGAGAACAGATAGCAGAATCTGCCCCTTACGTCCGTTCTGACGGTGATAGCCGATGAGTTACAGTCACTCGTCGGACGACGTCGACGTCTCCCGCCAAGAGCTGACGACGATCGACCGCCCCGATATGGAGACGATTCGAGGACTGGCGGGAACGGCGCGAAGTATCTCCCCCGACGACGATCGTGTCTCGGTGAACTTCGGCGGATTGATTCCTGAGAGCCAAGCACTAACGTTCAAACATCAACTCCTGTTCAACGTGCAACCGTGCCATCGGGCCGTCGATGGCGACGACGCGGTGTTTAGTGCGGTCGAACCCGTCGAGATCAAAGGGGTCGATCTCGCGTTTGTCTGTGTCCGTGTTCGGGGCGATCGCGAGACACACCGTGTCTCCGATGTCGAACTAAGCGCGGAGATCATCTAACGACGGCGTCGTCTCCACGTTCCGCTTTCCGTTCTTACGTCTTTCTCGGCGGCATATTCTCTGTTGCTTTCAGCAACGGGAGTATCCCCCGCCGGCGTCGTCTGACAACGGGTGACGCAGTCTTAACCAACAATCCCCGACCGACGCCGTCTTTGTTGGTTAACGAGAGCGACGGAGCGAACGATCCTGTGTGTTCTCACACGGGTAGCTTCCCCTCCGTCGGAAACGCGCGTGCGAATGATATAGTCCTACGTAGCGAGATAACCTTAGTGATCTTGAGTTGTAGGACTACAATACGAAACATAGAATCGCAGGACGTAGATGGTGTTAATTTCTCGTAGTCTATATTACGCGAAACAAATATCGAATCTTCATCAAATACCAGACATATCGAGGTAATCGAACCGCTCTGCGCCTGTTCTGTTGCTATCAACACAACACGGAACGAAACGGCACATTATCGTAAACTACCCTCCCGCGAACGACACAACAACGAGGATCTCCCATCCGTGTGAACAAAATAACTGACGTGAATAGTCACGTACGCAAGCCTTCACGGAGTATCCCGTACTAACGAATATCCCTATTCAAGACCGCTATATCCCGTTGTGACGAAGCCCTATGACACGATATTAATGGTGTTGTTCCCGCTCTCTTGTGGCAGTTTGGGGAGTATCTTGTCTGGATGATAGCAGTATCTACCAACAAATGTTACTGGTTCCTCCACTATTCTATGCTCCCGCCGACAGGCACACGACGAACATCCGAGACGACGACAGGGTGAGACACAACGACGCCCCGACTGCGTGAACACGGAGAAAACGACAATTCGCGTTGTCGTCTCTGTCTCCGTGGATCACAACGACCGCGCCGACGGTCGCGTCGGGCTCGTACCCCATCCCGACGACGACGGGCTCGCCCGCGAGGTCGGGGCGGCGCAGGCGCTCGCAAGACGTTCAAGCAGTCCATGTCGACGTGGCACACGACGCGGTCGCTCGCGTCGTCGCCGTCGGCCGTCCCCGGGAGCGTCCCGCCAGCCATCGGCGTCCCCTCCGGGCTCGGCGGCCTTAACGGTCAGCCACGCGCGGCGGATGTAGTCCCGGTCTGAGACGGCGCTCTCGGCTGGAACGGCGGACGCCACCGCTTACGGATCCTCGCCTCCCCAACCGCCGACCCCGAAACCGGATCGATCGCCGGGGTCCACAAACGCCTTTGCCACCCCTCTCGAATCGGGGGTGAATGGGACTACTCTCGCGAGCCGCAGAGACCGACCGCCGCGTCGTCGTGCTCGCGTTGGCGCGGATGGTCGGCGCGGCCGGGAACTCGTTTCTCATCGTGGTGCTGCCGCTGTACATCGCGAGCGACCTGGTCGACATCGACGCCCTGCTCGGTTCCGCTGTCGGCGTCGGCGCCGCCTCGGTGACGCTGACCGAGCCGCTCCTCATCGGGATCGTGCTCTCGCTTTTCGGCTTTCTCAACAGCTTCTCGCAGCCGCTGACCGGGCGGATCTCCGACCGGATGGGCGTTCGACGGCCGTTCGTGCTCGTCGGGATCCTGCTCCTCGGGACCGCGAGCGGGCTCTACATCGTCGCGGACGCGTACTGGCACCTCGTCGTCCTGCGGGCGGCCCAGGGGTTCGGCGCGGCGCTCATCATTCCGGCGACGGTCGCGCTCGTCAACGAGTACGCCGCGAGCGACAGCGACCGCGGCGGCAACTTCGGCGTGTACAACACCTTCCGGCTGATCGGGTTCGGATTCGGGCCGGTGTTCGCGGGCGCCGTCGTCGAGGGCGGCCCGTACGATCTCTCGCCGGTCGGGCTCCCGACGCTCGACGGGTTCGACGCCGCCTTCGTCGCGGCCTGCGCCGGCGCGTACCTCAGCTTCGCGCTCGTGTTCCTGCTCGTCCGCGACGCCGCCGAGTCGAGCAAGACGAGCGACGACCTCTCGGTCCGCCTGCGCGGGGAGGACCGCCTGCTCGATCCCGTGTTCGCGCTCGGGCTGGCGACCGTCGCGATGGGGATGTGTATCGCGATGTTCGCCACGCTCCAGAACCAGATCAACGTCCGGCTGGATCAGGCGCCGGTGTGGTTCGGGATCCAGTTCGGGGCGGTGACGATCGCGAACGTCCTCTTACAGGTGCCCGTCGGGCAGGCGAGCGACCGGATCGGCCGGCGGCCGTTCCTGCTCGCCGGGTTCGTGCTGCTCGCGCCGACGACGCTGCTCCAGGGGATCGTCATCGACCCGTTCGTCATGACGCTGGTCCGGCTCGGCCAGGGCGTCGCGGTCGCGTTCGTGTTCGCGCCGTCGCTCGCGCTCGCCGGCGACCTCGCGCGGGAGGGCGAGTCCGGGACCACCCTGTCGGTGCTCACGATGGGCTTCGGGTTCGGCATCGCGCTCGGTCCCCTCGCGTCCGGGTGGCTCGTCGGGTTCGGCTTCGTCGTCCCCTTCGCCGTCGGCGCGGCGCTCGCGGTGATCGCGCTCGTGGGCGTGACGACGCAGGTGGAGGAGACGCTCGGCGTCGACGCGGACCTCGATCCGGCCGCCGCCGACTGAAACACCTACGTGTCCGGCGCCCGACCGTCCGGTCGTGTCCCGCGACCGCGTGCGCTGCGTCGAGTGCCGCGAGCCCCTCCCGAGCGACGCCCGCGTCTGTCCGCACTGCGAAGCGGTCCAACCGTCGCCCGCTCGTCGACCGTCGGCCTCGCCGGTCGCCGGCGTGTTCGCGTTCGTGTTCGGCGTCGTCCTCGCGCTGATGACGATCGGGACGACCAGAATTCTCGGCTTCGGACTGGTCGTCGTGGGGTTCGGGCTCTCCGTCGGCGGCTACACCCGACACGTCGACCGGCAGGCGGAGCGGCGGGCGCGATAGCCGGACAGGCGCGGATCG
>NZ_WPCE01000136.1 GCF_009742825.1 Halorubrum sp. CBA1125
CGCCGTCGGCGTCGACCGCGCGGACCGACCGGGTCTCGTCGACCGTCGCCGGCTGGACGACGAGCGGCTCGCCGCCGACAGTCGTGACGGCGGCCCCGCTTCCATCGTCGGCGTTCGCGGGCGACGACTCCCAGAGGATCTCGGTGTCGGCGCTCGCGTCGTCGAAGCCGACGAACGCGAAGAGCGCGACGCTGACGCCCGTCGCGACGCCGGCCACCAGGATCAGGCTCGCAAAGAGTACGCGGCGATCCATCGAGGAGGGCTTCGGTCGTCCCGGCCATACGACTGTCGAATGCGGCGGTCGGGGAATTGTCGAATGCGGCGGTCGGCGAACCCGGGTCCTTTCGGACGCGATCACGCGACGCGTGGAACTGCGGGGCAACGCGCCGAAAGACAGCGCCTCGTGAAGCGTCCCCGACTTCTGTCCGATGTGAGTACGGACCGGCTAGTCGTCTGCGACAGCCGGAGCGTTCGGCGTCTCCGGGGTTGCTACGGTCTGTTCGGACGCTGTCTCCCACTCCAAGTGCTCCTCGTAGTGGAAGGCGCGGTGGTCCTGGGTCGGGTCGACGATCGTCAGTGATAGCCAGTCGTTGTCCAGCGGTTGGGTCAGCTCCTCGTGGTCGGCCAGGACGTCGGTGACCCGCTCGACCGGCGCGTGGACGACCGTCGAGAGGCGGAGCGGTTGGTGGTACGGTTCGTCGTCCGCGGCCATCAGGGACTGGAGCGGGAGCCCGGCCATCAGGTCGCCGCCGTTGCCCTGGTAGACGCCGACGTTGCCGACGGGGTTCTGGGTCACCTTCGACCCGCTGCCGTAGACGGCGTTGTCGACCGTCGAGAAGTAGTACTGGGCGTTGATCCACTGGGTGACGACCATGGGACCGGTGAGGATGGCCTCGAGCGCGTCTCCGTCGGGGTCAGTCGACCAGTCGTACGAGTGGAGGAACGCGCGCCCGTCGAGATCACGGCCGCTCGTCAACTCGCGGGGGCCGACGACGAAGCCGGCGTTGCCGGCCAGCCCCCACTCGGGACGCGTCTCGGCCCAGTCGGCGGCACGCCGTTCCGTCTCGCTGACGCCGGTCGAGCCGTCGGCGCCCATCGCCTCGGCGCGCTCGGCGGTCGCGTTCTCACGAGCCGTCGCGAGGTCCGTGCGCAACTGGTCGAGGTCGTCCACGTGGCTCTCGGGCACCTCGTCCGCGAACAGCTCCACTTCGTCGGTCGTCGTGTTGTGCTCGCCGGCGACGAAGACCGTGTCCTCGGGGACCTCGAACCCGCGGTCGCGGAGTGCGGCCTTGACGGCCTCGTCGTTGCAGATCTTCGCGAGGACACGGGCACTGGGGCCGCCGGGGTTGCCGGCACAGGCGCCGCAGTCCAGGCTCGCGTCGTAGGGGTTGTTCGCCGTCTCGCTGGCGTGGCCGGTGAAGACGACGAGGCGACCGAACGCCTCGAAGCCCATCAAGTCGAACGCAGTTGCAGCGTACTCTACTCGCTCCTCGACGGTCAACCCCAGTGGCAGGTCGCCGGAGGAGGCGTGCTGGTGGTCCACCAGCGGCTCACAGAACTCGTGATCGTCGGGCACCAGATCGGCGGCGGCGTCGATCAGGTCGTGAACGCGCCCGGGGACGAGCGTCCGGGCCGCGAGCGAGAGCCCGTAGCCGCTCCCGGCGGTCTCGACGTAGCCGTAGGCGGTGGCGGCGTTGGCTTCCAGGATCTCGACGACTTCGTCGGCGGCCGCGCGGATGCCCGACCGGCGGTCGTGGCGTGCCTGCATGTCGTCGTCGGTCGGAACGTCGGTGACGTGATGCTGTGGATCGAGGATCGGTGGACAGGCGTCGACCGCGACGTCAGCGTCGTATCCCCGATACTCCATCGGGACGCCGAAGAAGCCGGCGTATCCGTGGGTCTCGTAGTCGCCCGTCGCCTCCAGGTGCCGGCGGATGATCTCCGAGCGGGTGTCGATACAGAAGACCAGCTGGACGTCCGGACGCCCCGACGTATCGCCGTCGGCCATCGACCGGCTCTCCTCCGTGACGGTCTCCACGAGAGCGTCGCGGTAGGTCGCTTCCCACGCGCGAAGGAACGCCTCGGCGAGTTCGTCCGCCTGGTTCGCGTCGACGACATCGTTCGACGGTTCGATGTCGTCGCCGACGGCGTCTAACAGCGCCAGACGCGCCGCGAGGTACCCTTCCAGCGATATCGGGTACGTCGACTGCCACACGCCCTCGTCCTCGGCGCGCTGCTTGATGAACCCAGTCCACCCCGGGAGCGCGGCCAGTTGCTCCTCGAAGATCGACATCCACTGGCCTTCCGGGTACGACTTCAGGACCGTCTGGATAGCCTCGACCGGCGTTTCAGGCAGATCGGCGACTATCCCCTCGTCCGGGATCTCGCTGTCGTATCTCGCTATTCCTCTGAAGGCGGTGTAGAACCCCGCCTCGCGGTTCGGCATCGACCAGTGGGCGCTCCCCTCGTCGAGGAAGGCCGACAGCCACTTCGTCAACACCCGGTCGACGTGGTCCGTGGCGGGGTCCCCCTCGCCGTCCTCGTGACCGTCCTCGGGGTCGGTCGCGTCGCCCGCGTCGGCCATGCGGTCGAGCAGCGTCTCGGTGTCGTCCTCGTAGCCCGCCTCGGCGAGTTCCGCTTCGAGAATCTCCGGGTTTATCTGGCCGCGCTCCAGCGCCGTTTCGAACGTCTCGGCGCTGGGGTAGCCACGGCCGCCCAACAGCGCGGCCGCCTGCGAAACGGCCTCTCCGAACGGCCGGTCCTCGAACCCCGAGAGTGGGTTCGCCGTCACGAACGAGTGGATAGGCCAGAGGGAGCCGACAGTGTTCGCTGCGTCGTCGACGCCGTCGCGGATGGCGGATTCAGTACTCATTGTAGTCCTCCGTGGAAGTCAGTAGGGTGTCCGATGCCGGTTGGGTGGCGTTCAGCAGTGCCACGTAGAGACGCTGGCTGTGTTCGTGGATGCCGGTCTCGATGGCGACGTAGATGCCGACGAAGCTGACGGCGATGACCCCGTGGAGCAGGGTCAGTTCGGTCGTTACCGTACTGACCGTCAGGAGCCCCGAGACGCCCTCGTAGACGATGGCATAGACGACGATGGCCGGGAAGAACACCAACGGGACGGTCCCGTAGCGGGCGGGCGTCGAAAGTGCGGTATGCTGGATAGCACTGCGGGCCGCGTGGAGCGTGGTGACGACGACGAAGAAGGTCAACAGGAGGCCGCTGTCGACGGTCGCTCCCTTCCCCGTCAGCACCGTGAACACCACGCCGCCGCCGAGACCGGTCAGCAACGCCACGACGACGCCGACGGCGCTCGTCGTACGGCCGATCGTGTGCTCGGTGGTCTCGCTCGGGCCTGTGTGTTCGACCTGTTCGCCCGAACTGAGGAACTGATAGGCCTTGTAGAAACCGTGAAGGATGAGGTGGGTGACTGCGGCCCCGAAGAAGCCGAGGCCGGCCTGCATGATCATAAAGCCCATCTGGCCGACCGTCGAGCAGCCGAGTTTGCCTTTGACGTCCGTCCGGACCGACTTCAGGAGCTTCCCGCCGATCGCACTCGCCGCGCCGACGGCGACCACGGCGAGCATGAGCGTGGAATCGACGGTAATGACCGTGGCGAAGCGGGTCAGCAGGATGCCACCCGCGTTGACGAATCCGGCGTGCATCAGCGCAGACGCGGGCGTCGGTGCGGTCATCGAAGAGAGCAACCACTTGTGGAACGGGATCAGGGCGGACTGGATCATCGCCGCGAGTACGAGCGCGCCGGCGGCGACCAGCCACATCGGCCCACCGAGCGTGTCGGCGGCCGCGCCGATGCCGGATATCGTCGTCGCGCCGGTCGCCCACCACAGCACCGTCAGCGCGACGCCCAGCAGTGCGCTACTGGCGATGAAGTACTTGCGGGCGACCGTCGCAGCCGCCCGTGCCTGTTTCCAGCCCTCGCTGATACCGATGAGTTCCGCCATCAACAGGCCCATCGCCACCCACAGAACCCCGAACAGTGCGACGTGGTCGGCCGCGACGAGTGCCGTCACGGCCGCGGTGAAGCCAAACATAGCGACGAAGAACCTCGTCTTGTGGGTGCTCCCGGCCAGGTAGCGACGCGAGTAGCTGTGGACGATACCGCTGAAGAAGGTGACCACCACCCACATCAGAACGGTCAGGCCGTCGATGGCAACCAGTCCTGGGATCTCCCACGCCCCTCCGAATCGGACGTTGGCGACGAGGACGGCGACACTCGCGGCGAACAGCGACCACACGAGCCACGTTAGTGCGACCGGCACGAACGGTGATTCGACCGTCGTGTCCGGGAGCGCTCCGACCGTCGGTTTCGAACTGTGTCCTGACATCGTTCAACCCATCGTACGACTCACTGCGGCGCCAGAAACGGTCTCTCGAGTACGCTTCTGGTCACGTCTACATTACTCTATGAACATACTGTTTGTTAAAACTGTTTGTGTTCACAGTTCGTTCGTAATTCAATCATTAAAGAACATTATGGTCTCGGCGGCGATGCGGGGAGACCCCCGGTAGCGAGGTCGGGTCAGGAGGCTTGAAGCCCTCCCCCGGGCCTCCATGGAGACAAGGCCGGAACGCGGTCCGGTCTGTCACTCCGAATCGGGTGGACCCTACTGCGTATCAGCCGCTTCGAGAACGGGTATCCGTTCATCCCCTCTGGCGGGCGCCGCCGATCCAGTACAGACGATCCATGGCCGCGCGATCGATCCGGATTGCGAACGCGTCCTCGTCTAGGAGTCGTCTTCCGAGCGGGGCTCTGAATCGAACTTGCCGAAGGGCGTCGTCTCGTGGGTTCGCACGAGAACTTCGTCGGCGACGGTGAGCCCCAGATCGAGGAGTTCCTGTGCGACAGGCGTGATGTCGCTGTCCGACTCGCCGACCACGGTGACGAGGAGATTCTGTTCACCGGTGACCAGTTCCTGTACTGAGATGACGCCGTCGATGTCTAGAATATCGGGAATAAGGTCACCACGTTCGGGTATCGTCGCGGTGCAGTAGAGCAACATTCGGAGCGGATAGCCCGATTTCTGATAGTCGACGCTGGCGCTGTATCCCTTGATCACGCCGTCGGACTCGAGACGCTGAATGCGCTTGCGGACGGTGCTGTCCGAGGTACCGGTCCGCTCCGCGATGTCTCTGGACGCCATATTTCGAGCGTCTTCCTGGAGTGCATACAGAATCGCTTTGTCGACGTCGTCTATCTCCTCGTCAGACATACCAGTGTGTCCGCGACTAAGACACTTTACCTTTGTACGTTGCTCGGCCGTTCCACAGCGCTCTCTGCTTTTGTCTCGTCACGGCGTACTTGACCTCCTCCGCGTGAACGCGGCAGGATCTCACCACGGGAGTTCAGGTCACCATTCCGACCACCTGAAAGAGGAAGCCGACGAGGAACACCGCGAGCAGCGCGATCGTCGCCACCACGACCGCTGGCGCGAGTTCCTCTTCGTTCTGGTCGAACACGATCGACTCTATGTCTGCCATACCCGAAGCGTCGTCGCGCCGCGGTTTGAACGCTTCGCTCGGAAGACGGCCGAGTCGTCTCGCTTCGCCGCCGGTGTGCACCCTCCGTCGAATTCGGCTCACCCGCCGCCGAGTTTCGTCTCGCCGACGGGCTCGTGACCCTCGATGACCTCGGTGCCGCCCATGTACGGACGCAGCGCCTCCGGGACGGTGACGGTGCCGTCCTCGTTCTGGTAGTACTCCAGGATGGCGACGACGATCCGGGGGACGGCGAGCCCCGAGCCGTTGAGCGTGTGGAGGTACTCGGCCGACTCGTGGTGCTCCTCGCGGTAACGGATCCCGGCGCGACGCGCCTGAAACGCCTCGAAGTTCGACACCGACGAGACCTCCAGCCAGCGGCCGCCCGCCTCCGGCCCATCGGCCATGTCGTCGGCGGGCGCCCACACCTCGATGTCGTACTTCTTCGCCTGCGTGAAGCCGAGGTCGCCGGTACACATCTCCAGGATGCGGTAGGGTAACTCCAGCCGGCGGAGCACCTCCTCTGCCTCGTCGACGAGCCCGTGGAAGCGCTCGTCGCTCGCTTCGGGACGCACGAAGTTCACCATCTCCACCTTGTTGAACTGGTGGACGCGGACGATCCCGCGCGTCTCCGTGCCGTGCTCGCCCGCCTCCTGCCGGAAGTTCGGCGTGTACGCCTGGTACTTGAGCGGGAGGTCCTCGCCGAGCAGGATCTCGTCGCGGTGGAGGTTCGTGACGGGGACCTCCGCGGTCGGCAGCAGCCAGAGGTCGTCGTCGTCGTACGCCGCCTCGTTCGTCCCCTCGACCCGGTAGGCGTCTTCGGTGAACTTCGGGAGCTGGCCGGTGCCACGCATCGACGCGGAATTGACGGGGATCGGCGGAAACACGTCCCGGTACCCCTGCTCGCGGTGGACGTCGAGCATGAACTGGATCAGCGCGTGCTCCAGCCGAGCACCGTCGCCCGCGGCGACGTAGAAACCGCCGCCGGCGACCTTCGCGCCGCGCTCGAAATCCAGGATGCCGAGTCTCTCGCCGAGGTCGTAGTGCGGCTCGACGGACGCGGGGAGGTCACGCGGGTCGTCGAACCCCTCGCGACGCACCTCGACGTTCTCCGACTCGTCTTCGCCGATCGGGACCGAGTCCTGCGGGATCTGCGGGAGTTCCAGGAGGGACTCCTCCAACTCCGCCTCCAGCTCGTCCGCCCGGTCTTCGACCTCCTGGAGCTCGGATTTGAGTTCCTGTGAGCGTTCGATCGCCTCCTGAGCCGCCTCCTCCTCGCCGGCCTGCTTCAGGTCGCCGATCCGCGAGGAGACCTCGTTGCGCTCGTGTCGGAGGTCGTCGCCGCGCTGTTTCAGCTCCCGCCACTCCTCGTCGACGTCGAGTATCCGGTCGAGGTCCACGTCGACGCCCTTGTTGTCGAGCGCCTCGCGGACGATCTCGGGGTTCTCCCGGACGAACTGTCGCGACAGCATTTACCGACGGTTCCGCCGGCCGGCCCAAAACCGTATCGGACCGCCCGCGGCCCCGCCGGGACACACGGCGTGACCGTCAGTACCCGCCCGGAAGTGCGAGGACGATCGAGAGGGCGAAGAGCGGCACGGCGGCGACCAGCGCGTACCAGAGGCCGGCGGCGACGAGCAGCGCCCACGTGTCGAGACCGTAGCCGGTGGGGTCCCAGTCGACGCCGAGTCGGGGGAGCCCGAGGACGGCCGCGGGCGGACCGAGCAGGGCGACGGTCCCACCGCCGGCGAACGCCGTGGTGACGAACCCGTCGCTCCAGCCGGTCCCGGACGAATCGACGAGCCAGAGCGTGAGCACGACGCCGACGAGGTACGGGATCGAGAACGCGATCGCGACGGCGAGGTACGAGGGGACGAGTCGTCCGGCCGGCGGCAGCGCGCGGAACAGCGCCCGGAGCCGCGCCGCGATCAGGAACGGCGCACACAGGAGCGCGGCGACGAGGCCGGGAAGCGCGAGCAACACGAGCGTGTACAGCCAGCTGATCGCCCCGCCGACGAGACCCGGAACGACCCCAACCCGAACGTCGGCGACGAAATCGACGGGGACCACACCGAAGATCGAAGCACCGAACTGCCACAGCTGGAGGGAACCGTGGACCATGGCTCAGAGGATGACTCGCGGTAAAAACCTCTTGTGGTGTCGACGGCGGCTGCGATCCCCTCGTCTCCGCGATTTCTCTCACTGCGTTCGAGAAATGCACC
>NZ_WPCE01000113.1 GCF_009742825.1 Halorubrum sp. CBA1125
GACGCCGGCGTCCGCGGCCGCGCGCATCACGACCTGCGTCCCGTCGATGTTGTTCCGGAGCACCGAGTCCCACGGCGCCGTCTTCCGGGGATCGCCGGCGAGGTGGATCACCGCCCCGACGCCGTCCACCGCCTCGCGGACGGAGCGCTCGTCGGTGATGTCGGCGACGTACAGGTCGGCGTCGCTGACGCCGGCGGGCACCTTGCTCTCGGGAGCGGCTCCCGGTCGAGGAGCCGCCACTCGTACGCGTCCCCGATACCGTGGAGGATGGCCTGACCCACCCGTCCGCCGGCGCCCGTCAGCAAGACCGGCTCGTCCATTCGGTCCTACATGGGCGCGAGACGGGCATATATGACACGGTTCAGCCGTAAGCGCCGATACGGGCAGTATACGCGCCTGAGTTGCTGAAATCCCGTCTTCGAGGTGCCTACAGCTTCTCCCGCGAGACGCTGACGCCGGTGGGCGTGACGACGATCTGGTCGTCGCCCTTCTGGACGATGTCGCCGTCGACCTCCTGGGCGACCTGCCGCAGCTCGTCGATGATGTGCTCGATCGTCCGGTCCGACGTGGAGTGGCGCGTGATGTCGGCGATGACGAAGTCGCCGTCGTAGACGGCGTCTTTGATCGGGATGACGTCGCTCTGATCGCCGATCTCCGCGATGTGTACCTGCATTCCAGTCTCTGCGTGCGCCTCGGCGAAGTCGTCGAGGTCGAGCTCGACGTAGTCGTCGACGGAGCGGTTCCCGCCCCCGCCGAGGATCTTGCTCATGATGCCCATACACACAACACGTCGAGGTCGAACATTAGTTCTTACGTCAGACAATCGGGTCGGACGCGACGCCAGGCGGCCGCGTGACGACAGGCGGCTGCACGAGGTCAGGCGGCCGCGCGACGTCAGGTACGGCGTCCGAGCGGCCGACCCCGATCACCGATCCAGCCGCTCTTGCCACTCCTGAACCCGCGAGAGCAGCTCGACCGGCGTAGTCTCGGCGACGTCGACCGAGCTCAGCTCCTCGATCACGGCCGCCGTCTCCGGGTCGACGCCGGCCGTCGCCGTGCCGCCGTCGGCCGACCCGTCAGCTGTGGACCCGTCGGCGGAGGATCGCCCCGTCGCGCCCGCACCCGCCGGCCGCGACCGCTCGTCGGCCGCCGCGAACGACCCCGACGAGAGGTCGAAGACGACCTGCTTCGTGTCGCCTCCCTCGCCGTCCGCGTTCCCGTCACGGCTCCCGTGGCCGGCGCTGTCCGCACCGTCCCGCGAGCCGCCTCTCGCCTCGATCGCCTTCTCCGCGCGGAGCCGGTCGAGCACCTCCGCGGCCCGGGAGACGACCGGGTCCGGGACGCCGGCGAGGTCGGCGACGTGGACCCCGTACGACCGGTTCGTCGGGCCGTCGCGGACGGTCCGGAGGAAGGTCACCTCGCCGTCGCGCTCGTCGACTGCGACGTGGACGTTCTCGACGCGCGGGAGGTGGTCCGCGAGCGTCGTCAGCTCGTGGTAGTGGGTGGCAAAGAGGGTGCGCGCGCGGACCTCGTTGTGGAGGTACTCCGTGGCCGCCCACGCGATGGAGATCCCGTCGTAGGTGGCGGTACCGCGGCCGACCTCGTCTAAGATCACCAACGAGTCCGCGGTCGCCGAGTGGAGGATGTTCGACAGCTCCTGCATCTCGACCATGAACGTCGACCGCCCCTGCGCCAGCTCGTCGAGCGCGCCCACGCGGGTGTAGATCCCGTCGACGAGCCCCACCTCGGCCGCCCGCGCGGGGACGAACGACCCGGCCTGCGCGAGCAGCTGGATCAGCGCCGCCTGCCGCATGTACGTCGACTTCCCGCTCATGTTCGGACCGGTGACGATGAGGAACCCCCGTTCGGCGTCGAGTTCGAGGTCGTTCGGCACGAAGTCCGTCGTCCGCTCGACCACGGGGTGTCGCCCGGCCTCGACGTCGAGCCGGCGCTCGTCGGTGAGCGTCGGCCGGGTCCAGTCGTTGCCGGCGGCGTGGGTCGCGAGGGAAGCGAGCGCGTCGATCTCCGCTATCGCCCGCCCGACGTCCTGGAGCAGCTCGGCGTCGGCGGCGACCCGCTCGCGCAGCGCCTCGAACAGCTCGTACTCCAGCTCGCCGCGGGCCTCCTCCAGGCGGAGCACCTCGCGTTCCCGCTCTTCGAGCTCGTCGGTGACGAACCGCTTTGAGTTCTTCAGCGTCTTGATCTCGCGGTAGCCCTCGGGGACCCGATCCGCCACCGACTTGCCCACCTGGATGTAGTAGCCGTCCGTCTTGTTGCGGTCGACGGTGACGTGGCTCAGCCCGTGCTCCCGCTTCTCGCGCTCCGCGAGCGTGTCGAGCCACTCGGTCACCGCCTCGTGGCGCTCGATCAGCTCGTCCAGCTCGTCGTCGTACCCCTTCCGGAGCAGCCCGCCCTGCGTCTTCGTCTGCGGCGGGTCCTCCGCGAGCGCGTCCGCGAGCTCCTCGCGGAGCGCGCTCGTCCGCTCGCGGTCGACGCCGTCGAGGACCGCGGCCACCGGCGAGTCGGCGAGAGTCGTCTCCGCGACCGCGTCGGCCAGCGCCGGCACCAGCGCGAGGGTGTCCCGCACCGAGAGGAGTTCTCGCGCGCCCGCGCTCCCGCTCGTCGTCCGGGCGGCGAGCCGTTCGAGGTCGGCGGCGTCTCCGAGCACCTCGCGAACGCGATCGCGCGCGAGCGCAGCCGACGCCAGCGCCTCGACCGCGTCGAGCCGCCGCTCCAGCGCGTCCCGGTCGCGCCGCGGCCGCGTGAGCCACTCGCGGAGGCGCCGGCCGCCCGCCGCGGTGACGGTGTGGTCGACCGTCTCGAAGAGGGTGCCGTCGGCGTCGCCGCGCATCGTCTCGGTGAGTTCGAGGTTGCGCTGGGTCGTGGCGTCGACGTCGACGTGGTCGCCGTCGCCGTAGGCGGTGAGTCGGGTGATGGACGCCAGCACGCCGGCGCCGGTCTCCTCGACGTACGCCAGGACCGCGCCCGCCGCGCGGATCGCCGGCTCGGAGTCGATCCCGACGCTGTCGGCCGCCTCGTCGCCGAACTGCTCGCTGACCGCGTGGCGGGCGCGGCCGGGCGCGAACGCCTCCGCGTCGAAGACGGAGACCGACCCGGAGAGGTCCTCGCGGACCGCGGCGAGCAGGTCGTCGTCGTTGCGGAGGCCGGGCCCGGGCAGCACCTCGGCCGGGTCGAACCGGTACAGCTCCGCGCGGAGGTCGCTCGCGTCGTCGAGTTCGGTCACGAGGAACCGACCGGTGGTGACGTCCGCGAGCGCGAGCCCGTAGGGGCCGTGGTCGCAGCCGCTGTCGGCGCGGCCGTCGTCGGTCCCGCGGCCGCCGCCGTCGCCCTCGCGCACGACCGCCGCGAGGTAGCGGGCGTCGTCGTCGCTCGTCTCCAGGAGGGTCCCGGGCGTGACGACCCGGGTGATCTCGCGGGCGTGGTCGCCGGCGTCGGTCTCGTACTGGTCGGCGACCGCGACCCGGTAGCCCCGCTCGACGAGCGCCTTCACGTACGGGGTCAGCTCCGAGAGCGGGACGCCCGCCATCGGGTACGACGAGCCGTGCGAGGACTTCTGTGACACCGTCAGGTCCAGTTCGTCCGCGACCAGTTCGGCGTCGTCGGCGAAGAACTCGTAGAAGTCGCCGCACTGCATCGCGAGGACGTCCGCGTCCGTCTCCGCCTTGAGATCGAGGAACTCCCCGACGATCCCCGTAGCCATATACCCTTACTCCCGCCGTGGGCGGGTAAAACCCTGCGGGTGCCGGTCGGCGGTCACGACGGGACGCGGTCCGGATCAGGGGCCCGTGCTCGCGTCGCCGGCCGGTGACACTCCTCGGTGGTGTTAACTGCCGGTTATCCGAATCCCGTCACATGGTCGCGCTCGACGCGTTCGCGTTCGTCTTCGTCGCCGGGGTGGTGACGGCGCTTGCGACCGGCGTCGGAGCCCTCCCGTTCTTCTTTTTCGAGTCGATCAGCGACCGCGGGAACGTGGCGCTGTGGGGGTTCGCCTCCGGGATCATGCTGTCGGCGTCGCTGTTCGGACTCGTCCAGGAGGGGCTCGCCGAGGGGACGCCCGTGGAGATCGGCGTCGGGATGCTCGCCGGGGTCGTCCTCGTCGTCCTGGCCCACGACGTGCTGCTGGACGCCGACATCGACCCGCGCGAGTACGCGGAAGCGGACTTCAAGAAGCTCGTGTTGATCCTCGGCGTGCTGACGGTCCACAGCTTCCCGGAGGGGGTCGCCGTCGGGGTCGCCTTCGCCGACCTCGGTCTCGAAGGCGGCACGGAGCTGTTCGGGTTCACTGTCCCGCTTTTGGCCGTGTTCATGACGGTCGCGATCTCGATCCACAACATTCCCGAGGGGACCGCCATCTCGATTCCCCTGCGTGCGATGGGCGTCTCGAAGTGGAAGATGGTCTGGTGGTCGGTGTTCTCCAGTCTGCCCCAGCCGGTCGGCGCCGTCATCGCGTTCGCGTTCGTCCGGTTCGCCCGGGAGTTCCTCCCGTACGGCTTCGGGTTCGCCGCCGGCGCGATGATCTACCTCGTGCTCACCGAGTTCGTGCCGGAGGCGCTCGACACCGGCGCCGACCTCCCGCGGGGCGGCAAGCCGACGCTCGCCGCCGGGCTCGCGCTCGGGACCGCGCTGATGGCCCCGCTCGCGTTCCTCTGACCCCCGGCACCGCTCGATCATCCCCTGCCGTCGAGGACCGTCGGGTTCACCGCTCCCGGGCCGTCGCCGACGTCGTATCCGCGGCGAACCGCCTCGCTCATCGCCGCGACCGCGTCGGCGACGGCCTCGCGGAGCGGCTCGCCCCGGGCCAGCCGGGCCGCGACCGCGCTCGACAGGACGCAGCCGGAGCCGTGCGTCGCGTCCGTGTCGACGCGGGGACTCTCGACGCGCTCGACGGTCGGGTCGGCCGGGGGGGCCGAGCACGAGCGTGTCGACGACCGTCGCCGCGTCCTCGTTCAGGTGGCCGCCCTTCACCAGCGCCGCCTCGGCGCCGGCGGCGACGAGGTCGCGCCCGGCGCGCTCGGCGTCCGCCGGCGTCTCGACCGGGTCGCCCGTCAGCACCGCTGCCTCGTCGGCGTTCGGCGTGACGAGCGTCGACGCCGCGACCAGGTCCGCGTAGGCGTCCTCGGCGGCGGGCGACAGCAGCCGGTCGCCGCTCGCCGCGACCATCACCGGGTCGACGACGACCGGCCGGTCCGCGTCGGCGACCGCCTCGGTCACCGTCTCGACGGTCTCGGCGGTGGCCAGCATCCCCGTCTTGACCGCCGCGACGTCGAAGTCCTCGACGACGGCGTCGTACTGGCTCGCGACGTGGTCGGCCGGGACCGGGTGGACGTCGCGGACGCCACGGGTGTTCTGTGCGGTCGTCGCCGTCACGACCGCGGTGCCGAAGACGCCGTGTGCGGTCATCGCCGCCAGGTCCGCCTGGATCCCCGCGCCGCCGCCGCTGTCGCTGCCGGCGACCGTCAGCGCGACCGGCGGCGACGCCGGGTCTCTCGCCGGTCCCATACACGAGTTGTACTATCCAGTTGTAATAAGACCTGGCGATCGCCGCCGCCGGATCGCCTTTGCGTCGCGGCGCCGAACGAGTAACCATGACCGATCCAGCCGCCGACAACGAGGCCAGCGACGACACCGACGCGACGAGCGACGAAACGGCCGACGGAGGCACTACCGGTTCGGGGATCGCCGCCCCCGCCGACGCGACCGAGTCGATCACCGTCTACTCCGATTACGTCTGCCCGTTCTGCTACCTCGGCCGGCAGTCGCTCGCGCGGTACCAGACGACCCGGGAGGAGCCGCTCGCGGTCGACTGGCACCCGTACGACCTCCGGGCCGGGAAGCGCGGCCCCGACGGCGAGATCGACCCCGACGCCGACGACGGGAAAGACGACGACTACTACGCGCAGGCCCGCGAGAACGTCCGCCGCCTGCGGGAGCGGTACGACGTCGAGATGGCCCAAGAGATCGCGACCGACGTCGACTCGCTGCCCGCGCAGGTCGTCTCGGTCCACGTGAGAGAGACCGCGCCCGAGGCGTGGCCGGCGTTCGACGAGGCGGTCTTCGAGGCGCTGTGGCGGGACGGCCGGGACATCGGCGACCGGGAGGTCCTCGCCGACCTCGCGGCCGACGTCGAGGGGATCGACGCCGGCGTCGTCGAGACGGCTCTCGGCGACACACGGCTCCGCGACCGCGTGACCGACCTGTTCGAGGCGGCCAGACGGCACGGAGTCACCGGCGTCCCGACCTTCGCGTTCGACGGCCACGCCGCCCGCGGCGCGGTCCCGCCCGAACAGCTCGAACGCCTCGTCGATGGGACCTGAACGCGTCGACCGGACCTGAACGCGTCGGTCGGATCGACGGTCCGTCGCCGCTCTCCCGCGGCAGCGTCACTCGATTGCGTCGTCACCGGCCGCTCCCGTGTCGGGTCGGTCGGCGTCGACGATCCGATACGCGAGGGCGACGCAGCCGAGCGCGAGGACGATCCCGCCGATCACGTCGATGAGCCAGTGGATCCCGAGGTACATCGTCGCGACCACGACCGACGCGGCGAGCCACACCGCGATCGGCGTCCACACCGGGTAGGTCCGCCGCGTCAGGACGGCGAAGGTCCCGACGGTCACCGAAAGCGACGTGTGCAGCGAGGGGAAGACGTTCGTCCGCTCGTTCACCTTGCTCGTCAGCGCCATGACGTCGGGGTTGTGGGTGAAAAGCAGCGAGGTTCCGACGTCCAGGTTCCGCGGCCCGTGTGCGAACACGACCGTGTAGAGCACGAGCCCGATCGCGTAGTTGAGCGCGTACGCGACGAGCAGCCGCCGCAGCGTCGACGTCTCCGGGAGCGCGAGGTACGCGACGAACGGGAACGTGAGCAGGAACACGTACCCGTACACGTACACCCACGAGAAGTACACCGTCAGCGCCGGCGAGGCGAACGACGCCTGCAGCCATCCGACGAAGTTCCCCTCCAGCGCCCAGATGAGCCCGGTCAGTCGGAGACCGAACAGCTCCGAGACCGTCTGGAGCGCCCCGCGGCCGACGGCGCTCGCCACGAGCACCGCAGCGAGCACGACCAGTTCCCGCCGGGCGTTCCACAGTCGAGGACGGAGCTCCCCGGCGATGTCGTACAGCCGGCCGGGGCCGACGATCGCGACCGACGCGACGAGCAACATCAACCCGACCGATCCGAGGATCGAGAGGACGACCGACACCAACGGACTCATGGATCCTCGGCGAGCAGCCGTCCCTCCTCGTCGAAGCGGTACCCCGCGTCGCGGAGCGCGGTCTGCGCCGCGTCGGCGTCGAACGAGCCGTCTTCGCCGATGAACGGGTGAACCGGGTCCTCGTCGCCGCGCCACTCCAGGTCCGGCGGCACCCACTCCGGCGAGGCGGCGAGCGGCGACGTGGCGGGGGTGGCGTACCCGTCGAACGCCTCCTCGGCGAGGAGCGCCTTGTCGAGCAGCGACGCGAGGACTCCGCGGAACCGCGGGTTCGACAGCGGCGCCCGCCGCGTGTTGTACCCGACGTGGGAGAAGCTGGCAGATCGCCCGCTCACGAGCCGGGCGTCGGGGCTCCGTCCGATCCGCGGGACGGCGTCCGGACCGAGGTTCGACACCGTCGCGTCGGCGAGCCCGTCGGCGATGGCCTGGACCGCGGAGACGTCGGAGGGCGCCACCCGCACGACGAGCCGGTCGAACGCCGGCTTGCCGTGGTACCGCTTGGGGATGCCGTCGAGGAGATCGTCGACCAGGTCGTCCGTCGACCCGCTCTGTGCGTCCGGCGCCGTCGACCCGTCGTCGGTTTCCCCCACGTCGATCGCCCCGCGAACGAGGAAGTGGTCCGGGTTCCGTTCGAAGACGACCGACTCCTCCGCGGTCGCCTCGACGAACCGGAGCGGACCGGAGCCGACCGGGTCGCGGTTGTTCGTCACCACCGCCTCCGTGGTCTCCGTGTCGAGTTCCATCCCGGCGATCGTGGCGACGTCGGTGCGCTCCCGCCAGATCGCCTCGGGCAGGATCGGCACCCGGAGCGCGCGTTCGCCCACCGCGCGGTTGGCGTCGCCGACCGCGAGCCGGACGGTCGCGTCGTCGACGACCGACGTCCCCTCGACCACGGTGCTCCGCCCCCGGAACGTCGGTGACGGGACCGCCGTCTCGGTCTCGCCGAGCGACGTATCCCGGAGGAACTCGTAGGTGAACGCGACGTCGGCCGCGGTTACCGGCTCGCCGTCGTGCCACGTCGCGTCGCGGAGCTCGACCTCGATCGTCTCGTCGTCGACCCACACCCAGTCCGCGGCGAGCCACGGGATCGTGGTCTCGCCGTCGGCGACGGCGAGCTTGTCGTACAGCATGGAGGAGAACGTCCCGTGGCGCCGGTATTCGACCGCGATGGGGTTCCAGTTCTCCGTGATTCGTCCGTCCGTCGTCACGAGCGTGAGCGTATCGCCGTCGTCCGTGTCGCCGTCGTCCGTGCCGTCGGGGAGGTCGATATCGACGCCCGTCGCGCTCTCGTCTGTCGTTTCGTTGCGCCTCAGGTCCTCGCCGAGGGCGTCGTCGTCGGAGTCCGTCGCGTTGTCACCGCCGGTGTCGCTCTCGGGAGACTCGTCGGGGGCGACCGCGCTGAGTCCGAGCAGCCCGCCGAGCGAGAGCGGGTACCGGGACGACCACCCCTCGAATCGGTCGTCACGCACGGCCGTGACCGCGTCCGGGAAGGCGACGACGCTGAACGGCTGCAGGTCACACAGCCGTCGCTGGAGGTCGGCGACGACCTCCTCGCGTCCGTCTGTGGCCTCGCGCTGTCGCGTGAGGAGTTCGTCGACGTCGAGGTCGGTGAACCCGAACGGGTTCTGCCAGCCCGCCTCGGCGACGAACCGCGAGTGGGTGAGCGCGTACAGCGCGTCGGGGTCGAACGGTTTCGTCTCGCCGAACTGACCGACGTACACGTCGAAGTCGTGGTTGACGAACACCTTCCGCTGGAGGGCGGTCAACTCCAGCGTGTTGATGCGGGCGTCGACGCCCACGGCACCGAGGTGTTCGGCGAGGTGCCTCGCGATCCGAATGCCGTTCGGGTCGGCGTCCGCCGGGATGGCGTTGATCTCCAGGGTGAGCTGTGAGGGACGGTCGCGTCCCACGATGTTGCGGGCTCGACCGAGACAGCCGGCGCTCGCGGCCGCCAAACCGACCGCCGCGAGCGTCTCTCGCCGACTGACGTGTCGAGTCATCCGTTCAGATGGGTTTTGTCCCCGGCATATATTTCTTCTGTGGTACGGCCGTCCCGTCGCCGAATCACGCCGAACGACGGCGGCCGAGGACCGATCGAGAACGATGCCGACACCGACGCCGAGAACGGGAACGGCGGGGCGTCAGATCACGTCTGCGAGCGGAAGCGCCAGCCCGACCAGCCAGGCGGCGAGACCGGCCGCGAGCGCGGGTCGGTCCGCCGCCGCGCGTCCCGTCGCGACCACCCCCAGGGCCGACAGCAGCGCGACCCGGTGGACGAGGAGGTCCGGCGGCACCGCGACCCCGAGCGCGGCGAAGTCGGCGACGAACCCGGCGCCGAGACCGGTCCCGACGGCCAGCGCGGCCGCGGTGGGGTCGCACTCGCGCGCCC
>NZ_WPCE01000265.1 GCF_009742825.1 Halorubrum sp. CBA1125
ACGTCGCGACCCCGTACCGTCCGACGTCGCCGGCGGCGCGCCGACGCTCCAGGGTCTCGAAGGCCGCCTCCAGCGCGTCGTACACCGCCGCCCGAGACCGCGTCGCCAGCTGGGTCTCTGGGTTGTGCACGTAGTAGCAGTCGACCGCGCCGAGACCGAGCCGCTCCAGCGACCGGTCGAGCGACCAGGCCAGGTAGTCGGAAGCGATCGCGTGCGCGCCGTTCGCGAGATCGTCCGGGTCGACGATCCCCGGCTCGACGAAGCGCTCGCGGACGTACGCGCCGGGGTCGGCGGGACGCTCGCCGTCGAACGGGAGGAAGCCGCCCTTCGTCGCCACGACGACCGCCTCGCGATCGATGGGGGCGTCGCGGACCGCCTCGCCCACCACGCGCTCGGCGCGCCCGCACCGGTAGTTGACCGCGGTGTCGACGTGGTTCACGCCGGACCGTATCGCGAGCCCGATGGCCTCCCGGTAGGCGTCGTCGACGGCGGCGGTCGGTTCGCCGAGGTAGGTCCCGATCCCGATGCTGGAGGCGACGCCCGGCCCGAAGCGCCGGAAGTAGGTGCGCCCGAAGGCGTCGCCGAACGCGTCGCGGTAGTCCCAGAGGGCCTCGCGGGTCGCCATGGCGGGGATCGGTACGGCGCGGGTAAAAACCGCGCGTCGGCGCGGCGCCCGTCAGACGGCCGCACGACGCCGACGCAACGACTATACGGATTCCGGGAGCAGTGGGGGTAATGGCCTCGCTCACCGATCACCTGACGGATCTCGTCGAGGACGCCGACGCCGTGTTGTTGTTCTCGCCGACGAGCTCGTTTCACGACCGGTTCGCCGACGGCGAGACCGATATCGTCGTGGTCGCGCCGGACAACGACGTGGACGCGGAGCCGTTCGTCGAGCTCCCCCTCCCGTTCGACAACGTCCGCGACCGCATCCGGTTCGGGATCGAGGGCGCGATGGACGCCGACCTGGTCACCGAGGGCGACGAGGTCGTCTGCGTCGCGAGCGTCTTCGACGGCGACCCGGACGCGGTCGTCCGGGTCACCGTCGACGACACGGTCCACACCGGCATCTACGACCTGTTCGTCAACTCGCGGGCGGAGCCGAGCGTCATCCGGGACGTCTTCGAGGTCGCCATCGAGCTGGGCAAGAAGGGGCAGAAGGGGAAGCCCGTCGGCGCGCTGTTCGTGGTCGGCGACGCGGGGAAGGTAATGAACAAGTCGCGCCCGCTGAGCTACAACCCCTTCGAGAAGTCGCACGTCCACGTGGGCGACCCCATCGTCAACGTGATGTTGAAGGAGTTCTCGCGGCTCGACGGCGCCTTCGTCGTCTCCGACTCGGGGAAGATCGTCTCGGCGTACCGCTACCTCGAACCGGCCGCCGAGGGCGTCGACATCCCGAAGGGGCTCGGCGCGCGTCACATGGCCGGCGGGGCGATCACCCGAGACACGAACGCGACCGCGATCGTGCTCTCGGAGTCGGACGGACTCGTCCGAGCGTTCAAGGCCGGGCGGCTCGTCCTGGAGATCGACCCGGAGGAGTACTGACCCATGTCAGCGGTTCGCACCGCCCTGGTCGAGGCGCTCACCCGCGTTCCGGACCGGGTCTGGCTGACGCTGTTCGTGCTCGTCTTCGGACTGTTCGCCGCGTACGTCGTCGGCGTGGTGAACCGCCGCCTGCTGACGCGTGCGGGCGTCCCGGAGGTCATCGAGGGGACGGCCTTCGAGCGTACCGCCCGCGAGTTCGACACGTCGACGGTACAGATCCTGGCGCGGCTCTCCAGTTACTTCATCCTCGCCGTCACCGTCATCGTCGCGCTCACCGTCGCGGACGTCAACTACCTCGAACAGTTCTGGTCCGGCGTCGCGGCGTTTCTCCCCCGCGTGTTCGTCGCCGTCGTCGTGCTCATCGTCGGGATCGTCGTCGGCGACAAGGCGGAGCTGCTGGTCGCCGAGCGGCTCCGCGGGATCAAGCTCCCGGAGCTCGGCGTCCTGCCGACGCTCGTGAAGTACAGCGTCGTGTACGTCGCCGCGCTGATCGCGCTCGGTCAGGTGGGCGTGCAGACGCTCGCGCTGATCGTGTTGCTCGCGGCGTACGCGCTCGCGGTCGTGCTGTTCGCCGCGCTGGCGACGAAGGACCTCGTCGCCAGCGCCGCCGCCGGCGTCTTCCTCCTCCTCCGGCAGCCGTACGGGATCGGCGACGAGGTGCGCGTCGCCGGCGAGCGAGGGATCGTCCAGGAGGTCGACCTGTTCGTCACCCGCATCGAGGCCGACGGCGAGGAGCACGTGGTCCCGAACCACTCGGTGTTTCGCGACGGGATCGTCCTCATTCGGGAGTGACGCCCGGTTCGAACGCCTCGGCGCGGAGCCGGCCCGACCGAACCGTCCCCGTCCGCGGACGATTGAACTGCCTCCGCCCGCGGACGACTGAACCCAACACCCGATCGCCCCCGTCCACCGCAACCGTTAGGCGCGCCCGCGCCCTGGCCTCCGTAACCGTGGACGACGCGATCGAGTGGCTGCGAAACCGACCGTTCTACGAGGGACAGATCGCGGACCATCGCCGCCTCCCGGCGCGCGAGCCCGAATTCGGCGACGTCGACCTCGCGCCGCGGATGGCAGACGCGCTCGCGAAGGCGGGCATCGACCGCCTCTACCGCCACCAGACCGACGCGATCGAGGCAGTCCGCGGCGGCGACGACGTCGTCTTGGCTACCGAGACCGCGAGCGGGAAGTCGCTCGCGTACGCCGTGCCCGCCTTCGAGGCGGCGATGGACCACGTCGGTCGCACCCTCTATATCGGCCCGCAGAACGCGCTGATCGCGGACCAGGAGGCGTCGCTCTCGGAGCTCGCACGCGGGCTCGGCTTCGGGAGTCGGGTGTCCGTCGCCTCCTACACGGGACGGCTCTCACGGGCAGAGAAGCGGGACGTACGCGACCGCGAGCCGACCGTGCTGCTGTCGAACCCGGACATGCTCCACTACGCGCTGTTGCCCCACGCGGGGCGGCTCTGGGAGTGGTTCTTCGCCTCGCTGGAGTACGTCGTGATAGACGAGGTCCACAGCTACCGCGGCGTGTTC
>NZ_WPCE01000115.1 GCF_009742825.1 Halorubrum sp. CBA1125
ATCCCGCTTCGCGGCCCGAATCGGGCGCGTCACCGGCTCAGAAGGGACGCCGTAGCTCCGCGCGTTCGAGGAGGTCCCGGATCGCCTCCTGTTTGTAGTAGCCGACGACCGAGGCGAGGATCACGAGCCCGATGAGCGCGAGTCCCGATCGGACCCGGCCGCTCGCGAGTTCACCGCCGGCGTAGACGGTGATCACGTACGCGGGCAGCCGTCCGACGCTTATCACCGCGATGAACGTCGGCAGCGTCCACTTCGTGAGCCCGCTCAGAAAGCAGATCGCGTCGTCCGGGAGGCCCGGAATGATCACGAACGCGAACAGCCCCGGCACGCCGACGGTGTCGACGAAGCCGTCGAACCGGGCGACGACGTCCTCGTGGAGCACGTCCTCGACGAACGACCGGCCGAACCGCTTCGCGAGCGAGAATGCCACGGTGCTCCCGATCAAGACGCCGGTGAGGCTGTAGACGGTGCCGGCGACGGGACCGAAGAGGTACCCGGCGACGAGCGCGACGACCTGTCCCGGGATCGGCGCGACGATGACCTGTAACGCCTGTATGAGGATGAACACCAGCGGGGCGAGGACGCCGAACTGCTGGAGCCACGTACGCAGCGCCTCGGCGTCGGTGATGAACCACGCGTACTCGCGAACGAGCAGGTAGAGGGCGACGAACGCGGCTGCGACGACGAACACGGCGAGTACGCCCCGCCGGCGGGCGTCCGGCGAGGAGAATATCTTCATTCGTGTCGCAAAGGGGCACAGAACACCTTGAAAGTTACCACACCGCAGCCGAACGGCACCGCGTGTTCCCGCTCGGGAACGGTGATCTAGGTCGTGGTGGGTGGGATCCCCTGCCGGTCGCGGTGACGAGAGGTTCGAGGACGGAATGTGTTCTCCTCAAAGAAACCGAAAGAGACTCAATACCGGATCGGTAACGTCAGTTTGTGAGATCCGAATTGCTCGACGTCGTTCCCGAACTCCTGCCCGAACTGCTGGAGCTTTTGTTCTTCGGTGTCGCTACGCTCGGACTGTCGCTCCTCGGCGTCTACATCGAGGGGTTCGCGCTCGCCTCCGTCCGTAGCGGCGACCTGATGCTCGGTCTGTGGGCCGGGAGTATCGGGGTCGTCGCGCTGGCGTTCGCCTACTTCACCGGCACCGACAAGTTCGCGGCGAAGCTGCGGGACCTCAAGCGCGCCTGAGGGGACGAGACGAGTTTGGCCGATCCCGAACGCGTCCCTCTCAGCGACGAGTGAGACGTCGGTCCTGCCGACCGAGACGTCCGTCCCGCCGACCGTCAGCGAGGCGTTTCAGCGTCCGGGTCCGTCGTCTCCGGCGGTGGCGCGTGACTTCGGCGGTAGCTTCGAACGAACGCGTAGGCCACGCCGACCGCCGCCCCGAGGCTCAACACGCCGGGGCCGACGCCGAAGGAAATCTCCGTCGGCGTGTTCACGAACGAGAACAGGTACGTGATCGTGTCCGGCGTCCCGATCGTGAGCGACTCGACCCCGAGTGCGGACAGCAGCATCGGGCCGGCCACCGCCAGCAGGACCAACACCCCGATCGCTGCGACCGCGGCTCCCGCGAGCGCGTCCCAGACGACCGCAGTCACGGAAAGCGACCGCGGGCGATCCGCCTCTCGGCCGACGATCCTGACGCCCGTCTCGTGGTCTTCGAGCCGGACGTGCGGGGGGTAGCTCAGCAGCGTCACGGTCATCCAGAGGTCCGCGATCGCGCCGGCGGCGTTCGCCGCCAGCGGCACGATCAGCCACCCCCACTCGAAGACGAGCATCACCGGGAGGCCGACGGCCGTCATCGCGACCAGCGGCGTCAGGAGGACGACGACGAACTGGTCGCGCGAGAACTCGTGGTCGGTCGTCGCGTAGGCGTACGGTAGGATGAAGTGTGCGACGCCGACGCCGTACCGCGGCTCGCCGCCGTAGTGGCGGATCGCGAGTCCGTGCAGCCACTCGTGGGGAACGAGGATCGCGGTCGCGAGGAAGAGGATCGTCACCGCGTTCAGGGCGTCCGTCCACCAGCCGACGCCGGCGGGCGCGAACTGGAACGTCACTGCGTGGCCGGTGACCGTCTGAAAGAGGACGCTCAGCGCGGCCGCGGCGACGACCAGTCCGAGCGTTCCGAGCGCCGTCATCTGGATGGCGAGGCCGCGGGTCAGTTCCAGCTCGCCGATGACCGTCTCGGATTCTCGGGATTCAGTCGCCATGTGACGGTATCAGCCGGACGGGTCTTAACACCTGAGAGCGGATCGACCCGTCGGCGCGGTGTACGACCGCACTCGTCCCGACGCGACGCTGCCGGCAGTAATGGAGGGGTCGAGCGTGGGTCGGAGGGAACGAGGACGGAATAGTGGAAACAGATATCGTATATTGTGTCACAGATTGCTGGTTACCTCAATCTATTTGTGGCCGTGTGGTCTGGTCGGTGGTATGGCGGGACCGCCGATCTACGACCTGCACTTCGCGGAGGAACCGACTGTCGACGAGGTCCCCGGCCCAAAATCGCGTTCGCTCCTCGACAAACAGGGAGACATCGACAGCAGCGCGGTCGCGTACCCCAACGACATTCCGCTCGCGTTCGACGAGGGGCGAGGCGCGACCCTGAAAGACGTCGACGGCAACGTCTTCCTCGACTTCTTCGCGGGGATCGGCGTCTACAACGTCGGCCACGCGAACCCGTACGTCAACGAGGGCGTCCACGAGCAGATCGACAAACTCACCCACTCCGTCGACTTCCCGACCGAGCCGCGGCTCGACCTGATCGAGAAGCTCGGCGAGATCGCGCCCGACGGGCTCGCCGGCAACAGCCGAGTGGTCTTCGGCGGGCCGACCGGGAGCGACGCCGTCGAGGCGTCGATCAAGCTCGCGAAGTACAACACCGGCGGCAGCGGCCTGCTCGCGTTCCGGAACGCCTACCACGGCGCGACGACCGGCGCGATGAGCCTCACGTCGAACAAGAAGTTCAAGAAGCCCTACGCGCCGCTTTTGCCCGACGTCGTCCACGCGCCGTTCCCGTACCCCTTCCGGGAGGGCCGCGACCCCGAGGAGTCCGTCGACCGCGCCTTAGAGGAGGTCCGAGCGATCATAGAGGAGCCGTACGGCGGGCTCACCGACCCCGCGGGCATCTTCGTCGAACCGATCCAGGGCGAGGGCGGCGTCGTCGTCCCGCCGGAGGGGTTCCTCTCCGGGCTCCGCGAGATCGCCGACGAGAACGACCTGCCGTTGGTGTTCGACGAGATCCAGGTCGGGATGGGCCGCACCGGCGAATGGTGGGCCTCCGAGCACTACGACGTCACGCCGGACGTGATGACGACCGCGAAGGCGCTGGGCGGCAACGGACAGCCCCTCTCGGGCACCATCTACCACGAGGACCTCGACACGTGGGGACCGGGCGACCACGCGGGCACGTACCGCGGCCACGTCCCCGCGATGGTCGGCGGCCTCCGCGCGATCGAGTACATCGAGTCGCACGACCTGCTCGACCACGCGACCGAGGTCGGCTCGTACATCCGCGACCGCCTCCGCGACGCCGGCGACGGCGACCCCGGTCTCGCCGAGGTCCGCGGCAAGGGGCTGTTCGTGGGCGTCGAGTTCGTCGACGAGACCGGCGATCCGGACGACGACCGGGTGGAAGCCATCCAGCAGTACTGCTACGAGCACGGCGTGCTCGTCTGGACGGCGGGCCAGTACAGCAACGTCCTCCGCCTGCTCCCGCCGCTCGTGTTGACACAGCGGCAGGCCGAGGTCGGAACGGAGATCATCGCGGACGCCGTCGCGGCGACCGCGGCGACCGTGTCGGCGTAGGAGCGACCGCCGCCGAGCGACGCCCTCCGCCGGATACGTCCTACGCCGGATACGTCCTACGCCGGTAGCGCCGACTCCGGCACCGTGCCGTCGTCGTTCCATCCGCGGACCTCGTAGTAGGACTCGATGGCGTCCTCCAGCCCCGGAAGTTCGTCCTCGTACGGGAGCCGATCGTCGTCGCCGTCGATACCGCGCTGGTTGTTGAAGTGACGTTCGAGCGCGACCGTCCGCGCCCCGACCGCGAGCAGGTCCTCGAAGTCGGCGTCGAACAGCAGCTCGTAGCGCTCCGGGGTCATGAAGTCCCGCGAGAACTTGCAGACGACGCCGCTGTCGTTGAGCGCCATCAAGTCCTCCCGTTCCACGAGGCGTTCGGCCTTCCCCTCGAACCCGGCGGGTGGCATCGCCTCGTCCTCGTCGACGAGCGGGTACTCGACCGAGTAGAAGGTCGCGTACATGTGGTCGGCGCCGCGGTTCGCGACCGCGTACGAGAGCGCCTGTCCGTGGAGGAGCCGCCCCTCGTGGGCCGCGAAGTCCATGTTCTTCACCGACCAGTTCTCCACGCCGAGTTCCTCGTGGATCCGGCCGATCCCCTCGGCGAGCCGGTCGCCGACGCCCTCGCGGTGAGCGATCTTCTCGACGAGGTCCCAGATGAGTTCGCGGTTCCCGAACTCGTCTTCCGCCGCGAGGTACGCGGCGATCGTGTTGCCCGCCGAGATGGCGTCGAGCCCGTACTCGTCACAGAGCTGGTTGGACTTCATCACGTCGACGATGTCGTCGACCCCGGAGTTCGAGCCGAACGCCATCGCCACCTCGAACTCCGGCCCTTCGGTCTCGACGCCGCGCTCCTCGTCGCGGGTCGGGAGCTTGCACGCGAACGCGCAGGCCGAGCAGGTCCCCTTCTTGTACTTTTTCGACGCGACGGCGTCGCCGTTGATCCCCTCGACGCCAGCGAAGGAGCGCTCGGAGAAGTAGTACGACGGGAGGCCGTCCATCTCGTTGGCGAGGTCCATCACCGCGACCGTCCCCTGTCGTTTCATGATGTGGTCCGACGTCGCGGCCTCGCCGTGGATCTCGTTCGCGGTCGCCGGGATGGAGATGTCGGGGGCGGAGTCGCCGCCGAACGTGACCCCCTTGACGTTCTTCGCGCCGAGGACCGCGCCGAGGCCGCCGCGACCGAACGCGCGCTCCTCGGTCGTCATGATCGAGGCGAACCGGACCCGGTGTTCGCCCGCCGGGCCGATAATCGCGGTCCGGTCGCTGGAGATCCCGTGTTCCGCCTCGAGGTACGCCGTCGTCTCCGGGACGGTCGCTCCGACCAGGTCGGGTACCGGCTCGAACTCGACGCCGTCGTCGCGAACGTGGACGACGACCAGTTCGTCGCTCTCGCCGGCCAACTCGACCGCGCCGTAGCCCGTCGCCGCGAGGTGCCGCGACACGAACCCGCCCGCGTTCGACGACAGCAGCCCGTCGGTCAGCGGGGAGAGCGCGGTGCAGTTCGTCCGGCCGGTGAAGCTCATCTGGGAGGCCTGCATCGGCCCGGTGGTGAACACCGCGCGGTTCTCCGGGCCGAACGGGTCGGCGTCGAAGGGGATGCGCTCGTGAGCCAGCCGCGTGGCCACGCCGCGACCGCCGACGTACCGCTCCTGGATCTCCGTGATGTCGGTCTCCGACGTGTCACGGTCGCCGAGGTCGATGGTCAGCAGCGGTCCAGTGCTGTGGAGCATACTGGGGGATCCGCGCGGACGATACAAAAACCTACAGTACCGGGACGAATTGCGGGTTTCGGCTGGTGATGCGCCCGATACGCGGAGTGACGTCCGGTGGCTCGGCCGCGCTACGCGCCGATTTCGGCGGGTGCGGCCGGCCGAGGATACACAATATCTGTATCTATTATACACGAAAAAGTTATCTCCCCGCTTGTCATTGCCCCTCGTAGACGACCGTTCCATGCCACGAGAAGAGATATTCGACGAGTCCGAGTACGAGCGGCGGGTCGAGCGAACGAAAGGTCGGCTGCGCGAGGAGGACCTCGACGCCGTCGTCGTCGCCGACCCGGCCAACATGAACTACCTGACGGGCTACGACGGCTGGTCGTTCTACGTCCACCAGGCCGTGATCGTCACGCCGGATCGCGACGAGCCGGTCTGGATCGGCCGCGACATGGACGGCAACGGCGCGCGCGCGACGACCCACCTCGCCGAGGAGAGCATCCGCGCCTACAGCGACGACCACGTCCACTCGCCGTACGACCTCCACCCGATGGACTACGTCGCGGGCGTCCTCGAGGAGCTGGGCGTCGCCGACGGCCGGATCGGCCTCGAGATGGACGCCGCGTACTTCACCGCGAAGTCGTACACGCGCCTACAGCGGAACCTCCCCGACGCCGAGTTCGCGGACGCGACGCTGCTCGTCGGCTGGGTCCGGATCAAGAAGTCCGAGCGGGAACTCGCGTACATGCGCGAGGCGGCCCGCATCTCCGAGAACGCGATGCAGGCGGGCCTCGACGCGATCGAGGCGGGCGTCCCCGAGTACGAGGCCGCCGCCGCGATCTACGACCAGCTCATTCGGGGGACCGACGAGTACGGCGGCGACTACCCGTCTATCGTCCCACTGATGCCGTCGGGCGACTACACGGGAACGCCGCACCTCACCTGGACCGACCGCGAGTTCGAGGACGGCGACCCGGTCATCGTCGAACTCTCCGGCTGTCGCCACCGGTATCACTCCCCGCTCGCCCGCACGACCTTCGTCGGCGATCCGCCCGCGGAGCTCGAAGAGACGGCCGACGTCGTCGTCGAGGGTATCGAGACCGCCCTCGACGCCGTCGAGCCCGGCGTCACCTGCGAGACGGTCGAGAAGGCCTGGCGTGACACCATCGCGCGGTACGGCCTCGAAAAGGAGGACCGCATCGGCTACTCGATGGGGCTCGGCTACCCGCCGGACTGGGGCGAGCACACCGCGAGCATCCGCCCCGGCGACGAGACCGTCCTCGAGGAGGACATGACGTTCCACATGATCCCGGGTATCTGGACCGACGAGATCGGCATGGAGATAAGCGAGACCTTCCGCGTCACGAGCACCGGCGCGGAGACGCTGGCCGACTTCCCCCGTCGGCTGTTCACGGCCTGAGGAGTTCTCACGACCACGACGCCGACCGTCGACGACCCGGAGTGATCACCGATTCGTTGGCGTCACCGACTCGTTTGCGTTACCGATTCACCGGCGTCACCGATCGCTTGCTGGCTGGGATACCACGTTCTCGAGGTCGCCGTCGGACGCCAGCGCGGCGAGGTTCCCCGCGACGATGTCGGCCAGTCGGTCCCAGTGTCTCGGGGTGTGGCCGCCGGTGTGCGGAGTGAGCAGACAGTTCTCCAGATCCCAGAGCACGTGGTCCGACGGCAGCGGCTCGGGGTCCGTGACGTCGAGCGCGGCACCGCGGATGCCCTCGTGCTGGAGCGCGGAGACGAGCGCGTCGGTGTCGACGAGCCCGCCGCGCGCGGCGTTGACGACGACCGCGTTCGGCGGCAGCGTCGCCAGTTCCGCCTCCCCGACGAGCCCCCGCGTCATGTCGTTGAGCGGGCACGCGAGCACCACGTAGTCGCTCCGCGAGAACGCCTCGTGGACGTCCGCGTCGTCGAAGCTCAACACCTCGTCGGTCGGCCCGCCCTTCTCCGGCGTGTAGCGGATGCCGATCGTCTCGACCTCGAACCCCGCCAGCCGCTGGACGACCGCCTGTCCGATCGACCCCAGCCCGACGACGGTCACCGTGCTGTCGGTGAACTCCTGAGACTGGAAGTGGCGCCACTCGCCGTTCCCCTTCCGGCGCCAGCCCTCGTGGAGGTTTCGCGCGAACACGAGCATGTTGGCGACGGTCTGCTCGGCGATGCCGGGAGCGTGGATGCCGCCCGCGTTCGTCACGACGACGCCGCGGTCGGCCAGCGCGTCCGTCGGGACGTGGTCGGTCCCGGCGAAGGTACACGCGAACAGCTCGAGCCGGTCGGCCCGCTCGAGCAGGTCGGGGTCGAGCGTGATGCCGGTCACGACGCGCGCTCGCGGGACGAGTTCGCGCTCTTCGGCCGGCGTCCGCGCGAGCGCGACGACGCGATCGGGCAGCCGCTCGCGGAGCGCCTCCGCGTACGACTCCATCGACAGCCCCTCGGTTCCTTCCCGCAGTACGACGACGTCCGGGTCCGCGTCTGAGCGTGCGTTCATGTGGTGTGGTCGCGTCGGAGCGACGCGTTGGGTACCGATCCGCACGGGCGCTCTTATTCCTTTTGTGTACCTCTTGTTAACGACAATTGTGTATAGTTAAGTGGGTGGGACCTGTGAGTGATCCACATGACCGAGCCGATCCGCGACCGTCTCGTCAGCCTTCGGCGCAGCTTCCACCGGCAGCCGGAGCCCGCGTGGCGCGAGTTCGCCACGACCGCGAAGCTCGTCGAGGAGATCCGAGAAATCGGGGTCGACGAGGTGGCCGTCGGGCCCGACGCCTACGATCCCGCGGACCGAATGGCTGTCCCGGACGAGGACCTCGACCCCTGGATCGAGCGCGCTCGCGAGCGCGGTGCCGACGAGGCCCTGCTGGAGCGGATGACCGGCGGGAACACCGGCGCGGTCGCGGTCGTCGACCGCGGCGGGGGGCCGGCGATCGGGCTGCGCGTCGACATCGACGGGCTGTTCATCGAGGAGTCCACCGACCCGGACCACGACCCGGTCGACGAGGGGTTCCGGTCGGAGATCGACGGGACGATGCACGCCTGCGGCCACGACGCCCACATGACGTGGGGGCTCGCCGTCCTCGAGGCGATCGCCGAGAGCGACTTCGCCGGCCGCCTGGTGGTGTTCTTCCAGCCGGCCGAGGAGACCGGCGGCGGCGGCGCGCCGATGGCGAAATCCGAGTTCGCCGACGACTTGGACTACCTGCTCGCCGTCCACGTCGGCCTCGACCACCCGACCGGGGAGGTGGTCGCCGGGATCGAGAAGCCGCTCGCGATGTGTCACGTCGACGTGACGATCGAGGGGACGAGCGCGCACGCGGGCAAGGCCCCGCAGGAGGGCGACAACGCGATACACGCGATGGGGACCGCCATCGAGAACGCCTACGGCATCCCGCGACACAGCGACGGGATGACGCGGGTGAACGTGGGGAAGGCGTCGGCGGGGACCGCGAGCAACGTCATCGCCGAGCGGGCGCACATGGAGGCCGAGGCCCGCGGGGAGACGACGGAGCTGATGGAGTACATGAAACGCCGACTCGACCGCACGATGCGCTCGGCCGCGAAGATGCACGGTTGCCGCGCGACGGTCGAGGTGGTGAGCGAGTCGCCGCGGGCCGACAGCGACCCCGAACTCCAGGCGCTGGTGAGCGAGGTCGCGAACGGCTTCGACGGCGTCGACCACGTGATGCCCGCGGCCGACTTCGGCGCCAGCGAGGACGCGACGTTCCTGATGAACCGCGTCCAGTCGGACGGCGGGCTGGCGACGTACCTGATCGTCGGGACGGACCACCCG
>NZ_WPCE01000127.1 GCF_009742825.1 Halorubrum sp. CBA1125
CGGACGGCAGAAGAACTCATTGACATCCTCAATATCTAAGCCATCAGCAGAAGAGCTTCGGTCCCTGCGTCAATCTTGCTGTTAATCGTGGGACGAAGCGTGTCCAACTGGGTGTCGTCGCCATACACTTGCGATCAGTCCGGAGCCGACGACCCCGATGAACGAGAATGCAAGGACCGTCGTGAGGACGTTCGGGTTCGAGAACCCGGTCGTCGCAATGAACAGCGCGATCGCCGCATTTCGAGCGGCAGTCGTCGTTGCTAACACTTCCCGAGTCCCTTGTGCTGGACCGCCGAGCCAATATCCAAGCACCAACGATGCACCCACGGCGACCGCCGAGAGCCCGAGGGTTTCCGTTCCGACGAGGGAAACCATACTGCCGCTGTAGACTACCAATAGAACCACAATCAACCCGACGAACGTGTAGTCAGAGAGTCGCTGAGTCAGTGGATACAGACTGTCTACAAGCGACGGGAGAGCGAACGACATCCCCAAACCAAGCAGTAGCGGAATCAGCTGGATACCCAGAACCATCCGCCCGATTGCGAGGGGATCGACAGCGACGTCGCCAGGGAGTAGCAGCAATAAGGAGGTGGGGATGGTGACGACCGAGAGTATACAGAGAATCGCCATGAGCCCGCTGGCGAATGCGACGTCGCTATCTGAGATTTCTGCGAGCTTCGGGCCAAACGGAGCGCCGGGCGAGACTGCGAGTAACACAATACCGGCTGCGAAGCCGGTCTCCACAGAAAACGTTCGAACGAGGAGATAGGCGATTAACGGAACCGCAATGAGGTTCACCAGCAAGGAGTTCGCCAACAGTCGCCGCCTCCCAAGTGCGTCAACGAGTTGGCTGACGGAGAGCTTCACTCCCATCGAGAACATCGTCGAAAGCACGAAAACTGTCGTTACGGACTCGACGACTATCTCTCCAGATATCTCTACCATTCCCTTTGGCTCTTGTACAAAATCTCGCGTTTCGTCCCTTTCTTTACTGCGGTTTCAGACGATGTCGTCCTACGATGCTGCCATCCTACCCGACGACAACCACGCAAAGAGCGTGGTGAGGATCCCGGACGTGTATTTTCGAAAGGTGGCGTCTAATTCAGCGCACCGATTCCCCAGCCGACGACCACCCTATTGTTGATCGGGTCGACTAGTCGAGAGAGGTTGCTGAATCCAGCGTCAATTACGTCCACATCATCGCTGCCGGCAAATAGCCGAGAGCCAATACGGCTGCGTACGGTTCCTACAATCAACGAGAGGGGTTGGAACGACCACCACACCAGTCCGCCGATTGGGTCCAAGAGAGGCCCTCCAAGCGGCTCATAGGTCCTGCAGCTGTCGTCGTTCCGGAAGGTGGGCTTCCAGTCACTCCTCGAGTCGACGCCGGCGCTTTTCGAATTCCTCCTCGGAGAGCTCTCCACGGGCGTACCGGGACCGGAGCGTCGAGAGTGCAGCATCCGCCTGGTTTCGTTCGTCGACCGGAGAACGCCGATAGACGAGCACACCATAGGCGACAAGTGCGACCAGACTCAGTAGGACGACCGACCAGACGAGTGGCCACCAGGTGAAGCCGCCCACGCTGCTGCCCATCCCACCCATCCCACCGGAACCGCCGCCGTGCTGGGCGGTCGCGATACTCGAGAAGGGTACTAAGAGCGCAGCTGCAAAATCGCCACGAACCACGGCAGTCCTGACAGGAGCGGTATTCATGGATCGCTCAGGTGATTATGCGGTCGCGGTTACTGTCGATTCACCTGTGTCTTGGAGCGTCTCAAGGAACTCTTCGGCGTCGAGGACAGCCATGCTCCCGGTGCCGGCGGACGTGATCGCCTGCCGGTAGCGGGGGTCAGCAACGTCGCCAGCAGCGAACACCCCGGCCGTCTGGGCTGTGGGCCGCCCAGCGTCGTCAGTCTGCGTGAAGATGTAGCCATCCTCGTCACGTTCGACGCCGGTGCCGTCAAGGAACTGCGTGTTCGGCGTGTGGCCGACGGCGTAGAACACGCCGCCAACGTCGACCGTCTCTCGCTCGACATCGATACCGGACTCGGCCTTCTCTCTAGGATATCCGTCGGGATGGGAGACGAGCGTGGCGCCGGTCACGCCCTCTTCTTGGGAGCCGTGGATGGCTTCAAGTTCCGTGTTCCAGCGGAATTGGACGTCCTCGTGGTCGCGAGCACGGTCGGCCATGATCTCCGATGCCCGCAGCTCTTCGCGACGGTGGACGACCGTCACGGAGTCGGCGAACTTCGCGAGGAACAACGCCTCCTCCATGGCGCTGTCGCCGCCACCGACGACGAGCACGTCGTCGCCGCGGTGGAACGCACCGTCACAGGTCGCACACGTCGAGAGCCCGGCCCCCATCAGTTCGTCTTCGTTCTCGGCGCCGACCCAGCGCGCGCTCGCGCCGGTCGCGACGATCAGCGACCGCGTGTAGATCGGGTCGCCGGTCGACAGCGATAGCTCCAGCGGCTGGCCGTCCAGGTCCGCGTCCTCGATGCTGCCATGCTGGAACTCGGCGCCGAACTGCTCGGCCTGCTCCTTGCCGCGCTGAATCAGTTCCATCCCGCCGACATCCTCGGGGAACCCGAGATAGTTCTCGACGTCGGGCCTGAGCGTGAGCTGACCGCCCGGTTCGTCGCCCTCCAGCACGAGCGGGTCGAGGTCGGCCCGCGCGGCGTAGACCGCCGCCGAGAGCCCGGCGACTCCCGAGCCGGCGATGACGAGATCGTGGATATCCTGAGTCATTTACTCGGTGTAGCTCTCGATAAGCGTTCGGAGCTGGTCTTCGCCCTGGAGACCGACAATTTCCTCGACCTGTTCACCGTCGGCGAACAGGACAAGGGTGGGAACCCCCCGGACGCCGTAGGCGGAGGCGAGTTGCTGGTTGGCGTCGACGTCGACTTTCACCACAGTCGCGTCAGTCTCGGTGGCGAGCGTCTCGACGATCGGTTCGAGCATCTGGCACGGCCCACACCAGTCGGCGTAGAAGTCCGTGAGGACGACATCGTCTCTGCGACGATGTCGTCGAGCTGGGACTGCCCGTCGACGTGCAGCGGTTCGTTCGTGGACGCGGTGCCAGCGTCGGATGCAGTATCAGTTGCCATCACCAGTACGTATGTACCAGTACTAATTAAGATTTTTGGGGAATATATACAATACTACCCAATACAGATAGTCAACCGAAATACCGATCGGAACCCGAGATCGCGCAAAATTCTACTCCCGAGGGGAGTCTTAGAACCAGAGATAGAGAGAAGTAGAGCGTTAGCTTTCGGCTGCAGGAGCCGCAGTTTTGGACTGCTCGTACTTGGTCTCGAACTCCTGGATGAGCTGGCCCATCTTCGCGTACCAGTCGTTGAGCAGGCGCTGCATGTCGTCGGCGATCTTGGATGGGTCAGTCGGCGAGTAGACGTGGTAGTAGCCGCCCTGGTCGTAGTTGATCTGATCTTTCTCGATGAAACCGGTCTGCAGCAGCCGTTGGACGGCACGGTAGGCCGTCGAGCGTTCCCGGTCGACTGCATCAGCGATCTCGTCGACGGTCAGCGGTTCTTCGGCCTCGACGAGCGCCTGGAAGCACTCCTTATCGAGTTCTTTGAGACCGTGGAAACACTCCAGCAGCCCCTCGCACTCCATATCCCGACGGAGCTGTTCAGACATCGAATCTGGCATTGTTATCACTACCACGTAGGTCCTGGCCCGTTAAAAGACTTTTGCACAGTTCGCACAATTTCGCGGTGAACCAAGAGAGGGAAACAGGAAAAGGCGTGAACAGCTACTCGTCACTCTGGGGAGATCCAGGGAGTAAGCAATCAAATTAATCCGACCGGGTAGCGGGTTGGCGGAAAAACAGATTAGTCGGTAACTGTGGTTCTCTGATGACGCTTCTGCCGGAGCGACGAAATCGTCGTGTACAGAATCGCGAAGGCAACGACGACCGCCGCGCCGATAACCAGTACCAGCCCGAGCAGCTCGAGCGTCGGGCTTCCGACGTAGGAGCCGATCTCGCCGATACCCACGGCGATGGCACCGATCAGGAGCATCCCGCCGAAGTAGATTTTGATGCCGTCAGCGTCGACGACGGCGGTCGCAGCAGAGCCGATACGCGCACCGAGTGCGCTCCCGAACAACAGCGGGGCGACGATACCGAGATTCACGCCGCCGCCCTGTCCGTAGAGGTAACTTCCGAGACCGCCGGAGAAGACGATCTCGAAGAGGTCGGTCCCGACGGCGACGGGTACCGGAACCCCGATCGCGTAGATCATCGCCGGCATCCGGATGAACCCGCCACCGACGCCGAGGAAGCCGGACAGAAGACCAGTCGCGAAGGCGACGGCCGTGATAACCCACGCGGAGACTCGGACGTCGCCGCGGAGCGTCACCATCGGCGGAATCCGAACGGTCTGCTGAATCGTTTTGGCGATTTCTGGGATCTCGTACTCGTCGAGTTCCTTGTCAGCAGCCTCGTGATCGATACCACCGCCGCCATTACTCTTCAACGCGTCACGAGTTACCATCGCCCCGACACCGCCGAGGAGGACCACGTAGGCGACGCTGATGATACCGCCAGCGAGTCCTAACGACTCGAGGTAATAGACACTGGCACGGCCAGCCTCGATACCGATTGTCGTCCCAGTGATCATGATGGCGCCGAGTTTGTAGTCGACCTGCCCGAGATCGTGGTGTTTCAAAGTCGCGATGACGGCCGTCCCGAAGACGAACGCCATTCCGCTCCCCACTGCGACGGGCGCCGGGTAGTCTAGCATCAGCAGTGCAGGGGTGACGAGGAACGACCCACCCATGCCGAAGAACCCGAACAAGACCCCGACGACAAGACCAAACCCGACGAACAGTGCCAGCATCTCAGGACTGGTTCCCAAGATCCCGAGGCCGTCGAGGAGACTATCGAGCATTGGCTTCACCTCCGACCAAGAGCTTCATCAGATAGGGCCCGAAGAGGCGTTCGAGGCCACCGTAGCCCACGTATAGCACGATCGCTTCCAGTAGTATCGTGCCGATAAGCAAGGCTGTCTCCGGATCCCATGTGGGAATCTCTAATCCTGCCATCGGTTCTCCCTCTGAGTTTCGAACACGGAAATTCGCTGTTTACACATTTCTGCTCAGTAGCCCCTACCCTCCTCGTGCCTATAACGGTTTTGGGATTACTACACAATACTATATTCCGGTAACCTCGGTCAGAGTATCGATAACTTATAGGAAACATATAGATGCTGGCAGTTCACGAAACTGCTCAGCGAAGATGCCGTTGTCGACTATACCTACAAAAATCGAACAAAACCATGTTGTGGACACTCGACAAAAGTGTCGCTATGAGGGCCCTGTGCGCGACCGACCTGTCGGCTGCAAGTGAGGCCGCAATAGAGAACGAGACCTGTCTCGAGTGCTTGGGCCGTATCGGCGTCGATACGATCCATCTCGTGACAGTCGTCCCGGCCAACGTCCACGCCGGGATGCCCGGCGTGAATTTCGAGGAGCGACGCCGACAGGGGCTGGACCAGTATCGGCGGGTGATCGAAGCCGCGGGGTTCGACGTCGAGACACACGTCGTCCGCGGAACCCCCTATCGGCGTATCAACGGCATCGCCGAGACCGTGCACGCCGACCTATCGGTCGTCAGCTCACGGGGACAAAGCCCGTTAGAGAACCGGATCATCGGCTCGACGGCCCGCAACCTCGCGCGGACGACTGTCGTTCCGTTGTTGGTCAACCGCGTCGAGCGGGGGACCGACGACCCCGAGGTTCTCCGGGAACACCTCTTTCAGCGTGTTCTCTTCGCGACGGACTTCTCTGAGAACGCCAACCGAGCGTTCGACGCCTTCTCGTACCTCCGTCACGCGACCGAGGAGGTGACACTCGTCCACGTTCGGTCGCCGAAAGACGAGGACATCGACGCCGATGCCAGCCCACAGGAGCAGTTGGCCGAGCATGCGAGCACGCTGGAAAACTGGGGCATCGAGACACAGGTCGAAGTCCGACACGGCGATCCCGCCAACGAAATCCTCGCCGTCGAATCTGAGGTAACACCGTCGACGGTCCTTGTCGGGTCGAAAGGGAGAAGCCGTATCCGACGGCTCCTGTTGGGGAGTGTCTCCGAGGAGATCGTCGCACAGGCAACGGGAAACGTCTTTCTCGTCCCGCCGCCCCGGGCAGTCTGAGAGAGACAACACCAGGGCTGCGATATCGTTGGGCGTCGGCAGCCCTTGCCAGCTCTCAAGGCGCGTGGGAGCCCCAAGAGACGGGGCCCCAACGGAGCATTCAGTCTTCAGTGACGTTTCCCCTTCCAGCTCTCGCAGGCGCGGGCGGCTTGTGAGTACCGAACTCGGGATGGGTCTCCTCCATCCAGAGATACACCACAGCACCGGAAACAAAATCAGACCAGCGGTCAGGTAAAACGCCGCTTCAACGTTAACGAACTCCATCGAGAGTCCGATCAGGACCGCGCCGACGGCGTAGCCGGAGTCCCGCCACATCCGGTAGATGCCCATCCCCACCGAGCGCCACGTCGGGTAGGCCGCATCGCTCGGGGACCGTCATCAGGTTCGGGTACAGCAGCGCCATCCCCAGACCGGAGACGCCAGCCAGGACGGCCCACGGGAGGTAGCCATCGACGAGCACCATTCCGAGGACGCCCGCGATGAACATCCCGGCGATGACGGGGGGACGGGGACCGATTCGGTCCGCGAGCCCGCCGGTCGCAATCTGGAGGAAGTACATCGCGCTGTGGACTCCGATGACGACCCCGACCGCCGCGATACCGAGGCCTTGGCTCACCAAATAAAGCGGGACGGCGATCCAGAACAGTGTATCGACGAAGTTCTCGATGTGGCTGGCCTGCGCCGCCGCGAACAGTGTCCGGTCACCGTACGTCGCGTGCTCCAGCACCTCATTGAACGGGAGGTTCGCGTCGTGATGGTCGTCGTCGCCCTCGGCCTGCGCATACTGAACGGTTTCCTTGATCAGGAAGATCGAAATGAGGAACGCCAGCACGACGACGAGGCCGAGGAAGTAGAACGGTTCGGGCCGCAAACTCCACTGACCAGCGATGACACCCGTGAGCCAGGCGCCGACGGCGACACCAGTGTAGCCGAACGCCTCGTCGATGCCGACCGCGAGCCCGCGCTGGTCGGGGCTCGCGAGGTCAATCTTCGCGTTGATCGCCATGCTCCAGGTCAACGCCTGGTTGATGCCCAGCAAAATGTTCCCCACCGTGATCCAGCCCCAGCTCGGGGCGAAGATGAGAATAATCGGTAGAGGAAGCGATGTTGCCCACCCGACGATGAGGACGGGTTTGCGACCATACTCCTCACCCTACTTGCCGGCGTAGAGATTGAGGATCGACTTCACGACGCCGAAGGACACGACGAACGAGCCGATCACGAGGAACGACTCGACGCCGAGGACGTCCTCTCCCAGCACGGGGACGACGGTCCGCTCGGAGCCGATGGTCAGCCCGGTCGCGAAGACGAGCAGGACGTGCAGCGAGAACTGCCCGAGGTGTTCGTGGATTCCTTGTTCGAGTTCAGTTGCCGTAGGCATTAGTTCGTGAGTTCAGCAGGCTCATTTGTGGGTTACAGTAGGAGGAGCGCGGTGCCGTACGCGAGGCCGAACGACAGGACGAACGACCCTGCCCACGCCCCGACTGTCAGGAGAATCTTTCTGGCATCCACAGCTTCCCGACCGCCGACCGCGGCCCCGCTCCCGATGATGGCGCTGACGACGATCTCGTTGAACGAGACCGGGACGCCGAGCAGGACTGCCAGCTGTGCGATCAGGAACGACGGCACGAGCGCCGAGATAGAGCGCCGCGGCCCCAGCGACGAGTAGTCTTGGGCGAGCGACTTGATCATCCGCGGCGCGCCCGTCCACGAGCCGACGAGCATTCCGAGGCCGCCGCCGACGAGCACGGCGAACGTCGAGACCATCCCCACCTCGTCGAGCAACGGCAGCAGCGGCCCGACAGCGAGGCCGACCTGACTCCCGCCCGCGGAGAACGCGACGAGCGAACCCAGCGCGAGTAGCACTCGACGCAGGCCACCGGGCTCGTCCCGACTGACGTCCCACCAGACGACCGTTGCGACGGCTAGCACAGCGAGGCCGGTGATTCCGAGCGCCGATACCAGTCCATCGACGGTCAGCACTCGCTGTCCGAGCCCGCGGACGGTTCCCGCCGCGCTTCCTTCACCGAGGAAGCTGAACTGAATGTTCACGAGAACGGCCCCGACAAGGCCGGCGAGAATCGGAATGCTGTATCGTTCGGGAACATCGGGACGTGGAAGGAGGCTTGCGATGGTGAACGCGATGCCCCCACCGACGAACGGCGTCAACATCCAGACGGCGGCGATCTGCTGGTACTTCGCCCAGACCGGTGTGCCACCGAGGGCGAGGCCGACACCGATAACAGCACCAGTCACGGTGAACGCAGTCGCGATCGGATAGCCGGTCGTGATACCGACTGCCTTTAGTCTGCGCCCGTCGCGGCGGTGTTACGCGCCTGGCTGCGGCTTC